>CAZQAF010000021.1:0-43742 GCA_964591175.1 uncultured Desulfobacteraceae bacterium | reverse complement strand
TCAAACTTAAACTATAACTATGGATGATTATCTTGTCAAGGTATAGATGAGTGGTAAATATCCGACCATAGAGAGGTCGGCTTTGATTTAACCCCTGAAAGGGGCTGATCTATCTAAAACCGAACCAGTGAAAAGTGCCTAAAGTGATCTAAAGTGCCTAAAGTTATGGAGTCGCTTTGCTCTCTCCGAACTGTAAGCTCTACGATCCGGAAGCCGGCAATTTTATATAATTGACAGAATTCCTCAATCCCGCCAAGGCGGGACTCACTTTACACCCTGGCCCAGACCGATAACCATTAATCTTTCCTCAAAAAGGCATGTTTGTAATGGCGAATAGCTCAGAGCTAATTATTATAGATACGCGCCAGGGCGGGCTTTAGCTCACTTCACACTCTTTCAGCGGTTCTTTTGGCAGAGCCATTGGACTCTGGGCCAGGGTTTCTACGCTGAACTAAAGCCATTACCGAGTTCTCGCGACTTCAATGGCTTCTTTAAGATTCAAACTGCCGCTGTATAAGGCCCTTCCGGTAATGATGCCCACCACCCCAACCGCTTCCAGAGCCATGAGATTTTGGATATCTTTTATGGTCGAAACCCCGCCTGAAGCGACGACCGGTATTGAAATCGCTTCTGCAAGACGGCGGGTCTCATTGATGTTCGGACCTGTTTTCATTCCATCCCGATGAATATCCGTAAAGTTAACGGCAGCAACACCACAATCTTCAAATTGTTTTGCAAGGTCCAAGGCCTTTATTTGGGTTGTCTTTGTCCATCCTTCAATGGCCACCATTCCTTCGCGGGCATCAATGCCGACGACAATTCGACCGGGAAACGCTTTGCAGGCATCTTTTACGAATTTCGGGTTTTGAATGGCTTCAGTGCCGACGACCACTCTCTCGACGCCCATTTCAAAATACATCTTGACTGTTTTTTCGCTCCGGATGCCGCCTCCGACCTGTACCCGTGCGTGTATGCGATGGATAATTTTTTGTATCGAATCAAGATTCCGGGGACTTTTTTCAACAGCGCCGTCAAGATCAACAACATGGACAATTTCCGCCCCTTCATCCACCCATCTCTGTGCCATCGCCGAAGGATCATCGGAAAAAACTGTTTCTGTATCCATACGCCCCTGGTAGAGCCGGACACATTTTCCGTTTTTAATATCAACTGCGGGAATAATAAGCATCATGTTACTGATTTGGTACTGTCTTTTTGGTGACGGGAAAAGTTTTGAGCATATTTTCGAGACCAGAGACGGCCATCTCTTTCGCAGTGACCCATTTGGCCTTTCTTTTTAAAAAAGCGCCCAGGTGAAAGAGGTTGTCGGATAACGGTCGCTGAGTTTCGTCGAAATGACCGCCCCACAGGACGCGACCATCCTTTACACCAATAAGATGAAGATCAAATGCCACGGAGGCCGGTGAATCCACCGCATATTCAGTTCCAATACGTTTTTGGAAACGATAAAGATACCCGACAAGCACGGCATCGGCATGGAGGATACGTCCGGTTTCAATCACCAATTTTTTCTCATTGATCTCTTTTTGACTGCCCGCCAGCAGGTCCGACATCACGCCCTGGGCATGCCCGCTCGGTATCAATTGAATATCTTTGCGTTTATTTAATATCATGAACAATTGCTCTGTGAGCGCGTCAGCAGCACCTCGGCTCACTGTCCCGGTCGTAAACACTTTTCCGCATATGGGACAACGAACATCCTTATTTTCTCCATATACAGTGGACATGTCTTGAAACGGCAGAATCAGTATTTTTTTGATTCCGGTCAGCGTTACCGGCGCTTTGTTGACGATATTGCCGGATCCGCAACCTGACAAAAACACCATGGCGGCTAAAAGTGAAAATTTAACCAAGAATTTATTGTTCTTATATAACTTTTTTTTTCTCATGTCGGTTTCGCTGTGAAATAAAATCGTGCGGAAAATTCAAATTTAAAGATGCGGAGCATGGACAGGGTTATAATATGCCTTTTGATGAGCGAATATCTTTTACCCGGTTATCAACGGAAACGGCCTGTTCCAAGGCCCTTCCCAGAGCTTTGAAAATGGATTCATTAATGTGATGTTCATTATCCCCATAGAAAACATTGACATGGAGGTTCATACCACATCGATTTGAAAAGGCTCTCAAAAATTCTTTGGTCAACGGCAAAAAGGAAGGCCCTTCGGAATTTGCCCGAGCCGGAATATTATAAACCAGAAAAGGACGTTTTGACAAATCAACAGCGACAGCAGCGAGTGCGTCATCCATTGGCGTCACCGCATAACCGAATCGCTGGATTCCTTTCCGATCACCCAAAGCACGGTCAAACGCATCACCAAGAACCAACCCGACATCTTCGATGGTATGATGATAATCGACGTCAATATCTCCTTTGGCATCGACAGACAAATCAAAAAACCCGTGAACGCAAAAGAGCGTCATCATGTGATCGAAAAAAGGAATTCCGGTTGCGATCTCATGATTTCCGGTCCCTTCCAGTTTGAGCACAATACGAATTGATGTTTCTTTCGTTTCCCGATCCGATTCTGCCGTGCGGTCCATAATGTTAATTATCCTGGTTATTTTATTAAAATTAATCTATTTTAAACCGAACTTTACCGTTGGTCAACGTAAAAAAAATAAAGAAGGACTTGAATGAATTGTTTCAAGCCCTTTAGATCATTTAAAATGGAGATGAAGGGGATCGAACCCTCGACCTCGGCGTTGCGAACGCCGCGCTCTCCCAGCTGAGCTACATCCCCATAACGTATGGTGCTGTCATATCAAATTCATCGGAATCGGTCAATTTAAAAAACACACGCCCAAGGTTCAGCAGCTTGGGGCAAAATGATTTGACCCATGCACCGATAATGAGTATATAAATTCGATACCCTCAATAAAGGATTTATCATGAACGGCAAGATCATTTTAAAAGACGCGTTTAAGAAATTTACACTGGATCAAGATAAAATACTGGCGCCCCAAGAAACTATCCGGCGTTTCAAGGAAAAATTAAGAACAATAGATCTGGATATCCTTGAATATACAATAAGAATCGATAAGGGGAGATTGAACATTCCGGTCTATTTCAGCACCTGTGGAAAAGATGCCGTAAACATCATCGGAACGAAAAAGCAGATGGGAAAAGGTGCCACCCCTGAGCAGGCCGAGGCTTCCGCCGTCATGGAGCTCGCGGAACGGTTCAGTTTTTTTAGCTATTTAAGAAATCCTGAAAATTTCTTTGTGGAAAAATACTGCAACCTTAAAAAGAACGCCATCCCCTTTGAAATGATCGCTCAATCTGTCCATGACAACTCCGATGATTTGGATAACGCGCGAAAAGTCTTCGAAAACCTCCCGCTGAAATGGACGAAAGCATTTAATTTAACCCGAAACCAGGAAATGATCATCCCATTTAATTGGTTCTACATGATTAATGAATTTAACGGCCCGTCTGCGGGCAACTGTACAGAAGAAGCTTTAAGCCAAGGCATCTGCGAAATTGTGGAACGGCACGTATCTTCTCTAATCAGCCGGAACCGACTGAAAGTGCCTGCAATTCAAGCAAGTTCCGCAACGGATCCAATGGTGAGCGAAATGCTGCAAAAGTACCATAACGCCGGGGTTAGAGTCTATATTTCGGATTTTTCATTGGACATGGGGATACCCAGTGTCGGCGTGTTGGCTTATGATCCTTCAACTTTTCCGAAAAGAAGTGAAATTGTATGGACGGCCGGAACAACGCCTGATCCTGAAAAAGCATTGAGCCGTGCCCTTACGGAAGTCGCCCAACTTGCGGGTGACTTTGATACCGGTTCCAAATATGTGGCCAGTGGTCTTCCTAAGTTCACACAAGTCGAAGATGCCGGGTTTATCATAAACCCCGATGAAAAAATTGATATTAAAGCGCTCCCTGATCTTTCAAATGAAAATATAAAAGTTGAAGTCCAAAATTGCATCGCCGCTTTGGCGAAAAAAAATATGGAAGTCATTGTCGTGAACACCCGGCATCCATTACTCGGCATCCCCGCTTTTTATACCGTCATTCCGGGAGCCCATTTCAGAGAAAGATCTCTTGGAACCAGCGTGGGAATGTTTTCCGCTAAAATTATTGCCGAAAACGAACCGCCACGGAAAGCTGTTGAAGACCTTAAAAATATCGAAAACCTGCTGACGGATAAATACTACATAAAATTTTATCTCGGGTCGTGTCACCTGGCCCTTGATGAGCCTGAAACAGCCCTTGGATATTTTACCCGATCTCTTGACCTTGATCCCACGGAACAAGATATATCCAGCATCTATTCTTACATGGGCATCTCTTTTAATAAAATGGGCGAATATCGCAACGCGCTGGATGTATTGAAAAAAGCCGAAACCCATGATGCCGAACGAACAGATATTTACAATTCAATGGGTTTTAGCTATTTCAAACTCAAGGCGCATCACCAAGCCATCGCATGCTTTAAAAAAGTGTTGCAGCTCGACCCGGGGTCCGCTATTGATTATGCCAATATCGCCTCAAATTACAGGGAAATGGGGGAAAAGAAAAAAGCCGTTGAATATTATGAAACGGCATTGGCCATGGATCCATCCATAGACTTTGCTAGAGACAGCCTTGAGAAATTGAAAAATGATGATGGAGGAATTCCTTAAATCTTCAATTAGTTAGTGTCCATCCACGAAGCGTAATGGACCCGATTACGTGTCCAATTCAGAAATGAGCAATTTTTGTCCTGATCAAGGCCGCACAAGGGGTTGCGGTGAGGCGTACGTCTGTACGCCGCAACCGGAAACCCGCGGAGAACGCCGATCAGGACAAAAAGGGCCATTTATGGATGGACACCAGTTAATGTGCCGGCATACCACGATCCATCAATTCCCTTGCAAGACGGATATAATCTTCCGAACCATAGCTGCCTTGTCTGAAAAAAATCACAGGCTTTCCGACCCCGGCGCTTTCTGCGATGGTCGTGTTAGCCCTTATCACCGTGTTAAAAAGCATGCCGGCATACCTGTCATCATTTTTTAATTTATCTAAAATATTATGGCTGATGCGTGTCCGCGTATCAAATAATGTCGCCACGATGCCGGTGACATTGAGGTCTGCATTAATATTTTCCTTGATGGCAAATATGGTGTCAAAAAGTCCGTCCAGCGCGGCATATGCATATGGATGCGTCTGACATGGCACCACCACCTCTTCGGCATATGTCAACACATTCACTGTCAACAGCGAGAGACTGGGAGGCGTATCAAGGAATATGAAATCATATTTTTCGGCAACGCCGTCAAGGGCCTCTTTCAGCCGGTTTTCACGCCCGATTTTATCGACGAGTTCCACCTCTGCACCGGCCAGGTCTATATGGGACGGAATCAGATCAAGCCCTTCCCATCGGGTATGCCGGATAACCTGGGCCGCTTCAATGGATTGGCTGTCCATGATGAGATCGTATATCGTCGGATCTTCTTCGCTCACATCCATGCCGAGCCCTTTTGTAGCATTAAACTGAGGGTCCATGTCCACAACAAGAACCTTTTTACCTTCTTTGCATAATGCCGCTGCGAGATTTAATACCGTTACTGTTTTGCCGACCCCGCCCTTTTCATTGGCTACTGCGATGATCCTGTTTTGATGGTCCTTCATAATTAGCCCCTCCCCACATATCTTGTTTAGTTCAGCGTAGAAACACTATCCCTCTGAGATAACCAGAGACTGGTCCTCTGGGCCGGGATTTTTACTTTTCGATGGGTCCCAAAGTTTCGATTTTTTCTCTAATGGCATTTATTTTTTTATCCGTGTCATTGCAAGAAAGCGCCATCAACCTCAATGACTCCGTCATCTGTTCTCTGTCGATCATCTTGTTGTCGATCTGCGACACAATGTTTGAAAGATCTGCCGTATAAATTTCAAAACGATCCAGCAGCGATTCGTACAGGCTGTTTGAAAGCGCGTCAACCAGCTTGTATGTATATTGAAATTTGATATTCTCCTGGTAATCCTTAAAATGAGACATGATAGATTTCTCTGTCTCACGTTTCATGCGTGAAACACCATCTTTTAATGCCGGTGCTTCCCCATCCGTATTGTTTTGAATCGATTTTTTGAATATCTTTTTTAAGATGTTGACAACCTTATAAAGACCAAAACGCACCGTTGCTTCTGTTTTCATCTTCGTCGTGTAGCGCATATGGGCAACCGCGGGCGGCAAGGTTAATCCCGTAGCGGCTTTTATGGCGCCGATATCCGGAAAATCAACGCGATTTGGTGTTTCATAAAAAGAATTTATCCCCAAATTACCCATCATATTGTTATATTCAACAACCGCATCTTGAACAATAACATCGAATGGCGCCGCTATCGCCATGAGTTGTTCTCGAATGTGTGTTTCTTTATTTCTGACAAAATGGATAATTTCAGGATTGACGGTTTCAGCCATGAAGGTATCCAGCGCCAGTTTGAATTCTTTAAATATCAGATAAAACGTGCCTGAAAAACCGGATGTTTTGACCCGTTCTTCATATTCCGGATAGGGTATGGTATAATTTTTTATAAATTCCAAAATATTACGGATAATATGACCGGATCGGACATCAAAATAGCGATCAATATCTGTTCTTAACTCTCGATTAATCTGTTGCATCGAGCCGTCAAGCGTGCTTTTAATCACTGATTTTATTTGATTCATCCTCACCCGATACTTTTCTATATGCGCCACAACTTCGTGGGCGCTGTCTGCATCTTTAGCTAAAATATTTTGATTGACAAAAACCCAGCGCCCGAAGCCGGATGAAATGACTTGAAGGCGTTCAAGATGATTTTTTAACAAGAGCGCATAACTTCCCCGGCTCAATTTGTCATAAAAAGAAGCTTCGAATCTTTCTGTTTCAGCATCTGAAAATAAAACCAGTTCTGTTTCTTTTTCCCATTGCGCGAGTCTCATGCGGTCTTTTTGCGAAAGGGTTAAAGACTGTGTTTTGAACAGATTATACAGGGCGGATATAGAATATATGTCCGGAGAAGGCCTGATCATAAAAATATCTTCTTTTACGCTTTCAACCAATTTCTTGAGATCGTCCATGGATTCATGTTCGCTGAAATCACAATTCACGACAAACAGGATGTTATCCATGATTCCCATTTTTTTTATGATGGATAAAAATTTTAAATCTGCCTCTCGAATCCCTGTTCTGCTGCTAATCACATAAATGATAAGATTCGTTAACAGAAGATAATCCTGAATCATGGCCAAATGGAGAGGGTTGGGGGAATCACTACCCTGACAATCAGCAATTTCTATATTATTCTCGATGTCACCGGAATCGATTTCCAGTTGAATATCCTTAAGATAAACCGACATCGTACCGTCACCGACAAAATTCCAGTGCTCGGTAAATTCTTCGCTTCCATATTCCTTTGAAGTAACTTCGGAGGAAAGCATCGCTTTTACTTTTTCATACCCTTTAAGGTATGAGGACAAAAGGATACTGTCGGCATTTCTGGCGCCGTTGGCGATGAGATGATCCGAACTCAGAGAATCAAGGGCTTTTTGAAGGTCCGTTCTATCTTTCTGATGCCGTATGTCGAATGCATCACTTTCTGTCCGCCACGCTGATGTTGGAAAGAGAATCAATGCTTGCGTCATATCGGCGTTAATCTCATCCCAGGATTTAAACGACAGCTTTGCTCTGAGCTTCTCACCGCGCCGAACCCGGGTAACAATAGAGGTTATAACGCCGGCACCTCTTTTTAGATATTCTCCTTTGAAAAGTGAATTGATAAAGGTGCTCTTGCCGGATTTTATGGGTCCCACAACCGCAACCCGAATCACCTCTTCCGACAATTGCCTGGCAACGCGGGAATTTGTCTTCTCCCATGCATGAAAAGAATGATCCGACATGCCGGGTATTGATTTGGCATTTGAAAAAAGACCGGAAACATCCTTGCTGATCTTCAGTAGTTCTTCCTTGAGCGAATTGTATGTGTTCATTTTAATCATATTTGTTTTGCCGGTTTCGCAATAAAACATTTTTTGAATGTTTGTCGGCGTTTTTATTACACGGTATTAAATGAATTGTCAAAGCGATTTCCTTTGAACTTTTCTTTTCAAACGGCGCTATCCGATTGTTTTCATGTTGATAAATTTGGATAACGTTGGTCTTTCATCGTTTATTTTCAGAGGGTGAAAACACTATTATGTTAAGGTTTTCATAATAATTAGAGTGCAAACCTTGTGTTTTATATCCACAATGCCTTGTAACATATGAGATTTCATGCTATATAAAATTGATTTATCGTCGAGAACATACCAATGAAGGAAAATTAAGTCTATGTCGGAAAAACATCCCGAGTGCCCACTTTACAATCCATTAAACTGTAAAGAATATTACAATCCCAAACTATGCGCATTTGTAAGGAAAGACAAAATTTGTCTTAAAAAAAAGAAACCAAGATCGAAAAAGCACCCCAGATCGAAATAACATCATTCCCTAGTTCAGAGCAATATGGCAAGGTGCCTGGTCGACAAATAATGAGACGGGCATTTGAACAATTTTTTTTCCTTTGTTTATTGAGTCCCCGGAATACTGTGTGGGGATTAGAAAAAAGTTTGGCCGTAAGAGGACCAAAAACAAAAAGCGAGGCGTTTAAACGGAAAGCGGTTTATGCGTGACCGGATGTATTCAAAATCAAAGCAGGATCTACTCCGATCTTTTTTAAAGATGCTTCCCATCGTTTCTCAACGGGTACATCAAATATAACATCTTCAGAAACAGGGGCGGTCAACCAGGTATTTTCCATGATCTCTGCTTCCAGTTGGCCGGGACCCCAACCCGCACATCCGAGGGCAATGATATATGATTCCGGTCCCCTGCCCATCGCCACCGATTCCAATATATCTCTGGTGTTGCTCAATGCAAGCGTGGGGGTAATCATCAGACAGCCCTCCCATCCAAACGGCGGTCCATGGAGAATGAATATTTCTCCGATATGAACCGGCCCGCCGATATGAACGGGTATCGATGCAACATCTGTAATAAATTTGATGTCCAGTTCATCAAAAATGTCTTTTATGAAAAGAGAAGGATGAACTCTATTCACAACAATCCCCACGCAGCCGGCCGGAGTATATTCGCAAATACACGTGACGGTTTGGTAAAAATTCTGATCAAGCAACAAGGGCATGGCCATTAAAAATTGCCCTTTAAAAGATTCCGAGGGAGTATTCCCCATTTGATTTGCTCCATGTAAAATTTTCCGGCTGGTGAATAGGAAAGCGCTCGACAAAAGATACGTTTATATTCTTTTCTTGTCAAGAACACATTGCCGGGCGATTTTTATTTGACAAAAGAATTGCCCCCAATTTTAATGGAAGTATGAATATTGAACCCAAAAAAATCCCGGCAATGAGAGAAGATGCCGCTGAAATTTTTTTCACGGCGCTTCAGGCCGTTCAACCGGATGACGCCATCAAGCGTCACTGCAAATACGACGGCAATACTCTTTTTATCGGCAATCGGGGATATCATCTCCCACGATTTAAACATGTGTTTGTAGTGGGCGCCGGCAAAGCCGGTGCACCCATGGCGGCGGCCATAGAAGATCTCATCGGCAAAAAAGTTACCGAGGGCATCGTCACAGTTAAATATGGCCATGGTGCTGATTTAAGCCGCATCAAGCTCATAGAAGCCGCGCATCCTTTGCCCGATGAAAACGGCCGATACGGAGCAGCTGCCATTTATAATCTGGCTGAACAAGCAGGGAAAGATGATCTGGTACTATGTCTTATTTCAGGAGGTGGATCCGCTTTGATGCCCTCACCTTGCGACGGCCTGACGCTCAAAGACAAGCAGGACACCGTCAAGGCACTCCTTTCGTGCGGTGCGTCGATTCACGAAATCAACACGATCAGGAAACACATCTCTAAAATAAAAGGCGGGCAACTGGCTCGTGCGGCATATCCTGCCACACTGGTCACACTCATACTTTCGGATGTGGTTGGGGATGACCTCGACATTATCGCATCCGGCCCCACCGTTCCGGATAAAAGCTCCTTTGCCGATTGCCTGAACATTTTTCGCCGGCGTAATCTCTTGGGCAGCATTCCAAAGCGCATTCTAAAACATATTGAGCTCGGCATTTCGGGTCTGATCCCTGAAACGCCACAATCAGCCGACCCCGCGTTCAGCAAAACGCACAATTTAATTATCGCAAGCAATATCGAGTCCTTATTTGCAGCCAAAGAAAAAGCCGAGGCGTTGGGATACCATGCGATTCTTCTCTCTTCCATGATAGAAGGTGAAACCCGATATGTCGCACAAGTTCACGCCGCCATTGCCAAAGAGATCATCAAAACAGGCAATCCTCTCTCAAGACCCGCCTGTATCCTTTCCGGCGGTGAAACAACGGTATCTATTTCGGGTAACGGTTTAGGCGGGCGGAACCAGGAATTTGCCCTTTCTGCATCAATCGACATCAGCGGGAATAAAAACATCGTCATATTGAGCGGCGGCACAGACGGTACGGATGGCCCGACAGATGCAGCCGGCGCTTTTTCGGATACCTATACGGTAAAACGCGCCGAAAAGATGAACTTGGATCCTTATCATTTTCTCTTAAACAACGACGCTTATCATTTTTTTCAAAAATTGGGAGACCTGTTTATCACCGGCCCGACCCAAACCAACGTGATGGATCTGAGAATCGTACTGGTCGACTAACCGGGTGAGTTCGCTTCGCGCACAATTGGGTTATGCATAGAGGGCATGATTTTCTCGGGTGCCATTTTAAAATTCGAAATTCGAATATCAAATTACCCAATGACAAAAACAAACCCAAATTGGTAACGTGCAGTTCGACTCTGGTTTAGAGAATTTGAGCATTGGTCATTGCGTATTGTTTCGGATTTCGGATTTCGTGCTTCGGATTTAAGGTTATTTCTTTTAGGCAGAGCCATTCAGCTCTGACCACGCCCTGATGCGAAAGATTTCAAAGTTAAATTATAACTTCTGAGGGTTTTATTTATGCGTGTCGTCATACAACGGGTAAAATCAGCTTCTGTTGTCGCGGGAACCGAAGTCGCCGGCAGGATCGGAAAAGGCCTCTTAGTCCTTTTAGGGGTCGCAATATCAGATAACATCGAGGATGCCGAATATCTGGCGGATAAGACGGTGAATTTGAGAATATTCGAAGATGAGAACCAAAAAATGAACCGATCATTGCTCGACATCGGCGGTGAAATTCTGGTCGTCTCTCAATTCACCTTGCTGGGAGATTGTAAAAAAGGCCGACGGCCGTCGTTTGTCAATGCCGCCCCCCCGGAATTGGCCGATAAATTGTACCGCCAATTCGTCGATCGCATTCGACAAAAAAAGGTCTCTGTAAAAACCGGCCGTTTTCAGGCCAACATGGCGGTGTCTCTAATCAACGACGGACCGGTAACGCTCATCATAGACAGCAAGTGAAGTAAACTTCATAAATAGGGATCATGCCCGCTGGTAATCGAGGCGTAGGCACTATGGTTGTGGATTGATTCAAAATTTTCGGCACTCACGGAAAACCAGGTGATGTTGCTGTCTTTTTTTAGTTTATCCGCAACATCTCTGACGATATCCTCGACGAATTTGGGATTTTCGAATCCTTTTTCCGTGACGTGCTTTTCATCGACCCGCTTCAGAACCGAATATACTTCGCATGAAGCGGCGTCCTCCACCAGTTCGATCATATCTTCGATCCAGATAAATTTTTTAAAACGCGTGCTGAGCCGAACCTGTCCGCGCTGATTGTGGGCGCCTGCAGCGCTGATTTCTTTTGAACACGGACATACGGAAGAGATGGGTACCCCAACGACGGATACGAGATCAACTTTGCCGTGCGGATCGCTTGATCCTAAAAAACTACAAACATAATCCATCAAACCCGGAGATTGACTTATCGGAGACCGTTTTTCAATAAAGTAAGGGAATGTGACTTCAATATTGGCTGAAGCCGCATTCAGACAGGTTTTCATTTCATCGAGAATAACGGATATTTTTTTTAAGGAAACCTCCGGTCTGAACAGATGCAGCATTTCCACAAAACGACTCATGTGAGTCCCTTTGTAGTTGTGAGGCAAATCGACATACATATTTATCGAAGCAACCGTATGCTGAATGTTATTTTTTCGATCAAGTACGGTTATGGGATATCTCAAGTCTTTTATCCCAACCTTGTCAATGGGGATATTGCGATGATCGAATTGGTTTTGAATATCTTTCATTTCGGCATATAATCCATTTTCACATGATGCATGGCGCTGAATATGTTCCCTTTGATTTTTCTGTTGCTGTGATAAAGCTGCTTTAGCATTTTCCGTATGTCTTGTCGCTTCGAGGTATTTGCGCTGGGGCATGGGTTTAAAAACTCCGGGCACCCTTTCTCATCGGCAAAACGTCTGATCGTGTTTTGGTCAACAAAGGCAAGGGGCCGTATCAGCGTGAACTTTCCCTGAAAGAAAACTTGGGAAGGCATCATGCTGCTGATTTCGCCAGCATAACAAATATTCATAAACAGCGTTTCAATGATATCGTCTTTATTGTGTCCTAAAGCCAACTTGTTGCAACGAAGTTCTTCCGCAATTTCAAAAAGCCGTTTTCTTCTCAACCTGGAACATAAAAAACAGGGATTTTCACGATTTTCCAAGCTGTGTGCAAGAACGCCAAAATCTGTATACTCAACTCTGAGTTCAAATCCGATCCGTCTGCAATATTCCGAAAGAGATTTACTGAACGCTTTATTGAAACCCAAATCAATGTGGACGGCATAAATATTATAATGGATGGGGATGTATTCAAGGCGTTTATTCAACATCCACAACAAGGTGAAGCTGTCTCTTCCCCCTGAAAGACCGACCAATATTCGATCCCCATCGGAAATCATATCATATTGGTGTAACGCCTTTCCAACATTTCTTTTTATCACCTTATAGGCATAACTGTACTTCGGCAAAAAAAGTATCCATCCCCTATAGCTTGTCTTCTATTTCCTCTTTTTCTTCTTCTATTTCCGCTATTGTTTCAATTTCCTCTTTTTCTTCTTTTATGGTCACCTTGCCTGCGGCAATTTCACGCAGAGAAACAACAATGTCTTCATTTTTTGGCGAACTGACAAGGTATTCGGAACCTTCACGAATCTGCCGCACGCGCTTGGACGCCAGGTTGACCAATATAAATCGGTTTTTGACTCGTTTTAAACAATCTTCTATGGTTATTCGTGCCACAAAGAACCTCCGTTTATAATATCTCTATGAGTTCATAAAATCTTTTTCCCCCCGGAGCTTCCAATACAATCTCGTCTCCGGGTTTTTTCCCTAAAATCGCCTTCCCCAGCGGTGAAGATACGGAAATGCGACCTTGATCGATATTTGCCTCATCGGGACCCACCAGTTGATATTTAACGTTATCCCCTGTGTCGATGTTTTCAAGCAACACCGAACTGGCAAATACGGCCCGATCTTTGGGCAGCCTTTTCGGATCGATAATTTCCGCCCGGGCCAGCTTGTATCCCAAGTCGCCTATCTTTCCTTCTACAAAAGCCTGTCGATCTTTTGCCGCTTCAAATTCGGCATTTTCCGTAATATCTCCGTGAGCCCGGGCCTCTTCAATCGCTTTTATGGTTTTAGGCCTTTCAACCTTCTGAATATGTTCCAGTTCTTTTTTCAGGGCTTCATACCCTTCTTTTGTGATTGGTACTCTCTCCAAATCTATACCCCCAGATATTCCATTGCCAGAATTTCGGCAATCTGTACCGCATTGGTTGCGGCGCCTTTCCTGATGTTGTCTGCGACAACCCACATATTGATGCCGTTTTCAATGGATTCATCATCACGAATTCGCCCCACCAGCGTTAAATCCTGTCCTGCAGCATCAACAGCAAGCGGATAAATATTGTTTTCGGGATCATCAACCACTTTGACACCGGTTGTCTTTTCAAGCAGCGCTCTCACCTCGCGGGCGGTGGCTTTAGTTTTTGTTTCAATATTAATGGATTCCGAGTGGCCGTAAAACACCGGAACACGAACGGTGGTTGCCGTCACGCCGATGCTATCGTCCTCCAGAATTTTTCGGGTTTCATGGACCATTTTCATCTCTTCCTTTGTATATCCATTCTCTAAAAACACGTCGATATGCGGAAGACAATTAAATGCGATGGTGTGAGGATACACCTTGCTTTCGAATGCTTTGAAATTGAGAATCGCACGGGTCTGGGAATCGAGTTCATCGATAGCCTTTTTACCCGTTCCCGAAACCGCCTGATACGTCGATACAACGATCCGTTTGATGCCGTATGTTTTATGCAAAGGATTCAGCGGAACAACCATTTGAATCGTCGAGCAATTCGGGTTGGCAATAATTCCTTTGTTTCTGAACCCAGCGATCGCATGGGAATTGACTTCCGGAACCACCAATGGAACCTCGGGATCCATCCGCCATGCACTTGAATTGTCCACGACAATGCATCCGTCATTTGCGGCAAACGGCGCAAATTTCTCACTGGTTCCCCCGCCGGCCGAGAAAAGAGCGATATCGATTCCCTTGAAAGATGTCTCCTTCAGCTCTTCCACGGCAATTTCACGACCTCTGAACGTAAGTTTTCTCCCCTTTGAACGGCTGGATGCCAAGAATCGTATCGACTTGACCGGGAAGTTTCTTTCTTCCAGACAGGAGATCATTTGAATGCCAACAGCTCCGGTTGCGCCGGCTACCGCAACATTAAGCGCTCTGTCCGTCTTCATTTATTGTTTCCTTTAATATAATCTACGATAAGATCTCCAACTTGTTGTGTCGTAAATCCCATTCTTCCGGCAGCGACATCTTCAAGATCGTCACGCAAGACCCGAACGACACTTTTTTCTATCATGGACGCTGCCATGGGTTCTCCCAAGGTTTCAAGCATGATCTGGGCCGCAGAGATGGCGGCAATGGGATTGATAATATTTTTCCCGGTATACTTGGGAGCAGATCCGCCAATGGGTTCGAACATTGAAATTCCTTCAGGATTGATATTCGCACCGGCGGCAATGCCCATTCCCCCTTGAACCATTGCCCCCAAATCGGTGATGATATCCCCAAACATGTTATCGGTAACGATCACATCGAACCATTCCGGATTTTTTACCATCCACATACAGATGGCATCAACGTGCGCATAATCGGTTTCGATATCCGGATATTCTTTCGCAATTTCGTTAAACGCACGTTCCCATAAATCAAACGCAAAGGTCAACACATTGGTTTTTCCGCAAAGGGTCAATTTCTTTCTTCGATTTCTTTTTCTGCAATATTCAAAAGCATATCGGATACACCGCTCCACACCTTTCCGGGTATTTATCGATTCCTGAACGGCAACTTCATCAGGGGTTCCTTTTTTTAAGCAGCCACCGGCACCCGCGTACAGACCTTCGGTATTTTCCCGAACAACGACAAAGTCTATATCCGACGGTCCTTTGTCCTTTAATGGTGTTTCTACACCTTCATATAGCTTAATCGGTCTCAAATTGATATACTGATCAAAATAAAATCGAAGCGCTAAAAGAATGCCCTTTTCAAGAATCCCCGGTTTGACTTTGGGGTGCCCGATGGCCCCCAAATAAATCGCATCTGATTGGGCAATAGATTCGAGGATGTCTTCAGGTAAAATCTCACCGGTCGCCAGATAATGCTCGCCTCCCAGGTCATAATGCGTAAAATTCAACCCGAAACCACACGTATCGGCCGCTGCTTGAAGGATTTTGATGCCTTCCGTGACCACTTCGGGTCCGGTACCGTCACCCGGGATGACTGAAATCTGATAATTTTTTGTCATATGGTTGTGTCCTATTCAGCTGTTAATTACAAAGTTTCCGAATAAACTCAAGCCTCTGTCTATAGAAGTGGTTTCAAAACCTTCAATCGGGTTTTAGGTCAAGGCGGACTGAGGCTGCCAACCGTAGGAATATCGTGAATATTTCGAGAATTGGCTGCCTCGGTCCAACACAGAGATTGAGCCCGAGGGGAGGTTTTGAAACCACTTCTATTCAAATTGTACCCTATCCGCGTTCATTTGCATCGCCGGATTTCAACATATTCCGGACCTTCTCCCTTTGATGCTTTATCCTCATCACCGGACCTGAAGCAATATAAATTATGGTTAAAAAAAACAGCGAAACAGATGGCTGGGCGGCAATGAAAATCAATACCAGGATCGTGGTGACCAGGACATTGAAGTTCATCTTTTTAGACAATTCAGCCTTCTTGAAGCTGTTGTATTTGATGGTGCTGACCATTAAAAAGGACAGAAGGTAGAGCAGCATCAACATGAAAATGGGATTAATGTCAGCTTCAATCCCCAATTTATGGCAAAACAAAACCGTCGTGGCCACCATGCCCGCTCCGGCCGGTATCGGAAGGCCGATAAAATAATCGCCACTCGTTCTGCCCGCCTGGGAATTGAAACGCGCCAATCGAAGGGCACCGCACGCCATGAAAAGAAATGCGGCAAGCCACCCGATTCTTCCCATGGGTTTAAGCGACCATAAATATATCATTATGCCGGGTGCAAGCCCGAAAGATATCAAATCGGCCAGGGAATCATATTCGATCCCGAATTTACTGACGGTGTTCGTCGCCCTTGCAACTTTACCGTCCATGATATCAAACAGCACCCCGATAATAATCGCAGCCGCCGCCGTGGCAAATCTTCCATTTATAGAAGCGATAACAGCATAAAATCCGAAAAAAAGGTTGAGCGATGTAAAGATGTTGGGCAGAATATAAATACCTTTACGTGACTTTTCTTTTTTTATTTTTTTCTCTTTTCTCATCGCAAATCCCCCAAAACAGATGACCCGGCCTTTACCTTGTCGCCGACCGCCGCTTTCAAATGTATCCCGGGCGGGAGATAAACATCAAGACGCGACCCAAAACAGATTAGGCCGAAACGCTGTCCCCGGTTAACACGGTCACCTGTTTGCACGTTACAGATGATCCGCCTGGCAATCAGCCCGGCAACTTGGACAGTGCAAATATTCTTGCCGTCTTCGGTTTCGATGAATACCGCATTGTGTTCATTATGCGCCGACGCTTTATCCAAATTGGCGGAAAAAAATTTCCCGGGATAATATTGAACCGCTTTTATTCGTCCTTCATAAGGAATCCGATTGACATGAACATTAAAAATCGACATAAAAATGCTGATTTTCATGCAGGTTCCGTCAAAAAAAGGGCTGTTATCAATCAAACCCGTCGAAATAATTTTCCCGTCGGCCGGCGAAACAACGCATCCGGCTTGATTTGGAATTACACGATCCGGGTCCCTGAAAAAATAGCAGATAAAAAACGTCGCCACAAGACCGATCAAAGACAGTGCGACAAGTCCTAAAAGCGCGAATACTAAGGTTGTGAATGCACCAGCAAAAATAAAAGGATACCCGGCTTTCGCCAACGGGAAGGCGGTTTGGCTGGGTACGTCCGACCGAAAAAAACTGCTCATGTTTTCTGCCTCGGTTGATCTGACGAAATAAAATCTTAAAGCTAAACTTTATTTTTTAGCAAAATTGAATCCATTTTGTCAATAATAACCGCCATTATTGCTGTGATTATTCCCTATTGAGGTATTTTATGGATAGAACGGCATGTTGTTTTGTTGACCGGCAGGCTACCAATAGCTTCATGTATTTTCTATTTTCAGCTCGGCATCGGATCTCCGGATATAATGCGGTGAAAAATTTTCGATGTTGTCTGTTTTTTGGTTGCTAAACTTTGCCATGCTCAGATGGGCCACGGCCGACGCCCGGATGGTATGATGTGTCATCGGTGCAAAAGAGGCCAGGGCACCCAGTTTTTCCAGTATGATGTTTTTATAAAGCAGTGCACCGTTTCCAACAAACAAACAAGACTCCTTCAGATCGTCAAGAGCGCTTTCAGGACGTGCAACCTGTTCCTCGGTTTGCTTTTTTAAACGGCCGCTTATAAATCTGTAACGGGAAAAATACACTTCTCCTTTACGGGCGTCTATAAGCGGGCAGATAAGGTCCGGGGAAAATGGCACTTGGGCGGCAAGCGCTTCTAAACTTGAGACACCGACCATCGGTTTTCCCGAAGCCGCAGCAAGGCCCTTGATCGTACTGATACCGATTCTCAATCCGGTAAAGGATCCGGGTCCTTTTGTGACGGCAAAACCGTCAACACCGGAAAGGTCCGATCCCGAAATTTTCAGGATCGTGTCGATCATTTCCATCAAGTGCTTGGAATGCGTCTCTTTTCTGTTCAGCGTGAACTCTACTGTCAAAGACGCACGATCCACAATCGCGACGCTGCAACTGATTGTCGCTGTATCAACAGCAAGTATCCTCATATCACTTGTCGGTCATCGGCGTGGTGTCAAATGCGTGGGAAAGTACTTTGTCCATATTTTGTACCGGAACAAATTTGATTCTTCGTTTGACATTCGCCGGAATTTCAGCCAGATCTTTTTTGTTTTTTTCAGGAATAATAATTGTACGGATTCCGGCCCGAAGCGCGCCCAATGCTTTTTCTTTCAAACCGCCGATCGGCAGCACTCTTCCCCTTAAGGTAATTTCCCCTGTCATGGCGACATCTTTATTGACCGGTTTGTTTATCAAAACAGATATCAGCGCCGTAGCCATTGCAATGCCGGCAGACGGGCCGTCTTTGGGGATCGCTCCTGCTGGAACATGAATATGAATATCCTTATTTTCAAAAATATTTTTTTTAATCCCCAAGGCAGCAAGGTTGGCGCGGGCATAACTCAAGGCTGCTCTGGCCGACTCCTGCATAATATCTCCGATTTGACCGGTGATGATCAACTCTCCTTTGCCGCCGATTAATGACGCTTCCACGTACAGCACCTCGCCGCCGGCTTGTGTCCAGGCCAGACCGGTGGACAAACCAACCTGGCTGTTTTCCTGGTCCATTTCAGGAAAATATTTTGGAATACCTAAATATTTATGCAGATTTTTCTTTGTGATCCGAAACGGGCCCTTGTTTCCCTCGGCAATTTTACGCGCTACCTTACGGCAAAGGGTGCCGATTTCTCGTTCAAGGTTGCGTAAACCGGCTTCGGATGTATATTCAGATACGATTTTTGACAATCCGTCCGCACTGATGGACAAACCAGCAGGCTTTAAACCATTTTCCTTCATCTGACGGGGTATCAGATGTTTTTGGGCGATTTTCCTTTTATCTTCTTCTGTGTATCCGGAAAGCGTAATCACTTCCATTCTGTCAAGAAGTGCCGACGGAATCGTATCGGTAAAGTTGGCCGTAAGGATAAACATCACCTTGGAAAGATCAAAAGGTATGTTCAGGTAGTGATCGCTAAACGCTGAGTTTTGTTCAGGATCCAAAGCCTCCAACAGTGCGGAGGAAGGGTCGCCCCGAAAGTCGGAACCCAACTTGTCAATCTCATCCATCATAAAAACAGGATTGTTTGTACCGCTCTGCTTAAGACCCTGAAGGATGCGTCCCGGCAGGGCGCCGATATACGTCCGCCGATGCCCCCTGATTTCAGCCTCATCCCGAATACCCCCGAGGGAAATACGCACAAATTTTCGATTCATGGCGTGCGCAATCGCCTGTCCCAATGACGTCTTTCCGACGCCGGGCGGGCCCACAAAACATAAAATAGGTCCCTTCATCTTTGGATTGAGCTTGCGAACACTCAGATATTCAAGGACGCGGTCTTTTACATGATTAAGGCCCAAATGGTCTTGATCCAAAACCGTTTTTGCCTGTTTAATATCAATGATATCTTTGGTGGCTTTGCTCCATGGCATTTCAACCAACCAGTCCAGATAGGTTCGAACAACCGATGATTCGGCAGAGTCGGGATGCATCTGGTCCAACCGTTTCAACTGCTTTAAAGCCTCCTTCTCCGCGGTCTTTGTCATCTTGGCTCTTTTTATTTTTCTTTTATAATCGGAGACTTCCTTTAATTTGCCGTCGCTTTCACCAAGTTCTTTATGGATAACCCTGACCTGCTCTCTCAAAAAATAGTCTCTTTGGCTTTTGGAAATTTCATCCCTTACGTCTGATTGTATTTTGGCCTGCATGGAGGACAACTCCACTTCTCGCGAGAGCAGTTCGTTTACTTTTTTGAGCCTTTCAAAAGGATCGATCAACTCCAACAACATTTGGGACTCGTCAATTTTTAACTTCAAATTTGACGCAACAAGATCGGCAAGTTTTCCGGGATCATCCACACCTTCAAGAATCAATCCGACATCCGTATTCATTTCCCCGCGCAGGGCCAGTATTTTTTCGGAATGCTCGATAACATTCCGCATTAACGCTTCGATTTCTAAATTGATTTCTTCAACCGGCCGATCCGGAATCATTTCGATTTTCACACGATACACCGACCTTTTTGAAACGTATTTAACTATCCTGGCCTTCTCAATACCCTGTACAAGCGCTTTTACGCGACCATCGGGAAGTTTGAGCATTCTCAGCACCCTGCTGACAGTTCCAATCAGAAAAATTTGATCAGGGGTCGGATTTTCAAAATTGGGATCTTTCTGGGCGGCCAAGAACAAATAGCCGTCTTTTCCCACGGCCTCTTCTACGGCACGAACCGATTTATCGCGGCCGATAAAAAGCGGAAGGAGCATATCGGTAAAGACCACGATATCCCGTACGGAAATCAGCGGAAGTGTATCGGGAATCGGTACATCTTTTTCATCTTCATCGATGATGCTGATGAGGTCATCTTTGTCGGTTTCAGCCATTCTTTCTCCTAACGTTTAAAACCTGTAAAAACTATTGGGTTTGCAAAATGTTCTTGCTTCAAGTACCGACCTGAATCTCGCAATGATTTTTCACTATAACAAAAATAATAAAATAAAACATATTTTATGTTTGGCAATGTTTATCATCGAATTTCATCACAGAATCTCAGCGCAATGCTTCAATAAAGGCTCGAAAATGATCGTTGAAGTTTTTTCAAAGTCCTCATCCAATGGATCGTTTTTACCGAAGCACAGTTCAAAATATGGATCTTTTGATTCTCCTCGTAAAAACTCGCTTCCTTTCCATTTTCTGCGTCCGGCGGTTAAGGCTTCCTGTGGCGTTCGATGCTTTTGCAATATGCCACCGGCATATTCAAAGGATGATTCAGGGAAAAAATGCAACGGCTCGGCCATTCCCCTCCAATAAAATTCGAGAAGGTTCTTTAGGATATCCAGTGCGCTGAAAACCGCGGTAAATTCCCATGCAGCATCCTTGCAAATCAGAAGACTCCGAACCCGGTTCATATCTTGAAGCAATACACAAATAAAAAGATGGTATATCCATGTATTTAATAAGTATTTAGGTTTAGTTTTTGCATATATGATTTTGCCAACTCCATGTTCATAACCATCGGCAATGCGATCGCATATCTTAAAATCCGCAAGGTTAAGATCAACATCACGGCCTTCGAAACGATCATTTTTGATGTGCACATTGATTCTTCGGACAAACGCTTCTGCATCCAGACTCATTTCATTGTAAATGCATTCGCCGACTTTCCCATGGGGGAGTTCTCCGGAAGCCCGTTTAAACCGGAAAAAATCCTTCAGGTCTGAACCCGAACGTCTTGTTTTCACGAGTTCTTGATCCAACAAATATTTTTCAAGATGATCCAGACGAAAATATTCACTTTCATCCAGCACATCCGTGATGCCGGGAAGGAATATTCCCAAGCGGTTTTCAAGGAAATATCTTGCAGGATTGCTGAAGAAAGCGCTTATCCGCTGAATGGTCAGATCTTTGAACGCTTTGACAGGGTCAGGCAGCCTGGTTGTTAAAAAAGGCGGGGCTGTTCTGTCTTCAAATATTTTTGAGCCGGCGACAAAATTTTCATAAGCAAAACTGAAGAGCTTGCCGTTATTTTTAAAATATTCCGGAGAAAAGCCTTGAAGCCGGTGAAAGATGACCACCTGCTCCTTCGAAAGCCCAAATCCGTCTTGAATATAATCAATCAGTTCGCTCACAAGCACGGACGGATGAATCCGGGTATTATCCTGAACGCTCTGCCCGACATAACTGATGTAAATTTTGTTTCTGGCGGATAAGAGCGCTTCCAAAAAGAGGTACTTGTCGTCATTTCTTTTGGAACGATCTCCGATCTTAGGGTTTGTTGCCATCAGATCGAATGCCAATGCGATGCTCTCGCGCGGAAAATCACCGGAATTCATGCCAACAAGACAGACCACTTTAAATGGAATGCTTCTCATGGGAAGCATCGCGCAAAACGTCACTCCGCTTGATATAAATCCGCTTTGTCGCTGTTCACGCTCAAAAAGACTCTCCAAAAAAGATACGACAACTTCAATGCCAATGGGTTTATCGAAACCGGATAGCGCTTCTATTTGAGACAACACATCCAAATGACGTCTCAGCATCTGAATTTCCGATTCCGAGTCCTCGTTTTCGGCGAAAAACCGCTGGAGCACTTCTAGGAGGATTGGGTACCATTCGCTTAATGGTCTGGCTTGATTCAAGGCATATACAATTTTAAACAGCCGGTCCAAAAAAGTAACGAACTTTCCAAGGGTCTTTGCATCACCGCCCTCGATATGATCATATGGGAGGATACCCGAGAACAGTTTGCGGTTAAAGCCCGGCATCGCATATCCCAAAAGAAGTCTGTCGATGCCGGATTTCCAGCTATTTTCATTAAAACCGGGAAGACCCAAATGGCGGCGGTGTTCTGCGTCGATCCCCCACCGGATATGGGTGTCATCGATCCAATGTTCAAAAACTTCGATTTCCGATTCGGTAATATCGCATTTTTCTTTTATTCCAGGCAGTTCTAAAAGGGCCATGACGTGATTGACACCCATCCGGCTGCCTTTGAGATTGAGAATCGACATGAACCCTTCTACAATACGACTCTCTTTGATAATACGCTGGTCCGCAATCGTATAAGGAATTCTCATTTTTTCATCGGTCTGTGCACCGAACACTGCATGAACCAACGGTGCATAAAGATCGATGTCGGGCGCCATGACAACGATATCTTTGGGTAACAGATCCGGATCTTCTTCCATCATGGCCAGGATGTTATCGTAAAGCACCTCGATTTCCCGCATCGGGCTATGACAGGAATGAACCCGGAAAGAAGTATCAATATCCGAAAATGGCGGACGGTCAGTGTGTGACGATGAAGAAACAACAATCGGTTCGGAATTTAAAACAGACTGCCGGGGATACCCCTGACGATCGATTAGGTGTAAAATATCCGTCTGGATTTTCTCAAGAATTGTAATGTCCTGATTTTCATGAAACAATTCGACAACATGGCCATTTAAATCACTGAGCATCGAGAAAAAATTTCTTCCCAAAATCCCCATGGAAGCCAGAAGACGGTTCCCTGGTTCCAGATAAAGATTCGTTTCAATACCGCGGGTTCGATCATATTTATTTTTAAACTTACGGGACTCGCGGCCGGAAACAATATCTCCCCAATACTCTTTGCACGGATTCATGAAAAAAAGGTTCACCTGGGTAAATTTCGATATGTCGACAATGGCCTCAAGATGAAACAGCGGTAAATGCGATATACCAAAAATAGATACGCGTTTTGGAAAGTTATCGGTTAGATGGGGTGAATTTTTAAGCGTTCCGAGATAGGTCTTCCGGATTCCGGCGCGATGCAAGTGCTTTACGCCCCTTGAAAGTTTGCGCCACAAATGGGCCTGCCAATGATGTTCTTTGCCGTTTTCCCAGTTGAAAATCATCTCGGGTCTGAACACCATATACTGGTCAAAGAGGTCGGCTATTTTACGGGAAATCTGAAACAGTTTCATACCCAAGTCATCATCGATAAGGTATTGCCTCAGACTTTCAAATTCCGAAAGTTGAATGCATTCAGGCAGAATCTTCATAATCTTAAAGGTCAATGTCGGAAGCTCAAAGGGGGATTCCTCCGGCAGATCCGGGATAACCGTTTTGAACATTTCATGTAAGAACGTGTTGGGGAATGGGAAAAAACTGTTCGCGCAGACGCCGTTGTGTCCGGCAATCTCCATGGATACCCAGCGCGCCATCCCCATGCTTTGGACAACGATGATCTCCGGAGATAAGGGGGAAGGCAACGGTTGCCGAACAATTCGGGCCAATTGTTCGGCAAGGATTTCCATGCGGTTGCTGGTAAAGATATTCAGGCCGTTCATCTGATCCACACCTCGATAAAAATCATACTATAATGACTTTTAAATAGAAAGAGATTTTCCTTTGCATGGCGCCCGGTCTGTTTTCAACTGAAAATTTATCTGCGTCCGATTCGATGACGCTAGACGCCATCTCAAAATAAAGATTTTGGTTCAAAATCAAGGCGGAGCCGAGTTTTAACCCGCAGGCATACTCCAGTATGTCGAGGACTTAAAACGAGGTTCCAACGCCGAGTTTGGGCCAAAAGATTATTTTGAGATAGCTTCTAAACAAACTTCTTGACTTTACTCCCGTTTTAAAATTACCTGATAGGGCTATCTATGCAGGGATGTTAAAAAATACACTTCTAATGTTCAATGATTTCAACATGCTTTTAGAATCGAGATGATCCAAAGCAGAACCATAACCATTATCCTCGTGATCGCAATATTGCCGTTTTTTTTTGCAGAAAAGCGATCGGATGCTAAAACTGTAACCGATCAAATGGGAAGACATGTTACGGTTCCGAAAAAGCCGGAGCGTATCGTCTCTCTTGCCCCGAGCATCACGGAAATTATTTTTGCCCTGGACCAGGGACATCGTCTGAAAGGCGTGACAACCTATAGCGATTTTCCCCTTGAGGCTCAAAAACTGCCGAAAGTCGGCTCATATGTTCAACTTGATCTTGAGAAAATAGTGGCGTTAAAGCCTGATTTGTGTATTGCCATTAAAGACGGAAACCCCATCGCCGTGGCGCGCCGTCTGGAATCTTTAAAAATACCTGTCTATGCCGTTAATCCCAGAAATCTGGAAACCGTCATTCAAACCGTTCAGGAAATCGGCGGACTTTTAAATGTCCAAAAAAAAGCAGACCAACTCGTGCAAAGCATGAATCGAAGGATTCAACAGGTTAAATCCCTGGTTGCACAAACGGTGTATCGGCCCCGGGTTTTTTTTCAAATCGGGGTTTCACCCATCGTATCCGTGGGGACCCATACGTTTAGCAATGAACTCATCGTCCTGGCCGGCGGGAAAAACGTCGCCCAGGGACCAATTGCTTATCCGCGTTACAGCATAGAACAAGTTCTGGCGCTTTCTCCGGAAGTAATTATCATCACGTCCATGGCACGGGCCGCGATATTTAAGCAGGTCAAGGCTCAATGGAACCGATGGCCGAGCTTGCCGGCAGTCCGCAATCATCGCATTTATGTCGAAGACTCCAATCTCTTTGACCGTCCGACGCCGCGCCTGGTGGAAGGTCTGGAATTAATGGTCAGGCTGATTCATCCCGAGCTTTTTGAGGGAACCAAATGATTAACGCTAAGCCCATTTTGTTAAAACGCCTTATGATCATTTCGTTTCTGTTGCTGATGGTTCTGGTGGCCGTCATGTTTTTGGGGATTACCGTGGGGCCGACCCACAGTTCGATGCGGACCGTTCTTCAAACTATTTTTGGGATACGCGCCTCCGACGCCATGCTGCATACGATTATCTGGAAAATCCGGTTCCCCAGGGTACTTCTTTCAGCCTTGGTGGGCGCCGCACTTTCCTTGGGCGGACTTGTTTTTCAGGCCCTGCTTCGCAACCCGCTGGCAGAGCCTTATATTCTGGGGATTTCAGGTGGGGCCGCAATAGGGGCTATTATCGGCATACTGATGGGCTTTTCAAGGTTTCCGGGGGTGAGCCTGACCGCTTTTACCGGCAGCATTGCCACCCTAGTTCTCATACTGGCCATGTCTTCCGGACAAACAATCCTGAAAAAAGACGCGCTCCTTCTTTCAGGAGTAATGGTGAATGCCTTTTGTGCGGCAGTGATTATGTTTTTAATTTCCATGACCCAGGATTCCAGACTTCACAACATCATTTTCTGGCTGATGGGGGATCTCTCCCTGGGAGATATGCGGCAAGTCGGCATCCTGGCCGCAATTCTGCTGCCCTGCTTTATCCTTGTGTTCTGGCTTTCCAACCCGATGAACCTGCTTCTCATGGGAAAGGAATTGGCCCAAACCATGGGCGTGAACATAAAGCTTGTTACCGTTACGCTTCTGGTGACGACATCGTTTATGGTCAGTGCAACCGTATCCTACTGCGGTCTTGTGGGATTTGTGGGTTTGGTCATGCCTCACCTGCTTCGACTCGTCTTCGGGCCGGATCACAGGATTCTGGTGCCGGCCTGCGTGCTTGGCGGCGGCACTTACATGGTGGTTTGTGATATACTGGCGCGAACCCTTCCAAAACAAGGGGAGATCCCTGCCGGCGTCATCACCGCCATGATCGGCGCGCCGCTCTTTATCTATTTATTGAAAAGATCCGCCAAATGAATAGTGCCATCAACGTCAAAAATCTGAGTCATTCATTCGGGGAAAACCTTGTTTTGAAGAACATCTCCTTTCAAGTTCCCACTAAGGATTTTTTTATTGTGATCGGCCCCAACGGCTCGGGAAAAACCACATTGATGAAGGTCATATCCGGCATTTTTAAGCCTCAAGCGGGCCGGTTGGAGATCCTGAATCGCGCCATCGACCGGTATCAGCGAAGAGCCTTGGCCCGAACCATTGCCTTCGTCCCTCAGATGCTGTCCGTTGATTTTCCGTTTACCGTCTTCGAGATGGTGTTGATGGGACGTTCTCCTTACCTCGGCATTCTGGGGCTCGAGGAAGAAAAGGATATGGAAATCGCCAGGCAGGCCATTGCTTTTACCGGAATGGAAAATTTGGCCCATCGAAAATTGGACCAATTGAGCGGCGGTGAGCAGCAAAGGGTCTTTATTGCAAGGGCGATTTGTCAGGAACCCGACGTCATCCTTCTGGATGAACCCACGGCATCTTTGGATCTTGCCTATCAGGTTCGAATAATGGATTTGATGGAACGGTTGAAAAATGAAAAAGGCATTACCGTCATGATGGTATCCCACGATGTCAACCTCGCGGCCATGTATGCCGATCACCTGCTTCTGATTCACGACGGTCACGTCTTGTGCCAGGGGCTGCCGGATGAAGTACTCACTTACAAGACCCTGGAAAAAGCCTATGGATGCACACTTTTGGTGGATGAGAGCCCCCTTGGCAAATTTCCGCGAGTGACGCTGGTGCCCAAAAAATATATGAATAAGGATTGATTTGTGATAGAAACAATTCTTGTGATCGGCGGATGCAGAAGCGGCAAAAGCAGACATGCCCTGCATCTGGCGGAACAAATATCCGGACAAAAGATCTTTATCGCAACCTGCATCCCTCAGGACAAAGAAATGGCGCAGCGGGTGCGGCACCATCAACGGCAAAGAAGCGACACCTGGAAAACCATCGATGTGCCGATTTTTTTACCTGAAGCCATCAACACATACGGGGTAAAGGAAAACGTGCTCCTGGTGGACTGTCTGACGCTCTGGATCAACAACCTGATCATGCATGACGAAGGTCTAACCAAGATCGACGCCCATGTTGCAGCGCTCACCCGGTCCCTTGAGAAAATCGAATGCCCGGTGCTTCTGGTTTCCAACGAAGTGGGATGCGGCATTGTCCCTGAAAACAATATCGCCCGGCGGTTTAGAGATATTGCCGGATTCACCAACCAGAAAGTGGCGGGTTGCGCAGACCGCGTCATTTGGATGGTGGCGGGAATACCGGTAAAAATAAAATGAAAGGTTTAATTGCTGCATTACAATTTTTAACCATCATACCTTTTGGGAAATCAACAATGTATGACCCAAAAGGCATGATTCCTTTTTTCCCGATCGTGGGTTTAATCATCGGATTGCTGGTCTCTGTCTTCGATCAAATGGCGTTGATCTTTTGGCCGGTTCAGACAACATCAATTCTTGATGTTGTCCTGTTGGTCGTTCTGACTGCGGCACTTCATATCGACGGTCTTGGAGACACCGCCGACGGGCTTATGGGACATCGCAGCAGAGAAACGGCACTGGCCATCATGAAGGACAGCCGCATCGGCGTCATGGGACTTGTGGCCATCGTTTGTACCTTGGCTGTCAAATGGGGGGGCATCATGCACCTTCCTGAACATCGGATGCTGTTACTTATACTTGTTCCCGCCTATTCCAGAAGCGCCATGATTTTCGGTATCCGATTTTTGGAATACGGAAGAGCAGGCGGCGGCACCGGGCATGATTTTTTTGACGAGGCCATAAAACTGCCCGCCTTCCAATGGCTGCTGATTCCGGTCGTCGTCTCGATCTTTCTCGGATGGAAAGCAATCCTGTTAAATATTTTCTTTGCGCTCGCAACCGCCATCATTATTCTTTATTATAAAAAACGCATGGGATGCATCACCGGCGACATGCTGGGCGCCATGACCGAAGTCATTGAATCGCTCCTTTTTTTATTGGTATCGATATGAAGTGACGGAAGTGTTTAGTATTTAGTTGATGGTTATCGGTCTGGTCCAGGGTTTAAAGTGAGTCCCGCCTTGGCGGGATTGAGAAATTCCGTCAATTATACAAAACTACAGGCGCAACACGCGGCGCAAGCGCCTGCGCTTCGCAAGCGACGCCACAACTTTAGGCACTTTAGATCACTTATCATTTGTTTATGTACCCTTCCCTGCCGAAATCTTATAAAAGCGCATTTCCATTTAAAATTGCGACCACCTCCTTCATATATCCGGATCACTACATCCAAAATATTGAAATGCTTGGCCCATATCTGGATGAAATTGAACTGATTTTCTTTGAAAGCACGCCGGACAGCCTGCCGTCAAAGGATGAAATAGGCGTCCTTTTATCTTTGGCAAATGAATATGACCTTTCCTATAATATCCATCACCCGCTGGATATATCCCCGGGCGCTCAGGATCGCTCCCGGCGGGAATTTGCCATCGAAACGATTCAACAGATCATCGACCTTACAGCACCCCTCTTTCCTTCCACGCATACCATTCATCTGCCATATGAAGGGAGCGATTTTGAAAGTGAATCCCTGAAAAATTGGCAGGAAAATATCTGCCGCAGTATGGAAAAATTATACGGTGCCGGCATCAGCGGTAAAATGATATCCGTCGAAACCCTGGATTACCCGATCGAATGGGTACAAGACATCTTGATGGATTTTAATCTTTGCATCTGCATGGATCTGGGTCATCTGATTATATACGGATTTGACATGAAAGATGTTTTTGACCGGTATCGTAACATCATTTCAATCATCCATCTGCACGGCGCAAACAATGGTCGAGACCATCAGGCTTTGGATCTTTTATCAACGTCGGATTTAAAAACGATTCTTGAAATATTGAAACGTTTCACAGGCATCGTATCCTTAGAGGTTTTTTCTTATGATCATCTGCTTGCCTCATTGAACTTTCTCGAAAAAGTCTGGGCGAGACGAAACGTTTAAAATTAACTTTTTAATTTTTTTCCTTGACATTCAGTCCTTTTTTTCTTTATGGAAGCGATTATTCGGACGCTCGTTTTGAGCTTAATAGGGAACCCCGTTAAAATCGGGGACGGGCCCGCCGCTGTAACCTCGCCTTTTTCCGGGTTTATTGAACCTTACGAAAAAGGAACCCTTTCGGCCATGTGCGCCACTTTTCTATTCTGAATGGGAAGGCCGCTGAAAGGGCGGGGAAGTCAGAAGACCTGTCCGAACAAAAGGCATCGAAACCTTCGCGGACCGAAGGTTAGCCGGATCTTGAGGATAAAAATGGGACATCCCCGGATCGATTAAAGTCGGTCCGGGGATTTTTTTTGCCCGGACCCTGATTGAAAATTGTTAGGGGAAGGAGGATAAGGATGAAAAGATGGATGGGTTGTATGGTTATGTTGCTTGTGCTGATACTCCCTGGATTCGGTCAGGCAGAAGATGAAAAAAAGAATGAACCCCCCGAAGCAACCCTGCAAGAGGTGGTGGTCACCGCCACCCGGCAGGAAGAAAAAATCTCATCTGTGCCGGCGAACACCACCGTGATTACCGAAAAAGACATTAAAAATTCGACCGCGTATGACATTCCGGATCTTTTAAGAAACCAGGTCGGCGTTCATGTTAACGATATTGCCGGGAACCGGCGAAATTATACGGTCGATCTTCGTGGATTCGGCGAAACAGCATCGTTAAACACGCTGGTTCTGGTGGATGGAAGACGGATTAACGAGGCGGATTTGAGCGGTACGGATTGGTCCCTGATTCCCCTTGACAGGGTAAAAAGAATCGAGATTGTCAGGGGCGGAAGAGGAAGTATTCTTTATGGGGACAATGCCAGCGGCGGTGTGATCAATATTATTACAAAAGAAGGGCAAGCATTCAGAACCGGTGCGGAAATAGACGGCGGAAGCTATGACACCTTAAAAGGTGCCGCTTTTGTAAGCGGGACCCAAAGCAAGTTGTCTTATGCGCTGTCGGGCAGTTATTTGACATCCGACGGCTATCGGAATAACAGCGGGACCGAAACCAAAGATCTGGGGCTCAATCTGGGATATTTTCAAAATGACAAGGTCAAGTGGAAACTCAGCAGCGGCTTTCATAAAGACAGCACCGGACTTCCAGGAGGCATCAAGACCAGCGATTTTGCAGCCGGCGTATCAAGAACCGATACACTCTATCCCAATGATTTTGCCGACGTTGAGGATTATTATGTCGTGGGCGGCCCTGAAATTTTTTTCTTGAGCGACAGTGAATTTAAAACAGACATCTCTTTCAGGAAAAGAAATTTTTTGTCTTTTGCTTCTTTTGATGGCGGAAATTTTACAGGAGACACCAACATAAAGACGTTCATGGTATCCCCTCAAATTATTTTAAAAGAACCCCTGTGGGGCCTGGATAACCGTTTAATCGCCGGTTTCGACTATACGGATGCGGATGAGGACATCACCAACAGGTCTTTGTTTTTCGGATCGCTGTCCACAGGAATTTTTGAACTGAAAAAGAAAAATTACGGCTATTATATCCACGATGAAATCAGGCCGTGGAAAAAAATTTCAGTTTCCGGCGGATATCGGTATGACCGGGCAGAATTTTCATTTAGTCCGAGCACCCCGGACGGCAAGACAATGGATGAAAACCTTTTTACGGTAGGTCTCGATTATAATTTCTATCAAAAATCATCCGTATACGTCAACTTTTCTCGCAGTTTCAGATATCCGGTTATGGACGAACTGTTTGACTTTTATACAAATACAATTAACTCCACGCTGACGCCTCAAGATTCCGACGATTATGAATTTGGGATTCGACATTATTTTACGCGCAGTCTGTTTGCGAATCTAAATTTTTTTCGAATCGACACGGAAAATGAAATAATTTATAATCCCAACAGCTTTGCCAATGAAAATCTTGACGGCAAAACCCGTCGAGAGGGATTTGAACTTTCCATCACCAAAAGTTTTGACAAGGTGATGTTGAAGGGCAATTATACGTATACGGACGCGACCATTCAAAGCGGCCAATTTGCAGACAAGGCGTTTCCGAACGTCCCGAGACATCAAGCGGCGCTCAGCGGCCTCTTTACACTCGGCAAAGGGTTTACCCTGGCCGTTGACGGGAACTACGTGGGAGAACGACCCTTTATCAGTGATTTTTCCAACCGCTTCGAAAATCAGAAAGATTATCTGGTGGTAAACACAAAACTCAAGTACCAATGGAAAAACTTCACGGCATTTTTAAATATCAACAATATCACGGATGAAGAATACTCCGAATACGGAGCCCTGAGCACATTCCCGATTACTCAAACGGCGTTTTATCCATCGCCCAAAATCAATTTTCTCGTCGGGATTTCGGCTGACTTTTAATGGCGTCGTAAAACGATAACAGGAGAAACAATGCTTCACATATTTATTGCCGGCGGGCCGGTCATGTATCCTTTGCTGGTCTGTTCCATCATTGTGATGACCGTGATTATCGAACGGATTATATTCTGGATCAATATGGATAGAAACAGGGACAAGACACTGGTCGATAATGTCCTCGATCTCTGTCGTATCGGAGACTGGGAATCCGTCAGATCAAGGACCAAAGGCTCAAGAGACTATATTATTAAAATCCTTGTCACCGGCATTCTTCATCGGGAATTTTCCATGGCCAAAGCCATGGAGGCTGCCGCATCCGAAGAAATCAAACGGATGCAGAAATATATGGCGGTAATCGATACCATGATCACCGTGGCGCCGCTATTGGGCATCTTCGGAACCGTCATCGGAATCATTCTTTCCTTTGAAATGCTGGGTACCGCGGGCATCGCGCATCCCCAGGCGGTCACCGCCGGCATCGCGCAGGCGCTGATCACCACTGCGGCAGGACTCGGAATTGCAATTCTATCCGTTTTTCCCTACAATTACTTTAATTCCCGAATTGAAAAAGCGGCGCTCGATATCGAAAAATATGCCACCAGCCTTGAAATTGTTTATGAAAAGCTGGCCAATCCCGAGACCAAAGAAAAAAGAGACAACCAATGAAAGTTCACCTTCAGACCGGCAAAAAAATCCGGATTGAAATGATTCCGCTGATCGACATTGTGTTTCTTCTTCTCGTGTTTTTCATCTATGCCATGCTTTCCATGGCGGTTCATCACGCGCTGCCGGTATCGCTCCCGACGTCCGCTTCCGCTAAAATCGATAAAGAACTTTTGCTTTCGGTCACCATAAAATCCGACGGAACGCTGTATGTCGACAAAGAACCGGTCGGCTTTGACGATCTGGCATCGGTTTTGAAAACAAAGGCCGCAGCAAATGAAAACACCGGCATCCTGTTGTTTGCCGACCGCAGCCTTTCCTACCAGAATCTTTTCCGGGTTCTGGATCAAATCAAAATGGCGGGAATAAACAGGATTTCGCTGCAGGCAGAAACCGAGCAACACCCATGAAACCGATATTGACAGCCGGAATTCTTGCTCTGGGCATACACGGACTTCTCTTTAGCCTTGATTTCAACTGGCTCGGAAGATCTTCCTTTAAACATCCCGTCCCGCTGGTGTTGAACATGACGCTGACGTCGATAAGCACAAACCCAACTCCCAATCCGGCACCCAAAAAAGAACCGGTTCTAAAACAAAAAACGACGGACCAAGATCGCAAAAAGCCGGTCCCGAAAAAAAAGACCCTGACCGAAAAGAAAAAAGCGCCGGTTTTAAAGAAGAAGAACGTGGTCAAAACACGCAAAATGCAGCCGGTGCAAGACAACCCCAAACCTTTAAAGAAGGCATCATCCCCAAAGCCTGTTCAAGCGCCGCCTCAACCGAAAACCAACAACATCTCAAAAGCAATTGCCGAACGAACAGATGAGACCGCATCGTCTGATTTTATACCCGATAAGAACGGGATAAAAGTAGTTTCAAAATTCGTCGAACATGACGGCGCATCATTATCCCCCCTGGAATCCATCCATGAAGCCAAGCCGGCATACCGATCGAATCCTTCTCCCAAATATCCCAGAATTGCAAGGATCAGGGGATTTCAGGGAAATGTTCTGCTGGATGTTTTGGTAAATGCCGACGGCACAGTGGATGACATCAAAATTTTTAAGTCGAGCGGGTATCCGATTCTGGACAGGTCAGCAGAATCAACGGTCAGACAGTGGCTGTTCGAACCCGGAAGGATCGGAAAAAGAAACATAGATATGTGGGTCAGGGTGCCCATACGATTTGAATTAATGGAATGATTTGCCATGAAAAAAGCACCATGCCTGGCGATCCTGGGAACAGGTTCCGAAGTGGGAAAAAGTGTCGTTGCGACGGCACTGTGCCGTTATTTTGTCGACAGGGGTATCCGGACGGCACCGTATAAAGCACAAAACATGTCCAACAACTCGGGTGTCACCGCGGAGGGCCTTGAAATGGGACGTGCCCAGATTGTTCAGGCCGAGGCTGCAAAAATCCCGCCCCATGTGGACATGAATCCAATCTTATTAAAACCCGCCGGAGACATGGGGTCTCAGGTGGTGCTTTTCGGAGAAGCGATTGCCCATAGCATGGCCCGGGAATATCACCGAAATAGAGATGTGCTGTTTTCAAAGGCCTGCGAAGCTCTAGATCGGCTGAGAGAAAACTATGATTTGATTGTTATGGAAGGCGCGGGATCCTGCGCCGAGGTGAATCTATCGGCCCGCGATAGGGTCAATTTGCCCATGGCCGAATATGCCGATGCACCGGTCATTCTGGTTTCAGACATTCACCGCGGGGGAGTTTTCGCCCAGATTGTCGGAACCCTGGCCTGCCTCCCGATGAAACAACAAGATAGGATCAAAGGACTTATCATCAACCGGTTTCAAGGCGACATCAGGTTGTTTGAAGACGGTGTACAATGGATCGAAGAAAGAACCGGGAAAAAGGTGTTCGGTGTCATCCCATGGTACAATCACATCCGAATCGAAGCGGAAGATGCCGTTAGCATCGAAACCCCTGTTGCCGGATCAAAGCGTGATCCCGGCGCTTCGGCAATTGCCGTCATCCGTCTGCCGCACATTTCCAATTTTACCGACTTCGACCCCCTATTGGATCTTAAGGGATTGGATGTCGTTTTTATCGAAAGACCGCGGGATATCTCACATTTCAAGGCCATTGTTCTGCCCGGATCAAAAAATACCCGTTGGGATTTACATTGGCTGAAAGACACCGGATGGGTAACTATCATAAAAGAATATACCCGGACCGGCGGGCATATTCTGGGCATTTGCGGCGGATACCAGATGATGGGCCGTTGGGTACATGACACCAAAGGACTGGAAGGCAGCCCCGGAACCTCCGCAGGGCTTGACCTTTTGCCCGTAGAAACGCTCTTAAAATCCCCCAAAACCACGACCCGGACACGATTTTTTTGGGAAAACATCCAGGGAGAAGGCTATGAAATCCACATGGGGGAAACCAAGCGGTTCAGCGGCAATCGCTTGTTTAACATATGGGAGCGCAATCAAAGGCCATGTACCGGGGAAGACGGATGCATCAGCCATGATTTAAGACGGATGGGAACCTACCTGCACGGGATGTTCGACTCACCGGCAATTACCCGAAAATGGCTGAAGACCGTCGGCCTTGAACATCTTGAGGTGCCTGATAAAAATCGTTTTAAAGCTAAAGACAATACCTATGACCTTCTGACATCACATTTTGAGCGGCATATGAATATGGATGCTGTTATGGATCTGGTTAAAGCGGACGTCAGAAAACCTGCCATTTAAGTTTTGTCTCTGAGGAGATGGTAAATCCTCAAGCGATCATCGCATGAGGATTTTTTTTTGGTCAATAATACAAAGGAGGACATTACGTGAAACTTGAAGAAATAATAAATAAAATACAACCTGTTGAAGATCTTTGGATTCAAAAAGCCCGGGAACGGACCGCCCAACTGGTCATGCCGACCCGGGCTTTGGGAAGGCTTCATGAAATTTCAGAACGACTTTGCGGCATTCAGAAAACCTTGAAACCTTCTGTGAATCGCAAAGCCATCTTGATTATGGCCGGCGATCACGGCGTGGCGGATGAAGGTGTCAGCGCGTATCCCCAGGAAGTTACCGGCGCAATGATCCGTACCTTTTTAAGGGGCGGCGCGGGAATAAACGCCATATCCAGACATGTCGGCGCACAGGTATGGGTGGTCGACATGGGAATTATCGCTGAACTTGATCCCGAGTCCATAGACGGCGGGAATAGGTTGATGCTGCGAAAAATCGCACCGGGAACGGCCAATCTGTCCAAAGGTCCGGCCATGACGGTAACGGATGCGGAAAAATCAATCTTGACCGGATTCCAACTGGCGACCGATCTTTTTGATCAGGGTATTGAATTGTTGGGCACCGGAGACATGGGAATTGCCAATACGACGCCGTCCGCAGCCATTGGAAGCGTTATCACCGGCATCGACCCCAAAGACATGGTGGGCCGGGGAACCGGTGTCGATGATAAAGGCTACTCCATAAAACTGGAAACCGTCAAAAAAGGCATCCGGATCAACCAGCCCAACGCCCTTGATGCGTTGGATGTCCTGGCCAAGGTCGGCGGTTATGAAATCGGTGGGATCGCCGGGTGCATTTTAGCTGCCGCCTTTCACCGCCGTCCGGTGGTGATCGACGGTTTTATTTCCACAGCCGGCGCCCTGATTGCATATTCTTTGTGTCCACAGATCCGCGACTATATGTTTTGCGGGCACTGTTCGGAAGAAGCAGGCCATCGAAATATGCTAAAGTACATGGGAGTCGAACCGATTCTCGACCTGGGCATGCGTCTGGGAGAAGGCACCGGCGGTGCGCTGTCCATGAGTATCATGGAAGGCGCGGTTCGCGTCTTCACCGAAGTGCTCACCTTTGACGAAGCCGGAGTTGCCGGCAAAAACTGAAAGAAAAGAGGAAATAGAAATTAGAAAAGAGAAAGATCAAGAAGATCAGAAGATGAGAAGATAAGAAGGACGGATACGCCAAGATATGCCAACCTTCTGATCTTCCACCGTCATCTGCCATCTGCTTTTATTCGTCCATCTTCCTAGCGAAGCGGTCTTCCCTCTTCCATCGGTCTTCTGACTTCTGACCTCCGGCCTTTCCTTCCTCTTTCCTGTTTTCTATTTTCTCTTCCCTACTTCCTAATAGCTCTGAATATTATTCTCTTCTTCGTCGATCAATCGCAAAAGATACTGACCGTATTCGTTTTGGGCTAAACCGGCCGCCAGGTTTGCCAGTTCTTTTTTGTCGATGTAACCGAGGTTGTATGCAATTTCTTCAATGCAAGATACCTTGAGTCCCTGTCTGTCCTGAATGGCTTGAATATAGCTGGCCGCTTGCTGAAGGGCTTCCTGGGTCCCGGTGTCCAGCCAGGCGAAGCCTCTTCCCAAAAGTTCGACCTTAAGCTCCCCTTTTTTCAGATATTCAAGGTTAACATCCGTAATTTCCAGTTCTCCCCTGGCAGAAGGTTTCAGATGTTCGGCGATGTCGACCACGCTGCTATCATAGATATAAAGCCCCGGAACAGCATAGTTCGACTTCGGCTTTCCAGGTTTCTCTTCAATACCGATGACATTGCCCTTTGAATCAAACTCGACGACGCCGTACCGCTTAGGATCTTTAACCAGATAACCGAAGATCAGGCCGCCTTTTTCAAGACGGACCGCCCGCTTTAAAATATTGGTCAGGCTGTGTCCGTAGAATATATTGTCCCCTAAAATCAGGCACACCGAATCTGTCCCGATAAACGACTTGCCGATAACAAAAGCCTGGGCCAGCCCCTCCGGCCGGGGTTGCTGGGCATAAGAAAAAGAAAGCCCCAACCAGGCGCCGTCTCCGAGAAGCTTTTCAAACAAAGGCAAATCCTCGGGCGTTGAAATGATGAGGATGTCCCTGATTCCCGCAAGCATCAAAACAGACAGGGGGTAATATATCATGGGTTTATCGTATATCGGTAAAAGCTGTTTGCTGACCACGCGTGTGACGGGGTAGAGCCGAGTGCCCGACCCGCCGGCTAAAATGATTCCTTTCATATTTTTCCTTCCCCTTATGCCATGATGATTTTCTCTCGATTCTCCTTTATTCCTTTGGTCGCATTCCGGGTATCGATCACCAGATTGGAATGTTCGACGATTTCAGCCCAGTTATAGGCACTATGGTCGGTAACGATGATAACGGCATCCATGTCAGCAAGCAACTCCGGCGTAATGGTCATCGATTCCATTTGGAAGTTATATTTTCGGGTGGTATGCAGTTTTGGAATCCAGGGGTCATTGTAAAGGACAGCGGCGCCTTTTCCCAAAAGCATTTTCATGATCGCATATCCCGGAGATTCTCTATCATCGTCAACATCTTTTTTATACGCCACACCAAGAACCAGTATCCGGCTTCCGTTGAGGCTCTTTCGATGTTTATTGAGCGCTTCTATCGTTTTTTCAATGACATAATACGGCATGGATATGTTGATTTCTCCGGCGAGCTGGATAAAACGGGTTGAAAAATCGTATTCCCGGGCTTTCCAGGCCAGATAAAAAGGGTCGATGGGAATGCAGTGCCCGCCCAGACCGGGTCCGGGATAAAAAGGCGTATACCCAAAGGGTTTTGTAGCGGCGGCCTCGATAACCTCAAAAAGATCGATGTCCATTTTATGTGCAAGGATCTTCAGCTCATTGACCAGTGCAATATTAACGGAACGAAACGTATTTTCCAAAAGCTTTGCCATTTCGGCCGTCTGTGTGGAAGAAACAGGTACCGCCCGGGTAATGGCGTTATACATGGCCGTGGCGACATCCAGACAGGAGCGGGTAATGCCGCCGACGACCTTGGGAATGTTTGTGGCGGTATATTTTTGGTTTCCCGGATCTTCTCTTTCCGGTGAAAAGGCCAGGAAAAAGTCTCTCCCCACCTTCATATCATTTGATTCAAGTCGCGGGAGAAGCATTTCCTGGGTGGTTCCGGGATAGGTCGTGCTTTCAAGTACGATCAGCTGCCCCATGCGTAAATTATCGGCAATGGTCTCCGTCGTGTTCAACAAATAGCTCAAATCCGGCTCCAGTTTTTCCGTAAGGGGCGTCGGTACACAGATCAGTATACAATCGGTCTCCCGGAGACGACTAAAATCGAGGGTTACATCAAGCTGTTTTGCATCAATCAGTTCTTTAACGGCGCCGGCAGGGATGTGCTTGATATACGACTCACCATGAAGCAGTTTATCGATCTTTCTTGAATCAAGATCAAAACCGGTCACGCGAAATCCTTTTCGTCCGAAGTGTATGGCCAGGGGCAACCCAACATAGCCAAGACCGATAATGCCGATTCGAGCCGTTCTCTGTTCGATCATCTCCAGTAGCTTTAAACAGGTTTCATTTTTATCGCTCAAATTCATGTCCTTTTTTTACCTTTCAACAAATGCTGGTCTCGCAAAAAGGCAAAAAAGCGGCTTTTTACGAGAGTGTTTAATATTTGATGAATTCGACTTTTTACGAATTCATCTAGAATTGAACCCCAATCACAACCAGCGTCTCATCTCCGGTGTTTTCCAATCTCACCGTCTGATCCACGGCCGGCGCAACAGACTGACCTTTACCCAGCGAAACGTTCCGACCATTTATGATTGACTGGCCGACGCCCTTACCGATAACGAGGTGCAAAAGGGATCCATCGGTTGGGATATCGCACGTTGAACCGGGATATATGTCATACTTTACGACGCTGAAATCGGGCTTCATTTCTAAAACAGTCAAAGTTCCCCAAAAATGATAAGCTGTCTTATGTCTTTGGTATTCACTCCGCCCCTTTTCTTTCAGCTGATTAACAATATTTTTTACATCCCGGCTGGTTTCCATATCGGAAACAAAAACAGAGTCCGGTGTTTCCACAACCACCATGTTCCGTATGCCGTTGGTCGCAATCAGCCGTTCATACCCCATGATAAAACAGTCGCGAGTGTCTTCGGAAATAATGTCGCCGTCAATGACATTTCCCATGGCATCCTTTGGTATGAAATCATACAGAGATTTCCAGGATCCAATATCGCTCCATCCGAAGTCGGAAGGCAAAACCGCTGCTTTATCCGTCTTTTCCATGACAGCATAGTCTATGGAAATGTTCGGCAGCTGCCGGTAGTCTTTTTTGGATATCACCCCCTGTTTAAGCGACAGCTGTTTCATTTGACGAAAAAGATCCGGATGAAGGATGCTTAATTCCTGATCCATCACCGATGCTTTAAAGGCAAACATGCCGCTGTTCCAAAAAAAATTGCCGGCGTTTATATATCGCTTGGCCGTATCCATGTCGGGTTTTTCCACAAACCGTTTTACGGAACGCGCCCCAAAGGATATTTCGTTACCGCCCTCGATATACCCGTAGCCTGTTTCCGGGTAGTGCGGGGTTATTCCAAACGTCACGATATAATCCATCTCAGCCAGTTTTACGGCAGCGTCCAATCGCTCATGAAATACACGCTCATCTCGTATGACATGATCCGCCGGAAAGACGCAAAGCACGGCATCATGCTCATGTTCAAGAACAAGGCGCATTGCCAAAAGAATGGCCGGGGCGGTATTGCGGCCGCAGGGTTCGGCAATGATCTTGTTTTCGGGAGATACGCCGATTTCTTTGATATGTCGTTCAATTTCGTGAACATGCTCTTCTCCGCAAACAATGCGAACATTTGCCACATCCAGTGAGGGGGGCAGCCGTTTGATGGTGTTTTGTACCAGCGAATTTTCACCGATGAATTTGACGAGCTGTTTGGGATAGAGCTCTCTCGATACCGGCCATAACCGTGTTCCTGATCCCCCGGCCAGCAGAATCGGATAAATCTTCAGTCTGTTTTTCATAGGGTTCCACCCGCTGCGGCATCCTTTGCCGCTTCATTTTGATGCCATACCCAGGCAGTTTTGAGGATTGCTTCCAGATTTTCATGCCGGGGTTGCCAGCCCAGTGATTCTTTTATTTTTTCGGCGCTTGCGATCAGTCTTGCCGGATCACCCGGCCTTCTGTCAGCTTCTATCACCGGTATGTGTTTCCCGGTCACTTTTTTTGCCAGCTCAATCACCTCTCGCACCGAGTAGCCCCGGTTGTTCCCCAAATTATAAACCGCACTTTCTTTATCCGACAATAGCGCTTCAAGTGCCAGCAAATGGGCCCGGGTTAAGTCGCTGACATGGATATAATCTCTGATGCACGTTCCGTCGGGTGTCGGATAATCAACGCCGTAAATCCTGATATTCTTCCTTTCACCGAGGGCAACTTTCAGCACCAGCGGGATGAGGTGGGTTTCACGCGTATGCCGCTCTCCGATCGTGCCGGATTCATCCGCACCGGATGCATTGAAATATCTCAGACTGACATACCTTAAACCATAGGCCGCATCACAATCACAAAGCATTCTTTCAACAGCTATTTTACTTGCGCCGTATGGATTGGTGGGGTTGCAGGGATGTTTTTCCGTTATGGGGATTTGCATCGGTTCGCCATAAACCGCCGCCGTGGAAGAAAAAATAAATCGCTTCACACGATATTCGATCATTGCACTCAAGAGGACCGCGGTCGCCGCCAGATTGTTGCGATAGTATTTCAGGGGATTTTCCACGGATTCTCCAACGAGTGAAAAAGCTGCAAAATGCATGACTGCGGAAATATTGTGGGCGGCGAATAACCGATCGAGTACTTTCGGGTCGCCAAGGTCACCTTTCACAAATGTTCCCCCGGGCAAAAGATCCCCATGGCCGGTGGAAAGATTATCCAAAGTGATGACCTCAAATCCCGCTGAAAGAAGGTCCTTAACCATGTGTGATCCGATGTATCCCGCACCGCCGACAACCAGGATCTTTTCATTTTTCATGATCCGCACCTGAATATTTGCCACTAAGGCACGAAGACACAAAGGGGTATCTAATATTTATTCTTGGTGACTTGGTGCCTTAGTGGCGGAAGAAATTCTTTTGATTTTAACTTGGGTCCGAGTTCTTTTAAGCGATAGTTAAATAACCATAAACCGTATGGTCTAACAATAATGGGTTTTGATCCAAGATTGATATTCCCCGCTTTTAACCCGGTCGATCCATGGACGGTTTTGTAAATACCAGTTGATGGTTTCTCGAATACCGGTTTCAAGTGTAACTTCCGGCTGCCATTTCAAAGCCTGTTTTAATTTGCTGTAATCGATGGCATATCTTAAATCATGCCCGGGCCTGTCTTTAACAAATTCAATCAAATCTCTTCGGCTTCGGTGATCGGGCAGCGGGTTGATGTCGTCGAGAATGTCACAAATCATCTCCACGAGTTTTAAGTTTGCCATTTCTCCGTCGCCCCCGATATTGTATGTCTCTCCGTTTTTTCCATGGTTCATAATCATCCAGACAGCAACGCAATGATCTTTGACATAGAGCCAGTCCCTGACATTTTGGCCGTCTCCGTAAACCGGCAGGGATTTTCCTTCCATGCCGTTTAAGATCATCAAGGGAATAAGTTTTTCAGGGAACTGGTAAGGTCCGTAATTATTCGAACAGTTGGATATGGTCACGGGCAAACCATAGGTCTTGTGATATGCGCGAACCAAATGATCCGAAGACGCCTTGGATGCCGAATACGGACTATTGGGTTGATACGTTGTTGTTTCCGTAAAATAGCCGTCCTTTCCCAAACTTCCGTAAACCTCATCGGTGCTGACGTGATGAAAACGGATCATTTGACCGAGCCGTGATCTGGCAGCTTCCAGCAAATTAAAGGTTCCAACGATATTGGTCTGTATAAAAGCGTCCGGTTTCACAATTGATCGATCGACATGGGATTCCGCGGCAAAATGGCATATGCCGTCGATCTGATAATTGTCAAATATTTCCCCTATTCGCGGTTCGTCGCAGATATCGGCCTGAATGAAAGTATACCGCTTTGGATATTCCTTTTGAACATCCGCCAGGTTTTCCGGATTTCCGGCATAGGTGAGTTTGTCAAGGTTGATGATACGACCCGTATAATCGGATTCTCTTAAGAGATACCGGATAAAATTAGATCCGATAAACCCGCACCCACCGGTGATCAGCATGTTTTTCATCAGCTCAAGTTCCCTTTTGGGTCTCTTTTATCAAAACCTTTCGGAAATTTGAAACAAATTCGTCAATATCCGTTTCCCAATGTGACATGATATTCATCCCTTTATCCTTTAAATTCCGGTTTTCAAGAATTGAATTCATCGGCCGGGCAGCCGGGGTCGGATATTCGCGGGTGGTGCATGGCATCATCCTATGGGGAACATCCATTTTTTTGAGAAAATGATCCGCCAACGTATACCAGGTGCAATATCCCTCTGCCGTTGCATGAAAGATTCCTCGATAATTTGTTTGTATAAGTTTTTCAATTTGAAGTGCCAGTCGATATGTCCAGGTCGGTGAACCGAACTGGTCGTTCACCACTTTAATTTTATTATCGGAACTCTTAAAGGACAATTTTAGCATTGTTTTGAGAAAATTATGGCCGCTGATACCGTAAAGCCATGCTGTTCTGACGATGATGAACCGGTCGGTGGCGATTTTTACCGCTTTTTCACCTTCGAGTTTTGTCTTTCCGTAGTATGAAACAGGATTCGTCTCATCGGTTTCCACATACGGCTCCGGCACGCTTTTCAGACCGTCAAAAACATAGTCGGTTGAAACGTGGATCAACCGGCTTTCATATTTCTCCGTACATCCGGCCAGATTTTCCGCACCGGTGACATTGACTTTCCAAGCCGCATTTTTTTCAGTTTCGCATTGATCAACCTGGGTGTATGCCGCACAATTGATGATAACGTCCGGTAAGAAATGTTTGATCCGTGCATCGACGTCGGATACATTTGTAATATCCATATCATCTTTGGCCAGGGCCATGACTTCATGGCGCCTGCGCAGAATGAGATCGCAGTCGGTGCCGAGCTGCCCTCTTGCACCGGTTATCATTATCTTCATCTTTATTTTCCTCCGGCAATCTTTTTCAATTATTACCAAAACCGCCGAAAAAAAAAAGAAAAAAGTTCCTATACACATCAATAAAGTAATACCTTCGTAAAACAATTTGACACTTTTTTACAAGTCAAGCTATAAAATGTCCACGGAATGTAACTCCGGTTGATGAAATGATAACTTTCCACCTATTTGCTAAATTCCGCCGATTATGAAAACTTCCTTGGATACACTGGTTGATCAATACCTGAGCTACTTG
>CAZQAF010000020.1:0-44250 GCA_964591175.1 uncultured Desulfobacteraceae bacterium | reverse complement strand
ATTAGCCAAGTCCTCATTGGGTTCCCGGCAAGTGAACTTGGTGTTAACCGGAGGCTATTATGTTTTAAAATATAAATTGACAAATTCTTTTGAATTTCCTATGGTTATCAAATACTCATCGTTGCCAAAGCTTGCTTCAGTCAGGAAGCGGCATGAGTACAGCGATTCAAGTTGGGGTGGATTGGTTGATAGGCCCGAGAAAACGACAGGAGTCGACAACCCGCTAACAGGGCCGTTGCAAAAGCTTTCAATAGAAACAAGAGCAGCGGAGGGAGCTAAAAGATGACAAGTTGCGACTGGTCAACATCATTCGTGATGACTTTCACGGGGAATGGAATTACGCAATACTTCCGAGTAAATCATAGAGTGTGAATATTATTTCGTGAAAGTTCCTAACTATAGCCGATGTAGTGGTCCACCATGTGGGAGTCCGTTGTTAGGTCTCCCGTAAAAAGAGATTCCTTATCACCCACTTAAAGGAGAATCTATGAAAACTCACCAATCGTTGAAACATTCGATCAGCCGTGCGCTCGGCTTGGGCGCGGCCCTGGTCCTGGCCGCCATCGTCACCGCCACCAGCGTAAGCGCAGCCGGTCTGCCTGCGAAATATAAGGACAAGGGCGTGCTCACCGTGGCCAGCGACGCCAGCTATGCTCCGATGGAATTCATCGGCAAGGACGGTAAGACCATCGTCGGCGCCGATGTCGATCTCGGTCACGCCATCGGCAAAGTATTGGGCGTGAAGTTCAAATTCGTCAACGCCAGCTTCGATAGCATCATCCCGGGCCTGCAGGCGGGCAAGTATGACCTGAGCATGTCGGCGTTCAGTGATACTAAGAAACGCGAGAAAGTCGTCGACTTCGTCACCTATCTCGTCGCCGGCACCTCCTTTTATGTGAGGGCGAATAGCGGCGCGAAGATCAAAGGGCTCGACGACCTGTGCGGCAAGACGGCGGCCATCGAAAAGGGCACGATCCAGGTCGACGACGCCAATGCCCAGAGCAAGAAATGCACCGCTGCCGGCAAGAGCGCGGTGACCGTCTCCGTCTTTCCCGATCAGAACGGCGCCAATCTTGCCATCGCCAGTGGCCGCGCCCAGGTGGGCATGGCCGATTCGCCGGTGGCCGCGTGGATTGTCAAGGAATCCCATGGGCAATTCAAACTTACGGGCAAGGCGTATAACAACGTACCCTATGGCATCGTCGTGCCAAAAAATTCGGGCCTGGCCAAGCCGATACGAGCCGCCGTCGAGCACCTGATAAAGAACGGTGAATACGCGAAGATCCTGAACAAGTGGGGCATCAGCCAGGGGGCATTGAAGACCTCGAAGATTAATGTCGCTGCACAATAGACCGCGAGGGGAATGAAGCAGAGCGGGCATTGCCCTTCCCGTTATTCCCGGTCCTGCGCGACATGGCCGGTCGCGCAGGACCGGTTCATGGTTGATAAGGACAATACAATGAGCGCAATGAGCGCTCGATGGGAGAAGATCATTGCCGCGGGAAGCTACTGAGCTGATCAAGGCGATACCGGTGCGCCATACCGGCCGGTGGGTCGCCGGCACGCTGGTGCTGCTGCTGGCACTGGCGGCGCTGTATTCGATTACCACCAATTCGCGCTTCCAGTGGAGCATTGTCTGGCAGTTTTTCTTCTCGATGCGGGTGCTGGATGGCCTGGTGCTCACCCTCGAACTCACCGTCATCGCGATGGCCATCGGCATCGTCCTGGGCGTCGTGTTGGCGGTGATGCGGCTGTCGCCCAATCCGCTGGTGGCAGGCGCGGCCTGGTTTTACATCTGGTTCTTCCGCGGTACCCCGGTACTGGTGCAAATCATCTTCTGGTTCAACATCACCGCGCTCTATCCGGTCATCGGCTGGGGCAGCTTCACCCTGAACGCCAACGCGCTGATTACCCCGTTCGTCGCCGCCATCCTGGCGCTCGGGCTCAACGAGGCCGCCTACATGACCGAGATCGTCCGCGCCGGCATCCTCTCGGTCGACGAGGGCCAGACCGAGGCGGCCTCGGCGCTGGGCATGTCGCGGCTTTTGACGATGCGCCGCATCATCCTGCCGCAGGCGATGCGGGTGATCATCCCGCCCACCGGCAACGAGACCATCTCGATGCTCAAGACCACCTCGCTGGTGAGCGTCATCGCGGTCACCGAGCTGCTCTACTCGGTGCAGCTTATCTACTCGGTTAACTATCGCACGATCCCACTGCTCTTAGTGGCTAGCATCTGGTACTTGATGGTGACGACGCTGTTGTCGATCGGCCAGTTCTACATCGAGCGCCATTTCGGCCGCGGCGCCAGCCGCAGCCTGCCGGACACCCCGTTGCAAAAAGTCCGCGGTTTCCTTGCCCGTTTCTCCACCGGAGTGTATAGCCATGAATGATCGCCCTGCCGCCCAAACACCGGCACCATCGACGCCAATGATCAAGGCCCAGTCGGTGCACAAGCGCTTCGGCCATATCGAGGTGTTGAAGGGCATTTCCCTCGAGGTGCAGCGCGGCGAGGTGGTGTGTCTTCTGGGGGCATCAGGCTCGGGCAAATCGACCTTCCTTCGCTGCATCAATCATCTCGAGAAGATCGATGCCGGCAGACTGTGGGTGGATGGTCACATGGTCGGTTACAAGCAAATGGGCGAGCGCATCCACGAGCTGCGCGACCGCGAGATCTGCGCCCGTCGTGCCGAGATCGGCATGGTCTTCCAGCGCTTCAATCTCTTCGGCCACATGACGGCGCTGGGAAATGTCATCGAGGCGCCCATCCATGTTCGCAAGATGTCCCGGAAGCAGGCGCTTGACAGCGCCCGCGAGCTGCTGCGCCGCGTCGGTCTGGCCGAGCGCATGCATGCCTATCCCAGTCAGCTTTCCGGCGGTCAGCAGCAGCGGGTGGCGATCGCCCGGGCGCTGGCGATGCAGCCAAAGCTGATGCTCTTCGACGAGCCCACCTCGGCACTCGATCCCGAGCTCGTCGGCGAGGTGCTCGAGGTGATGAAAACGCTGGCCCAAGAAGGCATGACGATGGTGGTGGTCACCCACGAGATGGGCTTCGCCCGCGAGGCCGCTGACCGGGTGCTGATGATGGAAGACGGCAAGATCATCGAAGAAGGCACACCCGAGGCCTTCTTCAATCATCCGCGCGAGGAACGCACACGGCAGTTCCTATCGAAGATCCTGTAGTTTTTTAAAACCCCTTATCGACTAATGGATATTTAGTAACAATCAGGATCAAAGAAATCATGATATTTTGAGAATTGATCTCCAGCGAAAGCCGGTTTGAAAAAGAGTCGCGCCGTCGTAAAATATTATCATTGGTATGGCGGTTCAATTGAATTCGTCACACAGGTATCGTTCGAATACTCTTGACACAATCGTTGGGAAACCGATAAAATTAATACATTAACCCGGCTGTTATGTCGCTATTACGGAAAGCAAAACACAAACCATTCCCCTATAAGTGGTTTCAAAACGGAGCAGCATCATGAAAGATAAAGATACCGACTATGTTGAGCTTTTGTTGGAAAATCCCAAGGTTCAAGAGGCGGTCAGCAATATTAACCGTGAGCTGGTGGAGCGAAGAACATACAAACCTCCCAAATGCCAGGTGTTCAAAAGCCGTTATACCCTGCTGGAAGATGTTGATCGTTTTACCTTTAACATTGACAAGGAAGCAAAAAAACAGTTGCCGGACATTATTCATAATAAGGTCCAGTCCGTCGTCGGTGCGGATTCACCTGAAGAATCCTTTCAAGATACATACGACAAAAAGCGATGTATCGGTATTGTATTTTCCGGAGGACCGGCTCCCGGTGGGCATAATGTGATCGCAGGGCTGTATGATGCTGCGAAAAAGGTGAATTCGGAAACCAAAATTTACGGTTTTTTGCTGGGTCCGGATGGGATCATTGAAAATGAAGCCATGGAAATAACCGGCCAGGTGGTTGACGCTTATCGTAACCTCGGCGGTTTTACCATGATAAAAACCGGCCGAACGAAAATAGATACAAAAAAGAAAATGGCCCTGTCCAAGGAGACCTGTAAAGCGCTGGGATTGGATGCGCTTGTGATCGTGGGCGGAGATGATTCAAATACAAACGCCGCCTTTTTGGCCCAGGAAATGATGGAGGACGGGATCCAGGTCATCGGCGTTCCCAAAACCATCGATGGCGATATTCAGGTCAGAGATCGAAACGGTCAGATTTTGTGTGCCATGTCCTTCGGTTTCCACACGGCAGCGAGAGCATTTTCAGGCTCGATCAGTAATCTTTGCACAGACAGCAGTTCAGACGTCAAATACTGGCATATCTGTAAGGTCATGGGTCGCGTTGCCAGCCACCTGGCGCTTGAAGTTGCGCTGCAGACCCATGCCAATATGACCTTCATCGGTGAAGAACTTTGCGATTATGTTGATGAAAAGAGAATCGAGGAAGCGGCAAGAGACCAAGGGGCCGATTTCAATGCATACGGAATGACCCTCAGACATCTGTCGCGGGTGATTTGCCACGGCATCGTCAGAAGGGCTGCTGTCGGTAAAAACTACGGCGTAATTGTCATTCCGGAAGGAATATTGGAGTTCATCAATGAAATACAGGTTTTTATCATAAAGCTCAATACGATCATTGCGGAATATAACAAAACCCATGATACGGATTTCCATTCAGATTTCCTGGTGCTTGAAGATAAGCTGGAATATTTGCGAAGAATGGCCAGGCGATCCAGAGAAGAAGGAAGTTTTTCCGTTTGGAATACGCGGGATGATGACCTGTTTAACGATATACCGGATTTTTTTCAGGAAGGCCTTCTCACGGAAAGAGACAGTCACGGAAATTTTCAGTTTTCCCAGGTTAAAACCGAACAGGTGCTCATGGGACTGGTGAACGACTACCTGAATATATTGCATGAGGGTGGGGGGTATAGAATCGGGATCGAAAAATCCTATTACCGAAAGGTGATGAAAAAAGGCGGACTCGATCCGGCGTATTTCGGCCCCATACTTTTTGAAAACTATGACAAGGATGCGTATTTGTTGGTCAAATCGTCTATCATCTCCGTAAAAACCCTCAAACAGACCCTTGAAAAGGAACAAGCGATTACAGAAGCCCAGGAGATACCCGAACCTGTTGCAAAGATTTATAAAAAATCCGTGCCGAAATTCAAGACGCAAATTCATTTTTACGGATATGACGGGAGAGGCAACGATCCCACCCGATTTGATTGTAACTATACGTATAACCTGGGGTTGACGGTTTTTAGCCTGATTGCCAACGGCGGTACCGGCCAAATGGCGGCCATCAGGAATCTGGAGCAGGATTTTTCAAAGTGGGAACCCATTGGAATTCCCATAGGTCCCTTGATGCGCCTTGAAGAAAGAAAAGGCAGACTCGAGCTTGTTTTGGAAAAAAGTCTGGTCGATGTCAATTCCGCTTCGTTTAAAATTGCAAAAGCGTTAAGAGAAAAATGGCTCGCCGCAGTTCCCAGTGATGATAACTACCGGCGACCGGGTCCCATAAGGTTCACCGGAGAAAGTGAAGAAGATCGACCCATCACGCTGCTATTGAATGCGCTGGGTTAATTTTGTTCCAACAAGGAAGATACGATGAAAATAAATTCAATAATGGTTCCCGATCCTATTACCATAACCGAAAACGCTTCCATACAGGAAGCCATCGAAGTGATGAAGATCAATTCGATCAGGCATCTTCCGGTGGTTTCAAAAGGAAACAAGCTCGAAGGTTTTATTACGCTTGCGGATTTAAAACAGGGTCTCATTCCTTCCATGATCGGTGAGTTGACGCTGACGGATTTGATCATCAAGAATCCCATTGTGGTGGGGCCCAATGACGACATCGAAGTGGCGGCTCAATTGATATACAAGCATAAAATCGGGGGCATGCCCGTGGTGAAAAGCCATAAACTGGTGGGTATTATTACGGCTACGGATATCCTGCGGACGTTCATCGATATGATGGGTTTTCTTAATGCCAGTTCACGGATCGATCTGGTGGTGGGGGATAAACCGGGATCTTTTAAAAATGTACTGCAAATTATCAACGAGAACGGCGGAGACATCATCAATGTCGGGATGACGGCGCAAAAACCGAGCAAAAGAGAATATTACTTTCGGCTTTCCCCCTGCAATACGGAGGTTATCCGGCAAGCTCTTGAAAAAGACGGATACCGGGTTCTTAACGCAATGGACTGAGCCCGGTAAAAGGAAAGAGAAAAGAGAGAATAGGAAAGAGTATAAAAAATACCACGAATAAATACAAATAAAAATAATAAGATTAATGGTTACTTGCCATTATTTATTTTCTATTTTCTAATTCCTCTTTCCTATTTTCTAAAAACACGAGGCTGATAGCTGCACAGCGGTTCTTCGGCCAGAAAATCGCCGGTCGCTTCAAAAGCCCTTGCCCTGCATCCGCCGCACACGCTTTTGAATTCACACATCCCGCATTTTCCTTTCAGATTGTTAAAATTTCGCAGCGATAAAAAAATATCCGAATAATTCCAGACTTGGGCAAAGGAGTCCCGCGTAATGTCTCCGCAGCTCACATCAAGGAATCCGCAGGGCTGAACAATCCCCCGGTGGGAGACGAAACAAAAGCCCGTGCCGCCCAGACATCCTCGCGTTTCGGCATCCATTTTGCAAATATTGAATGATATTGATTCTTGGTCTTTTTTTGCTCTTTGCCGAAGAATGCGGTAAAAGTGGGGTGCGCAAGTGGCTTTAAGCTGCAAAGGGGTTTTTTTTCTCTGGTCATAGAACCAATTCAATGTGTTTTCATATTCTTCGGCAGTAATTTCCTGATCCAGGATATATTTTCCCCGGCCTGTGGGAACAAGGAGAAAAATGTGGTGGGCGACTGCTCCCAGTGTTACGGCCAAATCCTGGATTCTTGGCATTTCGTGAAGATTGGCCTTGGCAATGGTGGTATTGATTTGAAATTCTATGCCGGCGTCTTTTGCCAGGCGAATGCCTCGCAGCGCACCTTCGAAGGCGCCGTCCACTCCCCTGAACCGGTCATGGCTTTTCGGAGTGGCGCCGTCCAGACTGATGCTTATTCTTCGAATCCCGGCATGGACCATTTGTTTGGCGATGCTTTCCGTGATCAGTGTGCCGTTGGTCGCCATGACCATGCTGATCCCCCTGCCGGTGCCGTATTTGGCGATGTCAAAAATATCGGTTCGCAAAAGGGGCTCCCCGCCCGTAAGAATGATGATGGGGTTTCCCACTCGCGCGATCTGATCCAGCAGGCGAAAACATGCACGGGTGTCGAGTTCTCCGTTGAAGGGACCTCGCAGCGCCGATGCGCGGCAGTGCACGCAGGAAAGGTTGCAGTTCCGCGTGGTTTCCCATGCCACCAGCCGCAAGGTTTGTCCCTTACCTCTACCTTGGGGATGCGGTTTTGGGGATGTTGCTTCGACTTGATTACTCATATTGGTGCTTGAGAATCTGCCGGCCCGTCTGGCTCACGCCCGTAATTCTTCTGCGGCTTCAAGGGCAAAATACGTCAGGATCATGTCGGCACCGGCCCGTTTAATAGCAATAAGGGTTTCCATCATGACTCTTTTTCCGTCCACCCATCCCATTTTTTCGGCGGCCTTGACCATGGCAAATTCACCGCTGACATTGTAAGCCGCCAAAGGAAGATCGATTTCTTCCCGGATGAGACGGATGATGTCCAGATAGGGCAAGGCGGGTTTTACCATGATGATGTCCGCGCCTTCTTCGATGTCCAGGGTCGCCTCGCGAACCGCTTCCAATGCATTGGCGGGATCCATTTGATAGGTTCGCCGATCTCCAAACTTCGGGGCAGAATGTGCGGCATCACGAAAGGGCCCGTAAAATGCACTGCAGTACTTGGCCGCATAAGAGAGTATCGGTACGTTGATGAGATCGTTTTCATCCAGGATATTTCGGATTTCAGCCACACGGCCGTCCATCATATCGGAAGGCGCGACCATGTCGGCACCGGCCCGGGCATGAGAAAGAGCGGTTTTGGCCAGCAGGTCCAAGGAGGCGTCGTTGTCGATAATATTCCCCTCCACAACGCCGCAATGGCCATGGTCGGTATATTGGCACAGGCAGACATCGGTAATGACGGCAAGATCCGGTAATTTGTCTTTCAAAGCGCGTGTTGCGATTTGAACGATGCCGTTTTTGTCATAAGCGCCGGTGGCAAGCGGATCTTTCTTTTCCGGTATTCCAAACAACATTACTGCCGGAATGCCGAGTTCATGGGCTTTTGAGGCCGTCTTGACAAGATTGTCCATGGACAGCTGATAGTGCCCGGGCATCGAATCGATGGGGTTTTTCACGCCTTTGCCGTTGATGGCAAAAAGCGGAAGAATAAGGTCATCCACCGAAAGCTTGGTTTCGCGTATCATCCGGCGAAACGCGTCGTTTTGTCGTAACCGTCTCGGTCTGTAGTCAGGAAACAGCATGTTGGCACCCTCATTTTTAATATTGTGGAGTTTAATGAAAAAATAGAAAAATAATCACGAAAGCTCGAAAGAACGAAAGCACGAAATAAAAAATATACTTTTTCGTGTTTTTATAATTTCGTGCTTTCGTGATAAGAATTCGTTCGTTACGATTTGTACGGCTTGGTATTTTATCATTTAAATATTAAGATATTTCTTCGTCTGTCAGATAACAGGCCGGGTCCGGCGCCCATACATCGCCCGTGACGGCTTCGGACCGCACCCTGAAGTTTCCGGCGCAAATATCCAGCCACCGGCATGCCGCACATCTCCCTTTGGCGTATTTTTTTTTCTCTTTGAGTTTTCTCATCAACGGATCCGAGGTGTCGGTCCAAATTTCGGAAAAGGGTCTGTTTTTGACATTGCCGAAACTGTAATGGCGCCAGAATTGGTCGGCGTATACTTCGCCATCCCAGCCCACGCAGCCGATGCCGATACCGGAACTGTTTCCCTCGTTCATTTTAAGAAGTTCAAGTACTTCACGGGCACGCTCGGGATTTTCTCTGAGAAGCCGCATGTAAAGATAGGGGCCGTCGGCATGATTGTCGACGGTCAATACCTCTTTGGGATGATTTCGATCATGAAGCTCCATGGTCAGATCCATAATAAGATCAACGGCTTTTCGGGTTTCTTCATGGGAGAGATCTTCTTTTACGAGTTCTGATCCGCGGCCTGCATATACCAGGTGATAAAAGCATATCCTTGGAATATCCATATCTTCAAGGAGCTTGAACATTTCAGGAATCTGATCTGCATTTTGTTTGTTGATGGTAAAGCGGAGGCCGACTCTTATGCCGGCGTTTTTGCAGTTTTCAATCCCTTTCAACGCCGAAACAAAAGCGCCCTGAACGCCTCTAAACCGGTCGTTAATCGCTTCCATTCCATCGAGGCTGATGCCGACGTATGACAGTCCGATATCTTTCAGGTTTTCAGCGATCTGAGGGGTTATCAAGGTTCCGTTGGTTGATAAAACGGCTCTCATCCCTTTTTTTACGGCGTAAGCCGCCAATTCCGGGATATCTTTTCGTACCAGAGGTTCACCCCCTGAAAACAAAATTACAGGCACACCAAATCCTGAAAGATCGTCGATCAAATGTTTGCCTTCACTGAAGGAGAGGTTTCTATCTGACTCAATATCTTTCGCGTGAGCATAACAATGGATACACTTGAGGTTGCATCGCCGGGTAATGTTCCATACAACCACCGGCCGCTTATCGCTGGAAAACTGAAGAAGATGTGACGGAAGCTTGGCGGACATTCGTCCATAGCGCAATGCATCGGATGGCTCTACGGTGCCGCAATACAACTTTGATATTCCGATCATTTTAGTTTTTCTCGGTCTCCGGGATTAGCAGCGGGCGGGCTCAACTCATCTTTTATCAGATTGCCGATAAAGGCTTCGGGGTTCATCAACGCGTATTTGGTAATAAAAAACCGGTGCTTGCCAGTTTTTTCCCGGACCAGTTTGAGCCCGTATTCAAAATCCGTAGACAGTTTTTCGTAAAGCTCTCCAAGGTCATGGGCGGATTTTTCAAAATTATCTATAATAAAATCAACGGCATCATCTTCCATGACAATGTTAATGTCATGGTTTTTGAAAAAATACAATTCAATATTCTTTATGTCGTCATAAAATGTTTTGATCTTTTTAATGGCTTTTTCGATATCCATCATGTGATTGGCATAATAAGAAGCCACTATATCGATGCGCGACGCCGTCAGCGTCAAGCCGTATTTTTCCGCCAGATTTTTTTTGTTGGCGTTCAAATAAATCTTGATATATTCTTTTTCTTCAAGAAATAATTTCTCATAAATTTCATTGAGTTCATCGATGTCCGACAGCGCCAGCATTTTGTTGAGAGTCCTTTCGGGGTCCTCAACAGCAGTGCCGGTTACCGGAAATTTATGGATTTGACTCGACGGCAGTTTCTTCTCAAACACTAAAAGCGCTTTTTCGACGGCACTGACAAGGCCTCTGGCGCCGGTATTTTCCTGAAAAGCGTTTTTTGCCAGGATTCGAAGAGCTCTGTCTTCAAATTTTATATCGATACCATATGCTGCAAAGTCGAGTTTTTTACCCAGAATGATGGGGTTGCTGGGATTTTTCAGAATTTCGAAAAGATCGTCTTCCGTCAATTTTTCAAAGACGGCTCTGACCGGCAGGCGACCCACAAATTCAGATTCGAACCCGAATTCTATGAGATCTTCCGCCATTGCCCGGCTAATAATCTCGACGTTTTCTTCCGGCGCTTTAAGGGTTGCGCCGAAGCCGATACCCTGAGCCGCAATTCGTTGTTTGACAATCCGGGCCAAATCACCAAAAGCGCCGCTCATAATAAAGAGGATATTGCCGGTATTGACCGATCGTTTATCTCTTTTTCCTGTTTTACGAAAGCGTTCGATTTCCTGAATCATTGAAATGGGATCATGGGGTACTTTTAAATCCACGTCTGTTTCTTCCATGGGCTTGAGGAGCGCACGCTGAACGCCGGACCGCGACACATCAGCGCCGATAATATTTCGGCTTGACGCGATTTTATCGATTTCATCAATATAGATGATGCCGTATTGAGCCAATTCAATATCATCGTCTGCTTCCCTCACAAGATCGCGTACAAGATCTTCGACATCGCCGCCCACATAACCTGTTTCGCTGAATTTCGTGGCATCTCCTTTGACAAAAGGGACATTGATTTTTTGGGCGATCAATTTGATGATATATGTTTTGCCGACGCCGCTCGGTCCGAACATTAGAATATTGTTTTTGATACGCCCGACCATGTCATCCGCCCCATCCGATGCCGATTCAGCTCGTTTTATACGGTTGAAATGCGTGCATATTTTTGTCGATAGTATCGCTTTTGCGTTCTCTTGCTTTACAATATATTGATCGAGGTAGGAAATCATCTCTTCGGGTTTTAAGTCAAAGTTAATCTTCTTTACCTTTTTCGTCGATTTTTCATCTTTTTCGTTGGCGGTTTTATGAGGCAATGCCATGGGGGTCACCATCTTGACGCTGCCTCCGAATTTCTTCGCCAGAAAATCGCCGATTTCCTTTTCGATTTCTTTTGGATCCGGTAATTTTTCGTTATGTTCTTTCATCATTCGATATTACGCTTGCACCTTATTGGGTTAAAATTTATTCATTCTGTAAACTATAATCACGCCTTGTGGAAAACGCAAGGTGGAAAAGGTCGTTGTGTGGAAGGAGTGCTCGCAAGATAAAAAGGCAGAGATAATTTAAAACCCCTAGCTTAGTGTATCAGAAGGAGAAGCCGATTTGCTGACTGAGTGAAGCACAACCGAAAGATGTGACAGTTCATCTTGAAGCGCTTTAAGTTTGGCTTCAATCATGACGGCTAAAACAGCCATTCGGTTTTCAGCACATCCCGCATTATCGAGGCATCTGTCAATCTCTTTTTGATATTCCCTTAGATCCGGGTATTCTTCTAACAGGCGATCCCGCTCTTTCCGGGCCTCTTTACCCATCTCGATGAGTTCAGGGGTACTGATCATGCTGTTCTTTTTTTGTACGCTTATACGATTTCCCATTTGACCTAACAAAAGCAGAAATCATGCCAAGGTATAGATATAATTTTATGTCTAAATAAATTAACCGGTTGTATTTTTATTGCACGGATAAAAGGATGAAATTCTGCGGTAAATTCTATGAGTTTTTTTTCACATTGCGAATTATTTTACACAATCTAGTCCGGAAAACCACAGGTGCATCTCAGTGCTCCTTTTTTGACCTTTCCAAATCCCTTTGTTCATCCCGCCGCCGAATAGACTCACGCTTATCGTACTGACGTTTACCTCTGGCAAGGGCCAACGTCAGTTTGACCTTTCCATTTTGGAAATAAAGCTTTAGCGGAACCAGAGAAAACCCCTTCTCGTTGACTTTGCCGTAGAGCTTGGAGATTTCATACTTGTGTAAAAGGAGTTTTCTTATTCTTAACGGATCATGGTTGCCATAATACGCAAACGGATAAACACTGATGTGCATTTGGTAAACAAATACTTCGCCGTTTTTAATTCTGGCATAAGAATCTTTTAAATTCACACGGCCGAGTCTGGTGGATTTGACTTCTGTGCCTAAAAGAACCATGCCAGCTTCGTAAGTATCCTCGATGAAATAATTGTGTCTGGCTTTTCTATTTTCAGCGACTATTTTTATGTGATCCGTACTCAAACGCTATTCTCTCCCCCGGTGGATAAATTCGTTATGACACCTTTATCAAATTATAACCCATATCTTGCAGAATATTGCCGTAAGTGCCCGTTAAAATCTCCATAATACCCGTCTCGGACGTTTCTTTAAGAACATCTTTAATGAATAGCCCGGTATCTTTGAAATTGAGCGATCGGATTGTTTTTTTAATGATAGGAATTGATTGCGGATTCATGCTCAATCGGTTGATGCCCAAGCCCAAGAGGATCGGCATATTCATCGGATCGCTCGCCATTTCACCGCATATACAAGCTTCGACATTGTTGTTTCTTGCGACATCTGCAACATGTTTGATTATTCGAATAATTGCAGGATTCAGGGATTGGTACAGATGCGAAACCTGTCTGTTGACCCGGTCGACCGCCAGCGAATACTGAATGAGATCGTTGGTTCCGATACTGAAAAAGTCAATATCTTTTGCCATTACGTCCGCCATGATGGCTGCCGACGGCACCTCGATCATTATTCCGACTTCAATATCATTGTTGAAATCGATACCCTCTTTATCCAGGGAATCGGCGGCATTTGCCAATAGTTTTTTAGCCGCAAGCACTTCTTCGTGACGCGATATCATGGGAAACAGGATTCTGACGTGGCCATATGCGGAGGCCCTTAGTACGGCTCGGAGTTGTATCTTGAAAACATCCGGGTTTTTTAAACAATACCGTATGCCTCTAAGGCCCAATACAGGATTTTTTTCATCCGGATCCGAAGCATAGGAAAGGCCTTTATCACCACTGATATCCAACGTTCGAATGGTAACGGGCCTGGGGGCCATCACCTCGACGACATCCTTGTAGTTATCAAAAAGCTCATGTTCGTCCGGGAATTGGAGCCGACTCAAATATTGAAATTCCGTTCGATAAAGCCCGATTCCGTCCCCGCCGTAATTAATGACGGATACCACTTCCTCCGGAAGTTCGATATTGGCCAAAACGTCCAGCTTAATGCCATCGACGGTTTCAGCCGGAAGATGGCTGCTTCGGGAAATAACAGCCTTATATCTCTCATAATTGGATTGGCGTTCTCCAAACTCTATAAGGGTCTGATCGGTGGGATGAACGATAACACATCCCGCAGTTCCATCGACAATGATAATGTCATCATTTTTTATCAAATGCGTGGCGCTTTCAAGACCCAAAACAGCCGGAATCTCCAGGGAACGGGCAATGATTCCCGTGTGTGACGTCTTTCCGCCGAGATCGGTTATCAACCCTTTGATTTTTTCCAGTTGTATTTGGCTGGTTTCTGCTGGAGAAAGATCAACGGCCACAAGTATGACCCGCTTTCTAATGGCGCCGATATCCAATGCTTTTGCCCCGACCAGATTCTGCATGATGCTTTCAGAGACCTGGACAATGTCTGCCGCTCGTCCCTGTAAATAGGAATCCGTCATATTATCGAACATTCTTTTGACGTTGGATACGACCTGTTTGAGCGCCCACTCGGCATTAACCAATTCTTTTTCCATGGTTTCAATGGTTTTGCCATAGAGCATCTTGTCTTTATACAGGACCTTGTGGGTTTCGAGAATGTGGATGTGTTGTCGTAATTCTTCGGGTGTTGTTTCAATAATCTTTTGAAGATTGTCTTTGGCGCGCTTTACGGCGGATTTGAACCGTTTGATCTCATTTTGTAAATTATCTTGACTAATATAGTATTTGTTGACGACATCAACGCCTTCTTTGCCGACCAGATACGCCTTGCCGATACAGATGCCGGGTGAGACATTGATGCCTTTCAAGCGTATTTCTTTTTTATCCGTATGGTCCATGCCTGGTTACTCTCCAAACCCGCTTTCAATCAACTGGACGAGATTGTTCAAAATTTCAAGGTCAGATCGATCGTCAATATTTACGGTGATGGTTGATCCTTTTGGGCTGGCCAGTGTGAGGATATCGATAATGCTGGAAGCATCCGCCTTTTTTCCGTCTTTAATAATCCACACATTAAATTTTGCGTTTTGAACCAATTTTACGATTTTTGATGCAGATCTGGCATGAAGACCCAGATCGTTTGCGATGATAACGCGTCTTGAGAGCTCATTTTCAGAGTTGTTCATCTCTTCATCCTGATAATGCGGGAAATCCTTTAAATCGAACCGGGGCCTCTATTCCCGAAAATAGGTAAACATTTTCCATCAAACATATGCTGTTTGGTTTACGTGTAATATGATGCAGCGCACTAAGAAGCAAAGTTCGGGATAGCGTTTGGGAGTCACTTTCGGCCGTCGAGTCATTTTCGACGATGGCAAGGCGGCTTCTTTAAACGGCCTTAATAAAAGTTGAAATATTCAATATGATATTCACTCTGGCAACTTCATGCTTTAATCGCTTGGAAGCGTTCCGTCAAGATATTCATAAAATTTAGGGCTAAAGAATTTTTTTCGAGAATTATTCATTTTTGAAGTTAAAAAATTTCTATCAACCCACATAATATTTGTCAATCCGTAATCATTGACAAAGTCTGAAATAGCTGTTAGGGCATATCCAATCGGTTCATTGCAATACCCTGAATTTTTATGGAATTTGGCAATCGATTTATTTAAAAATCTACATGGCTACAATTTTTAAAATAAACATCGATGAACAATATGGAAAAACAATTTCTGGTCGATGACCTAAATATCGGTGAAGCATGGCGGCTTTTTAAAATCATGGGAGAGTTTGTGGAAGGCGTCGATGCGCTTCATGAAATAGGCCCTGCGGTGAGTTTTTTTGGCTCAGCAAGAATCAAACCTGTTGATTTAATTTATAAAAAAACTGAAAAGCTGGCCCGACTTTTTGTAGAAAACGACTTTGCCGTAATCACGGGCGGTGGTGGTGGTGTGATGGAGGCGGCCAACAAAGGGGCGGCAGAAGCCGGGGGAACTTCCGTGGGGTTGAATATTATTCTTCCGCATGAGCAGGCGCCGAATCCTTTCGCCAATATTAAAATCGGCTTCAAATACTTTTTTATTCGCAAAGTCATGTTCGTCAAATATGCTACGGCATACATTATACTTCCTGGCGGGTTCGGTACGCTGGATGAGTTGTTTGAAGCCGTTACACTGATTCAGACCCACCGAATTCTACCGTTTCCGTTAATTTTAGTCGGCTCGGATTACTGGACGGGACTTGTCGATTGGGTCAAGGAAAAACTGCTTGCCGAACAGCGGATATCTCCTCAAGACATTGAAATTCTACAAGTTATGGACGATCCCGAAGAAATAGTCAAAGCCGTAAAGAAAGTGATTATCATTTAGCGTGTCTTTTCAACGGAGTGATTAGGAGTGGTTTCAAAACCTTCAACCGGGCTCAAGGTCAAGACGGACTGAAACGACCAACCGCATGAATATCGGGAATATTTCGAGGATTGGACGTCTCAGTTCAACACAGAGACTTGTCCGCCTTTGGCGGATTGAGCCCGAGAGGGGGTTTTGAAACCACTTCTACCAAAGAGGCGGACAAGCCTTGCGGAAGGCTTCATAAAGAAATCAATAGATAAAAAGAAATGGGAATATTTTCTCCTTGATTAATGGAAATTATGATGTATGATCTGCCGGAAAATAATGAATGACATTCAGAATATAAATTATAAGGTGAAATTTATTGACAGTGTCGACTAACCCCAAAAAACCAGATGTCCTCCTCGAACTCGATGATGTCCACATGTTTTTCGGGAAGGTATGTGCCTTGTCCGGTGTCGATTTGAAAGTCAGAAAAGGCGAGATCCATTCGGTAATCGGTCCTAACGGCGCCGGCAAGACGGTGATGATGAATATCATTAACGGACTTTATTCCCCGCAAAAAGGAAATATCATTTATAAACAAAAAAAGATCAACTCGCTCAGGTCGTATAAGCGGGCCAAGCTTGGCATTTCCAGGACATTTCAGAAAGTTGAGGTTTTCGGCGGTATGACGGTATTGGACAATATCCGTCTGGGTCGACATATCCATATGAAATCAGGCATTGCAGCCGGATCGGTGTATATCGGTAAAACCGCCCGTGAGGAGATCGAGCACAGACGTTTCATTGAAGAACAAATCATCGATCTTTTGGAAATTGAATTTATCCGCCACAAACCCGTGGGTATGTTGCCTTATGGTCTTCAGAAGCGAGTGGAACTGGGCAGGGCGTTGGCCCTTGAGCCGGAATTGTTGATTCTGGATGAGCCGCTGGCCGGACTTAACCTTGAAGAAGTCGAGGACATGGCCCGGTTTGTTTTGGATATTAACGAAGACGAAAAGTGGCAGATCACCTGTATCCTGGTTGAGCATGATATGGGGGTGGTCATGGATCTATCCGATCGTGTTTTTGTTTTAAATTTCGGCAATATGATCATCGACGGGACGCCGGAGGAAGTCCAGAATCACCCCGAGGTGATTAAGGCGTACCTGGGTGAAGAGGATATGTATGCAACCAGGCGATAAATCGATTCACAATACCCATCCATACGGTATTCGGATTACACAAGATCTCACAATCCCCAAGCTTTTTTTTGAAAAAGCCCGCCAATACGGCAGCGGCAGGGTGGCCATGCGGGAGAAAGAATTCGGCATCTGGCAGCCCATCACCTGGCACGATTATTTTAAAAATGTCAAGTACTTGACGCTTGGGCTTATTTGCCTGGGACTTGAAGAGGGCGATAAGGTCGCAATGATCGGCGATAATCGTCCTGAAGGTTTATGGGCGGAAATGGCCGCTTTATGCGCAAGGGGCGTCGGGGTTTGGCTGTTTCAGGATTGCCTGATCGATGAGGTCAAATACATCATCGACCATTCAGATACGAAGTTCTTGTTCGGAGAGGGACAGGAAGAGGTCGATAAGGCGATCTCTATTATTAATGAATGTCCCAAGCTTGAAAAAATTATCTGGGATGACCCCAAAGGGATGCGGGGCTATGATCAGGACTGCTTGATCAGTTTCAAGGAGGTTCAGCGTCTCGGCAGGGAACTTGAAGACGAACGGCCCGGGCTGTTTGAAGATTTGATTCAAAAAGGCCACGGAGATGATGTGGCATTGTTGTTTTATACTTCCGGGACCACGTCGCTGCCAAAAGGCGCACTCTTGTCCCACAATAATATGCTGACCATGGGACAGCATCTTATGACGGTGGATCCCTGTATTCCGACGGACGACTATGCTTCTTATCTCCCATTTGCGTGGATTGGGGAACAGATGATGTCGATTTCATGCGGTCTGCAGGTCGGTTATACCATCAATTTCCCCGAGGAACCGGAAACCGCCGAAGAAAATATCAGGGAGATAGGGCCTCATGTGATGTTTGCTCCTCCGCGCATGTACGAGCAGATGACCCGAACGGTCCAGGTAAAATACTTGGACGCCACTTGGATTAAACGAAAATTCTATGAACTTTCCAGCAAAATAGGATATCATGTGGCGGACCTCAAATTTCAGAAAAAACAGATTCCTGCGTATTGGAAGTTCTTAAATTGGCTGACATATATTACCATTCAAAAGAAAATCAAAGATCACCTCGGGTTGTCTCGGGTGCGCAATGCGTATACCGGCGGAGCCGCCATGGGACCGGACCATTTTCGGTTTTTTCATGCGTTGGGGGTAAATCTCAAACAGATTTACGGGCAGACGGAAGTTGCCGGTATTTCCGTGGTCCATCGCAGCGGAGACATAAAATTCGATACAGTGGGTCATCCAATCCCGGAAACAAAGATTAAGATTGCCGAAGATGGAGAAATCCTTACCCAAAGCCCTTCGGTATTTTTGGGATACTATAAAAATCCTGAAGCAACCAGAGAAACATTAAAAGACGGATGGCTCTATTCAGGAGACAAGGGATTTATAGATGATGACGGGCACCTGGTGGTTTTTGATCGAACCAAAGATGTTTTTACCTTGAGGGACGGAAAACCCTTTTCACCACAGTACCTTGAAACCCGTCTGAAATTCAGTCCCTTTGTGAAGGATTCCTGGGTTATCGGAGACAAACGAGAATATATCACCGCCGTTATCTGCATTGATTACGCCGTAACAGGGAAATGGGCGGATGAAAAAAAGCTTAACTATACGAGCTATCAGGAACTTTCCCAGATGCGAGAAATCTACGATTTGGTGGAAAAACAAATCCTAAAGGCCAACAAGGATCTTCCTGAAGCCGCCCGAGTGGTAAAGTTTATCAATTTGTACAAGGAATTTGATGCCGATGATGATGAACTGACAAGAACGCGAAAACTGCGGCGGGGTTTTGTCGAAAAGCGCTACCAAGACATCGTGGAAGCGCTCTATTCGGATAGCCAAGATGTACACATTGATACCACCATAAAATACGAAGACGGCAGAGAGGCCCATATTGTTACCGATCTTCATATCAGGAAAGTCAAAGCGTAGGAATCAGGAAAGAGGAAATAGAAAATAGGTAATAGGTGATGGGTGAAGAATTGATGATTTTCAAACCTCAATTTTCAATGGAGTGACGCATGGACCTGTTTTTCATGACCGTTACGACGGGCATTATGGTGGGCGGTATCTACGCCCTTGTCGCCCTTGGATGGGTCTTGATTTATAAATGCTCGGGTGTGTTGAATCTGGCCATGGGCGAAATGACCCTCATCGGCGCATACGTTTCCTTGAGTTTTTATGCCATGGGCATTCCCTTTTTGCTGGCGCTTTTCTTTTCATTGATTATCGGTTTGATATTGGGGGTTATCACCGAAAGGATATTCCTGGACAAACTCATCGGCGAACCGGTTTTGACAGTGATCATGGTTACCGTCGGGCTTTCATTTTTCTTTAAAGGGATCGTGGAACTCATATGGGGGACCGATACCCGCGTGTTTTCGCCGCCGGTTTTTCCAATTGAACCCATTCATTTCGGAAATATCATCATCGGTCGGGTTTATCTCTGGAGTTTTGTGGCCGCAATGATTCTCTTGGTTATTTTCGTTTGTTTTTTTAAATATACCCGCTGGGGGTTAGCCATGCAGGCCACCGCCGACGATGAGATGGCTGCCCTCTCACTGGGCGTGAGCGCCAGGTTCGTCTATGCCGCTGCCTGGGCCATTGCTTTCATGGCGGCCGGTGTGGGGGGCACCCTTTTAGGAAATATCAACGGGTTGAACATTTCCGTAGGATATCTTGGTCTTCTGGTTTTGCCGGCAGTCGTGCTGGGAGGGCTTAATTCCGTACCCGGCGCCATTGTGGGCGGCATTGCCATCGGCATATTGCAGAACCTTTGCGGCGCGTATCTGGACAAATATTTTGCCGGCGGTGTCAAAGAAGTCGCGCCTTTTGTTTTTATGGTGATCTTTTTGCTCTTCAAGCCCCATGGATTGTGGGGGTGGGAGCGGATTGAACGAGTATAAACAAATAATAATCGAACGGAGAGCGTTTTATGTCGACAACCTGGCTTCCCTGCGGCGTTTACCATCAGGATTATAAGCACGATCAAGGATGGTGGCAGACCAAATTTATCAAAACAAAGATGATTCTGCTTTTTGTTGTCCTGTTCATTGTCATTCCGGTGTTTGCAGACTCCTATTCACTCAGTGTTTGTAACCAGATCGGCTACACGATACTCGGGGCGTTGGGTGTTCAGCTTTTAATCGGTTTTTGCGGACAGATCACCCTTGGACATGCCGCATTTCTTGCCGTTGGCGCTTATACCAGTACCCTTTTGATTCTTGACTTTCCCTGGCCCAAATTCATGATGGATTTCGGTATCGCTTATCCCATAAGCATTTTGATTGCCGCTTTTGCAGCCGGTCTGTGGAGCGTGTTGTTCGGGCTTCCATGCGCCAGGGTCAAGGGTTTTTATCTCATTTTAACCACCATGGCCGCTCAATTTATTACCGTAGATTTCCTTATCACAGGATATGTGAGCCAGATCGGAGGACGAGGACAGGCATTTTCTTTGCCGCCCGGGACCATTAAAGTCGGACCATGGATCATTGACAGTGATATCAAAGTTTATTTTATGATGTTGGTTTTGGTGACCGGATGCGTCATAATGGTGGCGAACCTGATCCGGTCCCGGATCGGAAGGGCCTGGATCGCCATCAGAGACAATGATATTTCAGCGGAAGTCATGGGAATCAATGTCATAAAATATAAATTTTCTGCCTTTTTTGTGGCCGGATTTATCGGCGGCATCGCAGGGGCGTTTTGGATCAGCAATCTTGCGGCCATAAGCCCCGAACACTTTCCCTGGTTCTGGTCCCTGTGGCTGGTGGGCGTGATCCTTATCGGCGGCGTCGGGTCCATTCACGGCACTATTTTTGGGTCCATATTCATGGTAGTAGTGATGGAAGTGCTGCAGCTTACTGTCATGGGATTTGTGGATACCAGTTGGGGAGAAAGACTATTCACAGACTTTCTGTTTCTCAAAGAGGCGGCTTTTGGGCTTGCCATATGCGTATTTATGATCTTTGAGCCCAAAGGCCTCGCCTATCGATGGTGGCAGATGAAGAATTATTTTAATTTGTGGCCGTTTTCGTATTAATGGTTGAATGGTTAATAGCCCTAAACCATTTAACCAATAAACTATTCAACGAATTTTCTAAAGCAAAAGGAGGTGATAAAATAGTTGACAGGACGGAAGACCAGTTGAAATTTTACTCTCTTAAAAAGGGGAAAGAAATTATGTTTGCGAAAAATATATGGTCAAAGATTTTCGTACACTTATTTGTTGTGGTTTTGATTGCCGGGTTTTCTTCCATGGCCAATGCCGCAACAATCAAGGTGGGAGCGCTCAATGATATGACCGGGGCGACATCAGATGTTGGAAAGGACTATGCCCTGGGCATTTCTGATGCCATCCATTATGTCAATGATAATGGCGGGATTAACGGTAAGGAGATCAAGCTGTATCAATTTGATTACGGTTACCGTATCCCCGAGGCCCTGACCAAATACAAACTCTTCAAGCGGCTCAACTGTGTGGCTGTACTGGGATGGGGGACCGGAGACACAGAAGCCCTGTCACCAACGGTGACCAGGGATAAGATGCCGTATGTGTCTGCCTCCTACTCCGCACACCTGACGGATCCTAAAAAGACGCCTTACAATCTTTTTGCGGCTGTGGATTATTCAACAAACGCCAGGGCTGCCATCACAGCCTGGTTCGACAAGAAATGGCCCAAAAACAAAGATTACGGGAAAAGAAAACCCCGCTTGGTCTGTTCTTATATGTTTGCTTCTCCTTATTGCAGTGCGCCGATCAAGGCTATCAAGGATCAAGCGAAATTGCTCGGATTCGAGATCGGTCCGGATCAGTCTGTTTCTTTATTTGCCATTGATACCAAAAGTCAGATTTTGGCCATGAAAGAATTCAAGCCGGATCTCGTCTGGCACGGCAACACCGTGATGTCGGTGGCCGCCACACTGCGCGATGCTTATGCACTGGGGCTGGGAGCAGATCATATCGTGGACAACTGGGGATTTGATGAAAATTTGCCGAAGCTGGCGGGCAAAGCATCCGAAGGCGTTATGGGGGCGACAGTTTGTGCATTTTTTGGTGAAAATGTGCCGATGATGGATAAAGTGGTTGAGTATGCAAAAAAATATAATCCGGGCGTTCCTCTCGAAGAACGTCTCAACCATACGGTTCAGGGATGGGCCAACGTGCTGGCGCTTTCGGAAGCCATGAAACGGGCAGACAAAGCTGGAGATTTGAGTGGCGAAAGCATCCTTAAAAACGGTTTTGAAACCATGAGAAATTTTGATATTGGTTTGGGCGTACCCCCGTTAAACTACACCTCCACGGATCATAGAATTTCAGGAAGAGTTCCGATCTATGAAGTTAAGGACGGAAAATTCCAAGTTGTTGAGGTTGTCGATTTGAAAGGCCGCTGGCCGGAAAAATGGGCCAACGAATGGCTCGGATGGTAATCTGATTGACTTTTGATAATTGAAGATTGATGATTTCCAAAATCAAAAATCAATAATCCGATCTTTAGCCGAAATTTTCAATTATTCTGCCATAAGGGAGTATAAAGGCTTTGCCGAATGAAGAGACGATCTTAAAGATTAACAACATCGAGGTCAAGTATCACGAAGTGATTCTGGTGATAAAGGGCGTCTCCATCGAGATCCCCAAAGGCGCCATTGTGGCCCTTCTGGGCGCCAACGGCGCCGGTAAAAGCACGACCCTAAAGGCTGTCTCCGGACTTTTACGGCATGAGAACGGCGAGGTGACCGACGGGTCCATTGAGTTCGCCGGAGAGCGGATCGATAAAATGGGTGCCGAAAAGATCGCTAAAATGGGGGTCGTTCAGGTTATTGAGGGCCGGCGGGTATTTGAACACCTGACGGTAGAGGAAAACCTGAAAGTGGGTGCCCATATGAGAAAATATGGGAGAACCATTCGTGACGGATTAGAAATGGTGTACCATTATTTCCCGCGCTTGAAGGAAAAGCGAAACGAAACTGCCGGCTTTGTCAGCGGCGGCGAACAGCAGATGACAGTGGTGGGGCGTGCTCTGATGACCAGCCCGAAGCTGATCCTTTTAGATGAGCCGTCCATGGGACTGGCACCGCTTCTGATTCATGAAATTTTCAATATTATCAGCAAGCTTAACCAGGAGGAAAAGATATCGATTCTGCTGGTGGAACAGAACGCCAAACTCGCCCTCAATGTTGCGCCTTATGCTTATGTGATGGAAAATGGACGCATCGTCATGGATGATACCGCCGAAAAACTCCGGGAGAATCCCGATATCAAGGATTTTTATCTCGGCCTTACCGACGTCGGCGGCCGGAAGAGTTTTCGGGATGTAAAACACTATAAGCGAAGAAAAAGATGGCTTACCTAACCCTTTACATCGAATAAGGGAGGAATAAAATGCATAAAAAGTCGATTATTAGAAGATGGTTGACCGTCATTGCCGCGGTCGCCTTGTTTGCGGGTTGCGCACAGATGGCGGTAAAACCCGATCAGCAGAATTTCAAGGCGCCGGTGGTAACTTTGGATTCAATGGAAGTCGCCCATGCCTTTGGATATTGGTATTTTTCCAACAAGGTTCAGCCCACCAAGGGAAAGCCCGATAACGTTGGCGCTCCTCTTGAGCTCGCATTTATATTCAATATTAACAATCCCAATGAATACCCGGTAAAGATGGATAGCCTAAAGTTTACCGTTGCATTTGAAGAATTTGATCTGAATACGGTAGGGTCAACAGACACCATGTGGATTCCCGCCGGAAAGACGAATCAGTTAAGAGTGCCTGCCCACTTTGATGTCCGGCAGTCTTTGCTGAGTCTTATGGTGACCGGGGGATTCAAGCTGAAACAAAAAGGAACCAACGCCTGGGCGATACTGGAAAAATGGTGGACAGAAATTCCGCAATATAACATTCCGGTTCATGTCAAAGGCGGTTCTGCGGTGTTCAAGGCCGACGGATTGACCAAGGTGGCGACGTTTAAGGCGACATTTCCTGAATAAATCGCAATACAGGCTTTGAGAGGACGGGGGATCCGGGATCAGCGGAAAATGATGGCGTTACAAACAGCCATCGGCTGATCCCTGATCCCGGTGATCAAGGTTTTTTTTTGTAAATACTGGTTGCTTTTATCCAAAAATAGCTGGTCAGAAAGGCAAGGCTTTTATGGGACTGTACGATTTTACATTCTACGATCTTATCGTTCGAAATGCCTTATGCTATGGCAGCCGGCCCGGATGGTATGAAGCGGACGCCGACAAGACGCTGACTTTTTTACAAATTAAAGAGATGGTCGATGGTCTTGCCCGCGGTTTACTGGCCACCGGCATCAAACCCGGCGATCGGATCGGCGTTCTGGGTAGAAACAGCCTTGAATACTTCCTCCTTTACGGCGCCGCTGCCGCCCTGGGCGCGATTCTATTACCCGTCAACTGGCGACTTTCGGCCGAAGAGATCGAATATATTTTAAAGGATTGTGAACCTGAAGCGCTTTTTGTTGACACGGAATATCAAAACCTGGCGGAAAGCGTGAAAGACCGCCTTCCTTTTATAAAAAATTATTTTAACCTGAATTCCGGCAGCGGGAATTTTCAATCCTTTGATACGTTGACGAATCACCCGGGTACTTTTGAAGCGGCAGATGTTTCCGATGATAGCAGACTGGTCATTATTCATACCGCTGCGGTTCAGGGAAAACCCAGGGGCGCGGTTTTGAGCCAGGGCAATCTTTTATGTGCCTGCCTGCACCTGAATCATTGTTTTCATTTGACCGAAAGCGATGTTCATTTGAATTTTCTTCCCCTTTTCCACGTGGGAGGATTGTTTATGGCTGTCAGCAGTTACATGGCCGGGGCCCTTAATGTAAACATGAGCAAATTCGAGGCACAGCGAGCGGTTGAGCTTATCGAGACGAAAAAAGCGACGCTGTTTTTTGATTTTTCACCGATCCTGGGCGCTATTCTCGATGAACACGAAAAAACAGGTCGAGACATTAAAAGCATCAGGGCTGTTATGGGACTGGATACCCCGGAGACCATTGAGAAATACCAGCGCGTCACCGGCGGCTTGTTTTATGCCATTTACGGACAAACGGAAACCACCGGTCTTGCAACCATGGGAAGATACAACGACCGACCGGGTTCTGCCGGGAAGGCGATACCTTTGGGAGAAATCCGCCTGGTGGATGATTATGATCGTCCGGTGCCCTTGGGACGAGTGGGCGAAATTACCATGAGAGGGCCCCTGGTGTTTAAAGGCTACTGGAATCTGCCTGTAGATACGGCCCGCACATTTCGTGAAGGACGGCACCACACCGGAGATATGGGACGGTTTGACGAAGACGGGTTTCTATGGTACGCAGGTCGAAAAGCCGAGAAGGAATTGATCAAGCCGGGTGGTGAAAATGTTTACCCTGCTGAGGTGGAGAAAGTGATTTTACAGCATCCGGCGGTGGAAAAAGTGGTTGTTTTCGGTGTGCCGGATCCCAAATGGAAAGAAGGCATCAAGGCCGTATGCCGGTTGAAACCGGATAAACATGTAGATGCCCAAGAACTGATTCGGTTTGTCGGCGAGCACATCGCGAGTTATAAAAAACCCCAGTATGTTGAATTCATATCTGATTTTCCTTTCCTCGAAGACGGATCACCGGACAGGACCAAAATCAAGGAACTTTATGGCGGCACATCCTAATTGATGATCGAAAATTATGGTGCCGCAAAGATAAGTCATTTGCGATAATGGACCAGTGGACTTTTTAAAGCATCATACTCAGATCTCGTTAAAATGGTGGGTTGTCTTATCAGTTGCTGTATTAATTGGAATTCTGATTTTTGGGCTAAACCCCATAGGTTATAGGTTCTCCAATGAAGTCAATTGGATCAAAGATCGGCCCGGCATTCGCTTCGGCAAATACGGTATTGCCTACACGAATTCCTTTTTTGAGTCGAGCAGAGACAATACCGCCAAACCCAATTCTTTTTCCATAGAACTTGCCTTGAAACCGGCAAGTCATCAGGAAAAGGGAACCAATTTTATTTTGGTCCTCCATAATGGTTCAGACCGCAGCCAATTATTGATTTGGCAATATCATTCATGGATAATCCTTATGAACGGAGATGATTATGATCATAAGAGAAGGACCAAGAGAATAGCGGTAAACATAGATTTGCAAATTCCGAAAACACGATTCCTGGCAGTCACTACCGGCGAAGAGGGTACGGATGTCTATCTGGATGGTCGATTTGTCGGCAGGAAGAAGGATTTGACGCTTCAAATACCCAATGGCGGCAAAACCAGGCTCCTTATCGGCAATTCCGTATATGGGAAGCAATCGTGGCAGGGTGATGTTTACGGCCTGGCCTTTTATGGATACGCTTTAGCTGCCCGGGATATCAAACATCACTTCAATAGATGGCTTCAGGACAAGAACTTTTCGTTTGCTGAGAAAGACAACCCAATAGCCTTATATTTCTTTGACGAAAAAACAGGCGTAAGGGCATTTGACCACGCCGGTGGAAAGCACCTTCTTGAAATACCGGCGAAGATGCGGATATTTAAAAAGAAAATTCTTTCTTCGGAATGGTCCGGATTTAAGTTCAACAGAAGTATGATTGAAGACAATATATTGAATTTGTTTGGATTTATACCTTTTGGCTTTATCTTTGCCGGAACTTTGATGAAACTCGGCGGAACCTTTGAGAAGCATTATTTTTTTATTACGGTTTTATTTTGTTTTACAGTCAGCTTGATCATAGAAATCCTGCAGGCCTGGCTGCCGTCCCGAAGCTCCAGTATGCCGGACTTGATTTTTAACACGCTTGGCGCCTTGATAGGGGCCGTTATTTTAAGATTTTTTATCGTGTCGAACCATGGCAAGAGCTTGCGGTAAGATGTATTAATCTTTTTTCGTAGGATTATTACCGCCGCCAATTGGGATATCGTAAGTTTTGCCGCTGAATTCGAGGCGATATTGCTGTTGATCGAATTTCAATCGATGCGCCAGTTTTAACATGGCACGATCGATAAATTTGATTCGATGGCCGTCATATGTCACATACAAATTATCATTTTGAATGTAAACGGCTTTCGGATCCAGGGGAATCTTTTCTTTGGTATTCAGGATCAGGCGGATCTTGTCGGAACCATCCGCCTCGTCGATGTCAAACACAAACAGGGCGGTATCCTCGTATGTGAAATAAACTTTTTCAGTGGTATGGCTGCCGCGTTTTTGAAAAAGATGATATCCATCGGCATCCTTTCGAATGGAAGAATGAAAGTAGTCGATAATTTTTTTATGTTCAAAAACGCCGTGTTTATTATGCCATCGCCCGTGAGCGTCCAGCCGGAAGACGGCATTCTCCTTTGGCACCACCATTTCTTTTGTTTCTTTTCCGCTCACGTCTTGCCTTCCTTTTTTGTACGTGTTCAGACGAAGCGCATCCCCTGAACACGTACTCCATTTTTACCGTTATTTGGGCATCAATTTCCGATAGGCTTCTTCAATCTCCTTGAAGCGTTTTTCCGCCAATTCCCTGAATTCATCTCCCAGATGAACCACTTTGTCCGGGTGGTATTTGTTGGCCAGTTCCCTGTAAGCTTTTTTTATCTCTTCCGGGGACGCGCCCCTTGGAACATTCAATATCGTGTAAGGATCATCAGACGAATTCTGCGTATGTGTTTGTTTTTCAGAGGATCCCTGATTTTGTCCGAAGGATTGACGGCTTTGATGATAATAGTTCTGATAGGCGGATGGTCTATGGCTGAGATATTTAAAAATCCGCCAGAGCGCGTATATAAAAATGATGTCATCGATCCAGCCCCATCCGATAATAAAATCAGGTAGAATATCATAGGGACTCAAAACATAAATAAACCCGATGATGATCAGCAATATGATCAACAGATATTTTATAGTGGAGGATTTCATGTTTTAGTAAAACTTATTATTTTAATTTTAAAACGATAAATGCACACAATATAATTTATTAAAGCCAGCATAAAAGAATAGCATAAAAAGGGAAAATTGTCAGGTTGCTATAAACAATTCGAAGTTATTGCACTCTAATTTGCTGCACGGCAACCAGGGAAATCATACTCATAAACGCACCGCAAATAAACGGAATACGATAATCGATAACCCACAAAAAACCCCCGACCGCGGGAAGGACCACGGCGGCGATATGATTGATGGTAAACCCCATAGCCATACTCGGAGCGATATCTCCGGGATCTCCGACTTTTTGGAAATAAGTGCGGATGGCAATGGCAAAATTAAAAAAGATATGGTCCATTATATAAAGGATTGCGATAAGCCATTTTGACTGTACGAAGGCATATCCGAGAAAAATAAAAATCAGACTGGAATATTCCAGAGAGAGTACGATCCGTTCGCCGAACCGGATAATCGATCTGCCGATGAGGGGACTGATGAAATAGTTGATGGTGTTATTGATGACGAAAAGAATGGTGACTTCCCGAACCGTAAATTGAAACTTTTTTACCAGCAAAAAAACAGCAAATGCGACAAAAATCTGTCGTCTGGCGCCGGCCATAAAAGTGAGGAAATAAAACAGCCAGTACTTTTTGCGGAAAATCATTTTTTTGCGTTGCATAACAATGTTTTGATCCGAAGGATTTTGAAATAATCCCCAAATCCCTGTTGCCGCAATCAATCCCCCGATCAACAGATACAGTTGCATGAAATTTAAAAAAGGGGCGACCAGATAGATAAATACGCCGATCCCGATGTTTGACGCCGCAGCCAGTCCACGCAATTTGCCGAATACCCATGGCGATATTTTTGCCTCGAAATATTGAAGGGTCAATGACTGGTTGGTGGTTTCATAATAATGGAAGCCAAAACTCATGACCAGGGTTGTGATGAGAAGTCCGCCGAACGAAGGGAAAAACCCGGTGGCGGCGACGCCCATTCCCAACACCAGAATGGAAATGGCCGAAAGCCGGTGCTCTTTGACGAGCATGATTACAAACACGGCCAGTAATGCCAAAAATCCCGGAATTTCTCTGACCGACTGAATAATCCCCACATGGTCGCCGTTGAGACCGACGACCCGTACCGCAAAATTGTCGAATAATGTTCGCCAGGCCTGAAGCCCCATCGTTGAGGTGATGGTCAGGACCATCAAAAAGCGATACATGGGGTTTTGTCGAATTTTTTTTATTTCGGAATCCAAAAGTATATAAATATGCTGATCGGCACGACAAAGTATCTATCGCGGTTCACGCCATAGACCGGGGGATGTCGACGGAGCCTTTAGAGATGATGAAATACTCTGTAAATGAAAGTGCTGAAAATAATGACCGATAATATCATGATGAAAATCAGCTGTCCGGTATCGAATTTTTTCATGCGTCTTCCGGGGTTAATCTTCTTTGTCCAATCCGAAGGCGTTATGAAGTACCCGCACTGCAAGTTCGGTATACTTTTCTTCGATAACGCAGGAGATCCTGATTTCCGACGTACTGATCATCATGATGTTGATGTTCTCCCTGGCCAGCGTGTTAAACATCATGGACGCGACCCCGGAGTGGTTTTTCATCCCTAGGCCGACAACGGAAACCATGGCGATGCTTTTATCGCCCAGAACATCTTGGGCTTCAATTTCTTCCGCCACTTTCCGCTCGATGTCCATGGCGGTGTCAAACTGCGCTTTCGGGATGGTAAACGTAAGATCCGTTTGACCTTCGGGGCGTATATTTTGAATGATCATATCGACGACGATACCCGCTTCGGCAAGGGGCGCAAAAATTTTAGCGGCAACCCCGGGCCGGTCATGAACTTTTGTTAAAGTGATGCGGGCTTGATTCTTATCGTGTGTTACTGCGGAAACAACAAGACTTTCCATGCCGGCGTCTTCACTAACAACCATGGTTCCCTCCTCTTCGCTAAAAGACGATCTAACATGTACGGGGACATTGTATTTTTTTGCAAACCCCACTGAGCGGATTTGTAAAACTTTGGCACCGAGGCTGGCCATATTGAGCATCTCGTCATATGAAATTCGATCAATCTTTCTTGCCTTTTCACAGATATTGGGATCGGCAGTGTAAATTCCATCCACATCCGTATATATTTCGCAGATGTCTGCCTTGATCGCGGAAGCGATGGCCACGGCCGAGGTGTCCGATCCGCCGCGACCCAAGGTGGTGATATTGCCGCCGACATCACTTCCCTGAAATCCGGCGACGACAACGATATTTCGTTTTTGAATGAGTTTTAAGATATACTCGGCGCCGATTTCGATGATTCGCGCATCACCATAAGTGCAGTCCGTGATCACCCCGGCCTGATGTCCAAGCATGGACAATGCCGGGTAATTCATTCTTTTTAATGTCATGGCCAAAAGCGCCGCGGTCGTCTGTTCACCCGTTGCAAGGAGAACATCGAGCTCCCGTTTATCCGGCGATTCCGTGATGGTATTGGCCATACCGATCAGGTTGTCCGTGACCCCGGCCATGGCGGACAGAATGACAACCACATCATTATTCTGGTCATAGGTTTTGGCCACTCGTTTTGCCACATTACGAATCCGTTCAAGATCGGCCACCGAAGTGCCGCCGTATTTTTGAACGATCAAACTCATAACTTGTCCCGAAAATTATACTGTGTCTTTTTTAAAAAACGAGAGAATTCATCTAAATCCATCATTCCGATATTCCTCCGAGGCGTAGGCCCTATGGGGCCGGAAGCCAATAGGTACGAAGTCCTAATTTACATTATCTCCTCACCGAGATTCCATCTTCTAAACTCATCAATAGCCTTAACGCCTCGCGGGATTATACTTATTTTTCGTGTTTTGTCATCAATTATTTTAAATTGCATCCTCACGTGGTTCGGCGGCAGGTCCTTTTCCATTCTGTCCGCCCATTCGATGGCCACCACCTCGTTGTCTTCAAGTATTTCGTAGAGCCCGATATCTTCTATGTCAATGGAATTCGTGATGCGATAGAGGTCGATATGAAACAGGAGAAACCGGCCGGGGTATTCATTGATTAACGTGTAAGAAGGGCTGGTGATATAATAATCATCCGGGACCCCGAGCCCTTGGCCCAGTCCCTGTACAAAAGAGGTTTTCCCGCTTCCGAGCTCTCCGTACAATGCCAGTATTGTTCCGGCCGTAACCGCGGCACCGATGGTCTCTCCCAGTTTTCTGGTTTCATCGACACAACGGGTCGTTATTTGAGATTCGGAACTTGACACTTGCTCAGCCATAAAAAGACAAAGATCCTTTCAGACGCTGTCGGAAAGCGTTTTAATCGTCTCGGGCAGGGCATTCACCACATCCGTTGCCAGATAACCGAAGGGACCTTTGTTTTTGGATAGCGCATCAGCCGTTGCGCCGTGCAAATAGACGCCGGCATGGACGGCAAGTTCGGGTGAATGATTCTGGGCGAGAAAACCGGCAATGATTCCCGTCAATACATCTCCCATACCGCCTGAGGCCATTCCGGGATTGCCGGTTGGATTGATGAAAACCCTGCCGTCGGGATGGGCAACAACCGTCCGGGCTCCTTTCAGTACGACGTGCGCATTGAACTTTTTCGCAAAATCACGGGCACATTGGATGCGATCCTTCTGAACATCCGCGGCTGTTGTGCCGATCAATCGCGCCATTTCGCCGGGATGCGGTGTGAGAACTGCGGGTTTCTCGAAATTTTTCAGTATTTCAGTACAGCCGATGAGGCAGTTTAGTCCGTCGGCATCGATAACCATGGATTTATTACTCTCCTGAAGAAGCCGCTGGACCAATGTTTTGGTTTCAGGGTCTATACCGATGCCGGGACCTACGGCCAGGCATCTTTTGTCGGGAAGGAGCGCCATGATTCTGTTGAATGACGCTTCACCAAGGACACTTTCCTTTGTTTCAGGCAGCGGTTCCGTCATGACCTCCGTTACCTGGGTTTCCAGTATAGGATTTAAGCTTGCCGGGATTCCCAGGGTCACGAGTCCGGCCCCGGCCCGCATGGCTGATATGGCGGTCATGGCGGCTGCTCCGGTTTTACCCGGTGAACCGGCAATGACGAGCAGATGGCCGGTATGTCCCTTATGGATCTCCAAAGATCTGGCCTGAAAAGCACAGCGAATTAAATCCGGGGTCAGCAGGTATTGCTGAGGGTTAACCTCTTCTGCAATATACGGTGGTATGCCGATATCGATGATTTTCAGGGTTCCGGTGAACTCGGCGCCGGGAAGGATAAAATGGCCTGTTTTCCCAAATGCAAAGGTCGCGGTGGCATCAGCCCGGATACAGATGCCGCACGGCCGTCCCGTATCGGAATTCAGGCCGGAAGGGATATCCACGGCAAATACCGGCCGGCTCAATTGATTTAAGAAATCGATAACCTCTTTGAAAAAACCTTTTACATCCGATCTCAAACCGGTACCAAGAATGGCATCAATCCATATGGCTTCGTGACGCATTTCGGTTTTATGCGCTGAAAAGGATTCCGGGTCCGGCATTTCGATAACCGGGACTTTCAACGGCAAAAGGAGGCTGAGATTGGCAGCGGCATCTCCCGTAACCTTTTGACTTTCTGTCAGTAGATATACGGTTATCCGTATTCCTTTTTGAGCCAGGTATCTGGCCATGACAAAACCGTCTCCGCCGTTATTTCCGCGGCCTGCGACCACGCCGATCCTTTTATTTGCGATATCCTTGAATTGTTCCAGGAAAAACCGGGTGGCGCCTCGTCCGGCATTTTCCATCAATATCCTGCCGGGAAGGCCAAAGGATTCGATGGTCCGGCGATCCATTTCCTTCATTTCATCTGCGGTTACGAGATACATTTGATTCCTCCGGATTAAAGGCCTTTAATGAGGGCCACCATCTCTTTCACCGCCTTTTCCATGCCCATCATCACCGCCCTTGAGACAATACTATGACCGATGCTGAATTCATCGATTTCATGAAGGCCTTTAAAGGTCTTTATGGTATTGTAACACAGACCGTGACCGGCATTGACGCCCAGATTTAATTTGTGGGCGAATTTTGCGGCGTCTACGATATCGGAAAATGCCCGATCTCTTTTGGCGGTGCCTTCTGCGTCACAGAATATGCCGGTATGAATCTCAACCATGGTCGCATTTATCTGGTGAGCGACTTTTATCTGTTCGGGACTGGGATCGATAAAGATGCTTACCGGGATGCCGCTGTCCTGAAGCGTACCGACGATTTCCGCGATGGCGTTGTCGCGCGAAATTAAATCCAGACCGCCTTCAGTGGTGACCTCCTCTTGTGTTTCGGGGACCAGGGTCACAAGATCCGGCTGAACATCAAGCGCAATTCCAACCATTTCATTGGTACAGGCCATTTCCAATATGAGTTTTGTCTGAATAATATTTTTTAAAATTCTAAGATCACGGTCCTGGATGTGACGCCTGTCTCCTCTCAGGTGAACGACAATACCGTCCGCTCCGGCCAGTTCCGCCAGAATTGCTGCTGCCACGGGGTCGGGATAGCTGCTTTTTCTGGCCTCTCTCAGTGTTGCAACATGATCGACGTTTACTGCTAATCCAGCCATCGACACACCTCCATTTCAAGCGATTAATCAGTGTTTAGCGTTTGATCATCCTCAAAATTTCGTTCTCTTTTTGCGCCATCTTTTCGGCTTGTGCTTCGGATTTTTCATGATCATATCCGATTAGATGGAGAATTCCATGCACTAGAAGTTGGATAATACGTTCTTCCATGCCGATTCCGATGTGTGCTCCTTCTTTTGCCGCGGTTTCAATGGATATCACTACATCTCCGAGAAGCCCGGGGTTGATGTTCCGAAAAACATCCGAGTGCATGGGAAAGGCAATAACATTTGTGGGGCCTGATCGATGAAGATATTTTTTATTCAGTGTTGCGATCTGCGGGTCATCAACAATCAAAACACTAAGTTCTGCGTCATGACATTCCAAGACGTTTAAGATGTCTCTGGCTTTTTGTTGAATTATGGTCATCGCCACTTGATATTTCTTTTGGCGGTTGTCTATCAGTACTTCCATTATAGCCTTTCCCGTTGATCAAGAGCTGTTTCTCGGGGTACTCTATGCGATGATGATGAATGCCGTTTAATATTTTATTGAAACTTTTTGCTATATTATGAAGATCTTTCAAGGTCAGTTCACAATTGTCCAACTGGCCGTCCGAAAAGATTCTGTTGATCAGATTTTGCACCAGCCCCTGAATTCTGGAAGGCGTCGGGTTCGCAAGGGTCCTGGAAGCCGCTTCAACGGCATCCGCCAGCATCACCAGACCGGCTTCTCTGGTTTGAGGTCTGGGTCCCGGATATCTGAAATCGTCGATATTTACCCGGTCTTCGCCCTTTAACTGTTTGGCTTTTTCATAAAAATAAGTGATCAGGCTTGTTCCGTGGGATTGCCGGATCGTTTCGATGATGGCATGACCCAGCTTGTGCTTCTTGGCGATTTCCGCACCGTCCTTGATATGGGCGATAAGGATGAGGCTCGACATCGAAGGGGCAAGTTTGTCATGCCTGTTTACGCCGTCAGCCTGATTTTCAATGAAATATAACGGTTTTTTAATCTTTCCGATATCGTGGAAATAACCGCAGACCTTCGCAAGCAAAGGATTGGCGCCAATTTCAGATGCTGCGGCTTCAACCATGGTTCCGACAATGACCGAATGATGGTAGGTTCCCGGGGCTTCCAACATTAGTCTCCGGAGAATCGGCTGATCGAGATTTGCAAGTTCAAGAAGCTTAATGTCCGTTGTAAAGTCAAATGCGATTTCTACCAAAGGCGCGATACCAGCCGTAACGATTCCGGCGCCAATACCTCCTGAAAAGGCAAAAGCCCAGTCCCAGAGAAGTTTGAAGATCGAGGAGCCTCCGGTATAGACATCGACGACCGTTGCAAGGATGATATTCAATACCCCGAGTTTTAAGCCTGCTTTAATAAAAACCTTACGTTCCCGACAGTTTTGTATCCAGTAGGCCGCCATTAAACTGTTGAGAAAAAAGTAGATAAAAATATTAAATCTGTTTTGGAATATGATTGCCGTGCCGATGGCGATTAACAACGCCATGGGAATCGCCATCTCTATACCCATAAACAAGCATGTGGTCATGGCGCCTGCCGCAAGGGGAATGCCGTAAGACATTGAATCGGCGGATATTGGAAACGGTGTATAATGGGTGATGGAATCGGCTAAAGATTCCGAAACCTTGGAAATAAAAAAGAACGTGGCGAGCAGGCAGGCCAGAAATAACAGATTCTTGGTAGTGTTGAGATCCGGCCGGTTGTGAATACAAAGGGCGTAAATCGTCATAAGGATGCATAGAATAAAAAGTGCCGTCCCGATACAGTTTGTTAAGACTTGTCCCTTATTAAGGCCTTCCTGATACGTCTTGAGTTTTAAAAGCTGGTTTTTGGTTACCCGTTCTCCTTCTCTCAGAATCATCTCTCCGGCTTTTATCTTGTGGAATATCGGCTTAACTTCCGCATAGGCCGCTTTTTTTCGTTCCTCGGTCTCGCTTCTGTTCAATGTTATATTGGGCTGAACCAGCTTTTGAACGATATTCACGATCAAATTTTTCAGTTCGTAATTCTTGCCCTGAAGGACGGATTGTCCGATAATCGTGACCATGGTTTTTGCCTGATCGAGACCGTAAAAGTGCTTGAGATTATATACCAGCATTTCATTTTTCGTTTTGATATCTCTTAAAATGATGCCTCTATCGCTTTCTTTTAGAAGGATTTCTTTATTGGCCACCACGCCGTTTTCCATTATTTCAGCTAAAATGGCGGAAATGAGGTTGGCAATATCGCCGGAAAATGCTTCCTGCTCAAGAATTTTATAATCGGCGTCGGTGACGGGGATTCCGATTTTCCCTTCAAATTCTGATTTTTTTTGCCAGATGAGTTTATGAATAGCCAATTTTTTTTCTTCATTTTCAGATGCGGATGTTTGTGATTTGTTCAGTGAATCGGCGGCCGGGGTGATTTTAAGGGTTGCTCGAAGATCATCAAAGGCTTTTTTGACATTCCGGTTTACTCTTGCGGACAAGGTGACGTCATGATCGTAAACAGTCAATACATTAGCTACAGCCAGTTTACGGCTGGCTTCCGTGGCATCTTCGTCTTCAATTAAAAAGTCTTTGGCCGCCTTTATATCTCTTGTTGCGACATCTCCTAACTTGTATGTATGTTTTTTGATGACAAGAGTCGGATACAGCAAGAATGTAAAAAATACGGCAAGGCCGATTAAAAGGGCCCATCTGACCGTATCGCTGTTGTCCTTGAGTCTGTTTAAAGACATTTGGGTTTTTACGATATTCATTGCAATGCGTTGTTCCGCTTTTTGCCGGCGTCCAGATCTTCATAAGCCATGATAATTTTCTGAACCAATCCATGCCGAACGACATCTTGTTTTGAGAAGAATATAAATTTTATATCTTCTATTCCCTGTAAAATATTCTTTGCCTCAATCAGTCCGGAGGGTTTTCCCGCGGGAAGATCGATCTGGGTAATGTCGCCGGTGATGACCGCTTTTGAGCCAAATCCTATTCTCGTCAAAAACATTTTCATTTGTTCAGAGGTGGTATTCTGGGCCTCATCAAGAATGATGAAGGAATCGTTCAAGGTCCGACCCCGCATGAAAGCCAAAGGCGCCACCTCGATAACACCTTGCTCTATCAAATTGGACACCTTTTCAAAACGCATCATATCGTGCAGCGCATCGTAAAGCGGGCGCAAGTAAGGATCCACTTTTTGTGCCAGATCTCCGGGCAAAAAGCCCAGCGCTTCACCCGCCTCCACTGCCGGTCTCGTGAGGATAATCCGATTCACCTTTCCCTTTGAAAATACGGCAACCGCCATCGCCATGGCAAGATATGTTTTACCGGTGCCTGCAGGCCCTATTCCGAAAACCATATCGGAACTTCTAATGGCGTCTATATAATCCTTTTGGGTAGGGCTTTTGGGAATTACGGGGCGTTTTTTAGCCGTAATATAGACGGTGTCCAGAAAAATATCTTTGAGATTGATGCGATCATTTTCGCTCAGAATTCTGACGGCATAATCGACATCATTTTGATAAATGGGATAACCGTCTTTGAGCAGGTCGTAGAGTTGTTTGAGTATTTTTTTTGCCAGGCTTGCGGCAATCTTGTCTCCCTGGATGAATATCGTATTGCCTCTGGCGTTGATAGAGACATCTGTTAAATCTGCAATTCTTTTGAGGTTGCTGTTGTATTCACCAAAAAGTTGGCTGGCTAGACCGGCATCCGAGAAAACCAACCTGATCTTGTTATTTTCTGAAATTACATCCATATTATTAAATTAAACAAGTGCTAATGTTTAATCCCGAAACTTCGTAAAAATTGTTTATGATATCATTTAATATGGTTAAATTTGCAAAAAGTCAATTCTTTGGCATAATTTTCCTCTTGATCGCAAACCGCAATGAGATGCAAAAAGAAAAAGAAAACTCCTTGACTCAAAATATCGGCTTTGTTAATTTTCGGCAATAGAAATAAAAAAAACTCATCTTTTTGATTTTATTTATATTATAAACGCCTTATCCGGAACGCTTTATCCGGATAGTGTTGTGTTAGATATTGCAAATTTAAAAATCTTAGTTGCCGTACGACTGCATCCTCAACGATGCTGTGCAGGAGCATTATGAATATTTTCGATATCATCGTCGTCGTTATTTTGGCCTATTGTATTATCAGGGGTATTTTTAGAGGGTTATTAAAAGAATTGTCGTCCATTATCGGCGTTTTTGGCGGATTCTATGCCGCGTACACGTATTACACGGTGGTAGCAAGGCCTTTGTCGAAATGGATTAGCCATACCGGATATCTCAACCTGGCGAGTTTTCTAATTATATTTTGCATCGTTTTCCTTGTGATCAGCATGGTGGGCGTTATTATCAATTACCTGCTTAAATTGGCATTTTTAGGCTGGTTCGACCGTCTGGCCGGCGCCTTGTTCGGCGCTGTGAAAGCTGTCCTGATTGTTTCGGTCTTGTTAATCGCCCTCACCACCTTTCTTCCCAATGACTCACCGATCCTAAAAGATTCCCTGCTTTCCCCCCCCATCGCTTTTGTCTCGGAGAAAATGGTCAAAGTGGACTCAATAGATATAAAGCACGCTTTTATGGCCAAAATCAAAGCACTAAAAAAGACCTGGAATAAACATTAAGTGTTTGCCTGGGTTACAAGCCAATAAATTTTATCGAAAAAACATTAAGTATTGCAGGCTGATAGAATTTATTAATATAAAATCAGATAGATATATTTATTAAGCAGAAAAATGCATGACATTGAATAGGGCAAAGAAAAATGGGAATTGAATCCATCATCGAATTGATCGAAACGCTGCGGGGGAAAGACGGCTGCCCCTGGGACAGGAAACAGACGCCGCAAACCATTCTTGCATACCTTTTGGAAGAGACCTACGAACTCATGGATGCCGTTGAATCCGACGACCCGGCCGAGATCTGCGGGGAACTCGGGGATGTATTGTTTCATATTTTTTTTCTTATCAGCCTTTTTAATGAGAAGGGCTATTTTGGCATCAAAGACGTTGTCGGTCAAAATGAAGAAAAAATGATTCGCAGGCACCCCCATGTTTTCGGCAAAGACACTGTCGGCAGCGTTGAGGACGTCAAAAAGCGCTGGTATCAAATTAAAATGGAAGAAAAAAACGTTTCTTCAGAGACTTCGATTCTGGATTCCATCCCGGCAAGCCTTCCGGCTCTGATGCGCGCTTACAGAATATCCGAACGGGCGGCCAGGACAGGATTCGATTGGGAGGATGTCACCGGTGTTACGGAGAAGGTCGAAGAAGAGTGGTCGGAATTAAAAACGGAGCTTCGACGGCAAAAAGAACCCGGGAAAGATCACCGGCGCCTGGCACTGGAATTCGGAGATATTCTCTTTACGCTCGTGAATGTGGCGCGGTTTATCAATATCCATCCTGAAACCGCACTGAGAGATGCCACCAACAAATTTGAAAGGCGCTTTAAGCATATGGAAAAGCGAATTGCAGAGAGCAAAAGGGATATGCGATCGGTTTCTCAAAATGAAAAGGACGCCATGTGGGAGGAAGCCAAAGACAGTATCGGTTAATACCCGCAAAATTCAGGTGATACCTGCAAGATTCAGCCGCTGTCATTCCATCCGATGGGCGTCAGATGCAATTGCCATAATGGCCCCATAACGTAAAACTCATGAAAAACTAACAAAATAATAATATAGGAATATTAGCCTTCTCCTATAAGATCCCGCAGGTTTACCTGAGGGAGCTTCATGAAATCGTTACGCGATTTTATTTTAACAATTTTCCAACAATGCAAAAGGATCCTACAAATCATGCCCAAAGAACGTATTCTTGTGGTTGAGGACGAGCAAGATATCCTCGAACTGGTGAGATACCATCTGGTCCGGGAGAACTACCAGGTTTTTTGTGCAAGCTCCGGGGAAGAAGCCTTACGAATCGTTGCCTCCGAAACACTGAACTTGATCGTTCTGGATCTCATGCTGCCGGGAATAGACGGCCTCGAGGTGGCGCGGCGCCTGAAAAACAATCCCCGGACCCAAAATATCTTTATCGTGATGCTGACGGCAAAAGGGAGTGAGGCGGATATTGTCACCGGTCTTGAACTGGGCGCCGACGACTATATTACCAAACCTTTCAGCCCCAGGGTGCTTTTGGCCAGGATCAAAGCGGTCATCCGCAGAGCGAAAGAAGAGAAACCCAAGGACACCACCGTGATTCAGATTCATAATCTGGTCATCCACCCCGGGCGCCGCGAGGTTCTCGTGGGGGAAACACCGGTGACCCTGACCTATACCGAGTTTCAGGTCCTTTATTACCTGGTCCGCCGACCCGGATGGGTGTTCACTCGGACACAAATCGTGGATGCCGTTCGGGGCGATGATTATCCGGTCACGGATCGCAGCGTCGATGTTCAGATTGTGGGGCTCAGAAAAAAACTCGGTTCAGCCGGACGATACATCGAGACCGTTCGAGGGGTCGGGTATCGATTTAAGGAAAGCTTGTAAGGGAAACCACTTCTAATCGATTACGAAATGAGAAAGAGCATCAGCGTTTGAATTGACCGGAGTGAAGCACATGCATCACCTCCACTGAATAAAGCAGGGCGGCCGAGGAATAATAAATCCACAATAATATGACGATGACCGAACTCAAAGAGCCATAGAGAAGGTTCACTCGGGAAATATGGAACAAATACAGTTTAAACAATCCTCTTGCAAATATCCATAAGGCAGAAAATAGGACTGCCGAAAAAAGCCTGTATTTCATTTCAATCCTGATGTTTAAAAATATTTTAACCGTGACAAGAAAAAATATAATGAGCACAGCAATGGAAACCACATCCGTAAGGATAGAGGATAAATGGCTGGACGTGAAGGTCAATACGTCTTTTAAGTAAGAATTGGTAATCAGAATAGAACGGATGCTCGATGCTGTAGATGAAATGATCAGCCAGAGAAAATTTGACGTGTAAAGAAGAAGAACTGCAAATATGCTGGTAATTGAATAAAAGACCTGGCTCAGGAGAAGATGCCGGCCCGGGAGCTTGAATATTCTACGATAGGATATTTCGAGTTCGTGAAAGATAAACCCGCTGATTATCGGCAGCAGCAGAAAGCTGAACATTGTAAATGATCCATATGCCCTGGGGTTTATAATGTAGGTTTTGACCCATTTTATGGTAACAAAGGGAATGACATGGATCAATTCGCTGGCAATCATCTCGGTAAGCTTATTTGTCCAGGTTTCCCCTGAAAAAATCGTTCGCTGTATGGCATTAAAAACAAAGAGACTGAGGGTCGAAAAGGGAATAATAGAAAAAAGAAAAATAAATGAGATGGATGAAGAAAGGGTAAAACAATTATCTTTGTGGAATGCTTTAAAGGCGGCAGTACAAATATTGAAAGGCAAAGACAGGGTTTTTAAAATCGGCGTTCCGGATCTCATGGTTTTTATATATGACTGCTCTAATGATGTACCCTTTAAATTGAATAGACTTAAATATAATATCATTTAAACAATTGTCATTCAAGTGAATTTCGATGGCGAGGGTTCATTCCGGCCAAAGTTTTCGGCAGTCTATGCGCCGATTGGTTATACTATCTGACTTCAAGATCTTCTATAGCGCGGGCTTTTTGACGCGCATTCAATGAAAAGTGTCACCCTCGCTTCCTTTCTTTTTTGTTAAAAAAGACATCACTTACCGAAATCTAACACCGCGCTAATTGTTTGATAACAAAAACATTGCTTTTTATATTGTATTAACAAAGCGCTAATAATATGGTATTGTCAACTGCGTGTATTCATAGGGTCTACGTTACCGTTTCACTCCGGTTACTTCAATTCTCGAATCGTTGATACCGGCAGAGGTTTCTGATATCAATTTAAGGAAACGCCATGAAAAAAAAGAAACGCCTGCTCAGGCATTTATTCCCTTCATATCTTCTGATCACGCTGATATCTTTGATTGCCGTCACCTGGTTTGCATCGCGCTCGATCCGGCATTTTTATCTGGCGCAGACGGCTGCCGATTTGATGGCCCGAGCGCGCTTATTGAAAAGTCAAATGGCCCAATTCATCGGGCCCCTGGATCCCCGTGTGGTCGATGCCGTCTGCAAAGAAGTGGGAGTGTCTTCGGCCACCCGGTTTACCGTTATCCTACCGTCGGGGCGCGTTATCGGTGATTCCAATGAAAATCCGGCGGTTATGGACAACCATTCATCAAGACCCGAGGTCATTGCGGTGCGAAAGGGGGGCGCTGGTAAATCCATTCGTTACAGCATGACCCTCCAGAAACGGATGATGTATGTTGCCGTTGGGTTAGAAAACAAAGACAAGTTGATTGCCGTGGTTCGGGCGGCGCTGCCGGTTACCGCTATTGATCAGGCGCTGAAGTCGATACAGATAAGAATTGGGCTTGGCGGGCTTTTCATTGCTTTGCTTGCGGCAGGAATCAGCCTTTTTGTGTCCCAGCGCATCAGCCGTCCCATTGAAAAATTAAAAAAAGGTGCGGATTTTTTTGCCCAGGGGAATTTGTCCTACCGGATGCCGGGGACGGATCTGGTTGAAATCGACAGTCTCATCGAAGCATTGAATCAAATGGCCGTCCAACTCGAAGACCGCCTCAATACCATTGTTCGTCAGAAGAATGAACTGACGGCGGTTTTGTCGAGCATGGCCGAAGGCGTCATTGCGGTAGATATGGATGAACGGATTATCAGCATCAACAAGGCAGGGGCAAAATTTTTTGAAGACCTGCCGCAGAACCTGCTGAATCGAAGTATTCCGGAGGCCATCCGAAATCCGGATCTCCAAAAGTTTGTCGATAGGGCCCTTTCCAGCAAAGAAAATCTTGAAGAAGATATTACCCTTTACCAAAGGGGTGAACGAATATTGAACATACACAATACGCCCCTGGAAGATGCTGCCGGTCAACGACGCGGCATTCTGGTCGTAATGAACGATGTGACCCATCTTCGAAAACTTGAAAACATCAGAAAAGATTTTGCCGGCAATGTTTCCCATGAACTCAAAACACCGCTGACAGCCATCAAGGGATATGTAGAAACGCTTAGAACCGGTGAAGACGTCGATCCAAAGGAAACCCAACACTTTTTATCCATTATTGAAAAGCATGTGGATCGACTCACGGCCATTATCGAAAATTTGATGAAGCTTTCCAAAATAGAGCGGCAGGATGAAACCAGTGAAATTCGTCTTGAAGATAGCGCCGTAAAAAGTGTGATTCTGCAGGCCATTCAGACATGTCGGGAAAAGATGGCAACCAAAAACATCACCGTTGACCTTGTATGTCCGGAAGACATTTCGGTCAGCCTTGATGCCAGGTTGATGATTCAGGCGTTGGTAAATATTCTGGATAATGCCATCAACTACAGCTGCGAGAAAAGTGATATTAAAATATCGGCAACCTTAAAAGACCAGGAACTGCGAATCAGCGTTCAGGACTATGGCATCGGGATTCCAAAGGAACATTTGTCCCGCCTGTTTGAAAGATTCTACCGGGTCGATAAGGCCCGCAGCAGAGAACTCGGGGGGACGGGCCTGGGGCTTGCCATTGTAAAACACATCGCCCATGCTCATGGCGGCCGTGTATCCGTTGAAAGCGCTCCCGGAAAGGGAAGTACGTTTTCGTTGTTTTTACCGGTCCGCTGATCCGCCGGTAGTGCTTTTCAATCCGGCACGCCTTTAACCCTGAAAAAAACGGTCTTTCCCCCTTTTTCAATCATTCTGATGTGCTGCAGCGTTTTTCTGCCTGTTTTTAAATGAACGGTCATTATCAGATCGCTTCTGGATGGATGACTTGCTTTTGCATTGAATTTTTTTTGATAATAACGTGTCGTATCACCGGTGGGTTTGATGGTAAAGTCCTGGATCCTAGTCTCAAAAGCCGTTTCAAAAGCAATGGCCATCATCAATTCATCCAAATTCCAGATCCCTTTATTTCCTTTGTTTCTGTATTCGGTTTCGACGAGAAATCCTACCTCATGCATTGATCGAAGATCCTTGAATGGTAAAAGATCCGCTTCGAAACGCTTTCGGAATTGTGACGAAAAAGGCAAACCGATCAGCGGCGACCGGAAGGCGGATGCCAGCATGGTGGCATGTGAAGGATCAAAATCAAGATAGGCGATTTGCTTTAACGTCTTGAGGTCAAACACATCGATCATGCAATTTCCTCTCAATGTAAAGACCAGGTCAGTCGCAGCAGTCAAATACACGGCATATCCGTCATTTTTCAAACCGAAGTAATTCAATACATTCCATAAGGTTTCAATCATCTATTTTATCCGGCTCATGGACGGAACTTAAGGATTTTGCACTAATTTGGAAGTGGAACTGGAACAATAGCCCGGTGAAACAAAAAGCTTAACCCTGGCTCTCGTGCGTTTAAGATTTAACAGAATTTATACTTTATTCTCATAAAATTCTAATATTTCTCCTTCATAACGAATATGATAGAAAAGTTTATCTCTCAAAAAAAACATGTACAATCTTTTTCTTTATATTGCATCTGTTTTCATCGTTATCGCGATGATTTTTTTGAGAATCAGATATTTTCCCGTTCTCCATCCCGATGC
>CAZQAF010000019.1:44532-45686 GCA_964591175.1 uncultured Desulfobacteraceae bacterium | reverse complement strand
GCTTTTGCAGCAGGTTTGGGCTTCGGGGCGGGTTTGGCTTTTGCGGCAGCCTTGGCCTTAGGGGCGGCTTTGGCGGCTGACTTTTTCGCGGTTTTTTTCTTGGCGGCTTTCTTTTTCCCTTTGGTTGTTGATTGAACCAGACTGTTTTTTCCCATAAAAAACCTCTTTGAAATTGTTTGTGGCGTTGCGAATGAAAAGTAACTTATGTTACGTATATAGGAATAAGTTTGTATATATGAAATCATAAGTTTTGTAAACATTTTTTTAACTAAGCAGAGTGTTTCAGATTTTTGAAATGGTTAATTTAACAATATTATAGTATTCTGGCAATTTGAATTTTAATAATTTGAAACGCTCAACCGGGTATTATTTTGAATATGAATCGCTTAACAGAAAAGCGGGATCGACTTCTCTCCATTTTAAAAGGTTATGGGTCTTTGCTGGTGGCTTTTTCCGGCGGCGTTGACAGTTCATTTTTGCTGGCCATGGCCCGCGAGGCGCTGCATACGAATCTTATTGCCGTAACCGCATCGTCTCCGATTCATCCGGAGCGGGAAACCCGCGAGGCCTGCGATTTTGCGACAACCCTGGGCGTTGAGCATCTGGTCCTTCAATCGAAAATAATGCTTCGGGCCGACTTTACAATTAACACCAAAGACCGGTGCTACCTATGCAAAAAAAGCCTTATGGTAGAATTATTGGAAATTGCAGGCGATAGGGGGATTCGGCATGTGGCCCATGGCGCAAATATCGATGATTTATACGATTACCGGCCCGGATTCGCCGCAGCGCAAGAATTGGGAATCAAGGCGCCGATGGTGGAGGCAAAACTGACCAAAAACGACATTCGCCGGCTTTCAAAGCAGGTGAACCTTATTACCTGGGACAAGCCGGCCATGGCATGTCTTGCCAGCAGAATCCCTTACGGCACATCCATTACCGAAAAAGACCTTAAAATGGTGGACCAGGCCGAACAGGTTCTGTTTCGTCTCGGTTTTATCGGATGCCGTGTGAGAATGCACGGCAAGGTGGCCAGAATAGAGGTCGAGACCGCGGATATTGAAAGGCTCATCCATCGAAAAACAAGAGCGGCCATCGTAAAGGAATTGAGAAAAATCGGTTTCGCCCATGTAGCGGTGGATCTTGAGGGGTAT
>CAZQAF010000019.1:0-44432 GCA_964591175.1 uncultured Desulfobacteraceae bacterium | reverse complement strand
AAAGGAATTGAGAAAAATCGGTTTCGCCCATGTAGCGGTGGATCTTGAGGGGTATCGGCAGGGGAGTTTGAACCGGGCATTGGATATTTAACGTTTGAGTGTTCAGCGTTCAGTATTCAGATTTGCTCATAGTATTCCCTATAATTGTCCTTGCTGAACTCTGAACCCCTGAACACTGAACACTCATTTTTGCTTGGAATAGGCCAGCGACGCGCGGATAAATTCCCTGAACAAGGGGTGAGGATCCCTGGGGCGGGATTTGAATTCAGGATGGAATTGACACCCGAGAAACCACGGATGATCCTTGATTTCGACAATTTCCACCAGTTCAGCGTCCGGCGAGGTTCCGCTGATGACCAGCCCTTTTTCTTCAAGCCGGTCCATAAACGCATTGTTGAACTCATACCGGTGGCGATGGCGCTCGGAAATGTCCGAAACACGGTAAGCTTTGCGGGCAAGCGTGCCTTCTTTGATCATACACGGGTAAGCGCCAAGGCGCATGGTTCCACCCTTATCTGACGTGATGTCCCTTCTCTGAACGGTTCCGGTTTTCTCATCATACCATTTTGTCATCAGATATATCACCGGATACGGCGTATTTTTATCGAACTCCTGGCTGTGGGCATTGGAAAGGTCTGCTGCGTGGCGCGCAAATTCTATGACGGCAATCTGCATGCCGAGACAGATGCCGAAATACGGCACTTTGTTTTCTCTGGCGTACCGGGCTGCGCAAATCTTGCCTTCGATGCCGCGGGACCCAAAGCCGCCGGGGATCAGGATGCCGTCAACATCTTTTAAAAATTCCGCGCAATTGTTGTGCTCGATCTTTTCAGAATCAACAAATTTAAGATTCACACGGCAATCATTGGGTATTCCCCCGTGACGAAGGGCCTCATTCAAACTCTTATAAGATTCCGTTAAATCGACGTATTTTCCGACAATGGCGATGGTCACTTCCGATGAAGGCTCTTTAAGGCGTCTGACGATGTCCTCCCAGTCATCGAGTTTGGGCGCCCGGGTCCAGATGTTCAGCTTTTCCACAATTTTCTGGTCCAGGCCCTCTTTGTGGAATACCAGGGGAACTTCATAAATGCATTCCACATCTTTTGCCGTGATGACTTCGTCGACGTTGACGTTGCAAAACAGGGCGATCTTTGCCTTGATTTCTTTGGGCAGATATTTATTGGTCCGGCAGAGAAGGATATCCGGCTGAATACCGATACTGCGTAACTCTTTTACGCTGTGTTGGGTTGGTTTTGTCTTCACTTCTCCGGCGGTATTGATATAAGGGACCAGGGTGAGATGGATATACAAGGCGTTTTCCTTACCGACATCCGCCCTGAATTGCCGGATCGCTTCCAGAAATGGAAGACTTTCTATATCACCGACGGTTCCGCCGATTTCAACGATGACGATATCTACGGAATCCGCCACCAGTTTGATGCTTCTTTTAATTTCGTCGGTGATATGGGGAATCACCTGAACCGTTCCGCCAAGGTAGTCTCCTCGCCGCTCTTTGGTGATGACCGAGTAGTATATTTTCCCGGAGGTGAAGTTGTTATCCCGGTTCAATCCAGCATGGGTAAAACGTTCGTAATGACCGAGATCCAGATCTGTTTCCGCCCCATCATCCGTGACATATACTTCTCCATGCTGGAAAGGGTTCATGGTTCCGGGATCGACATTGATATATGGGTCGAGTTTCTGAATGGTTACGGTAAGTCCCCGGCTTTCAAGCAACGCTCCGATGGCTGCGGAAGCCAGTCCTTTGCCCAAAGATGACAGCACGCCGCCGGTGATAAATATAAATTTTGTCTTATGATCCATATCGCACCCTTTTTCTCAGAATGTTGCAATTCGAAGATGATTTACTATTTATATATTTTCTTGAACTCCTCGATGGTTTTTTGAACTTCATCCATACCCTCTTTGGCCCCTTTTTCGGGTTCAGAAAGCGCCTGTTGTGGATATTGTGATTTAAGTTGTTGGATGTCAAAGATGTCGGCCGGGAAACTAGGGTTCACCTTGATGTCCTGTGCGTAAATCTCACGGACCAGACTACCGTTGAAAAAAAACTCGATATGCATGGGATACCAGGCATGATTCGATTCCTGCCAGTTGCGATACAACACTTCCAGGCGTTGTGTGGGCCGGCGTGTCATGATCCATCGGATAGGACGGAAGGTATTTTTATCCAACCATACTTGCGGTGTGTCTTCATTGGGATATTGGGCGCCTACAACATATGCCATTTTGTCCTGAAATCGTCCGAGACTCGAAATCTGAACGTTCACACCTAAATCCAATAGTTGTTTCTGAAGAGAGTTATTGGATCTGAAAAGGAGAAGATCCGTATAACGATCATAGGGATTATCGGATTCGTCGGATATTTTTCCGTCAACAACTGTTATAACACCGTCTTTGGACAAGACGTGAATCCTTTGAATCTTTTTTGAATCAATGTCTGAACGAAACGTTCCGGGAAAGACGAACTTTAAGGTTTCATTAAATTCAGCCAGACCGGTTTCCGAATCATTATCATAAACCAACAGTTTTTGGGTGACCAGAAGCCGATCGCCGCTCCCGAGATGCTGGGTCATTTGGTCCAGAAGATAAGGTCCGGGCAGCACGTAGGCATTCAGAGCGGTATGGCCGAACGCCAGTATTGCGAAACAGAAAAAAACAGCCCATGATTTTTTTAAAAAATAATGCATCCCAACGTATACTGCCACCGCCTTTTTTGAAATTTTTACACGAGATCTTTGCAAAACTCCTCTACAGTAACGCATCTTCAAAAACGGCGGCTTCTCCGAGTTCTTCTTCAATCCGCATCAACTGGTTGTATTTGGATATCCGATCGCTTCTGGACATGGAACCGGTTTTTATCTGACCACCGCTGACGCCCACTACAAAATCTGAAATAAAGCTATCTTCTGTTTCGCCGGATCTGTGAGATATAACGGTGGTGTATCCGGCCTGTTTTGCCAGCTCGATGGTATCGAGGGTTTCGGTGACCGTTCCGATTTGGTTCAATTTGATCAAGATGGAATTGGCAATGCCGCTTTCGATGCCTTTGTTAAATATCTTGGGGTTCGTGACAAAGATATCATCGCCGACAATCTGGATGGAACCTTCCAACCGATCGGTCATTAAGGCCCAGCCCTTCCAATCCTGTTCAGCCAGGCCGTCTTCGATGGAAAGAATCGGGTATTTATCGACAAGATTCTGATAATAGTCAATCATCGCTTCAGCAGTCAATTTCTTGTTTTCAGATCGAAGGACATACTTTCCTTTTTGGTAAAACTCGCTGGCCGCTGGATCCAGTGCCAACCCGATATCTTTACCCGGGGTATAACCTGCGGATTCGATGGCGCTGATGATAAATTGGACAGCTTCTTCATGGGAAGCGAAATCCGGGGCAAAGCCGCCTTCATCTCCCACGGCGGTACTGAGATTTTTCTTTTTGAGTATCTTTTTTAAGCTGTGAAAGGTTTCCGCCGCCATCTGGACAGCCTGGGTAATGGATTTGGCACCCACGGGCACGATCATAAATTCTTGAATGTCCAGGTTGTTGGCGGCATGAGCGCCGCCGTTGATGACGTTCATCATGGGGAGGGGCAGTCGTCTGGCATTGATGCCACCCAGGTATCTGTAAAGGGGCATTCCAAAGGCCTGTGCCGCGGCCCTGGCCGCCGCCATGGATACGCTGAGGATGGCGTTTGCTCCGAGACTCGATTTGTTGGCGGTACCGTCAAGTTTAATCATGGCATTGTCCAATGCGATTTGATCCGCGGCATCCATGCCGCGAACGGCAGGCGCAATTTTATCCATCACGTTCTTGACGGCCGTGACAACGCCTTTGCCGCCGAATCTCTTTGATCGCTTGTCACGAAGCTCCAAAGCTTCTCGTTTTCCTGTAGAAGCGCCGGAAGGGACTGCAGCGCGGCCAACAGCGCCACAGGAAACATAGACGTCGGATTCAATAGTGGGATTGCCTCTGGAATCGAGAATTTCTCTTGCTTTGACTTCAATGATTTCGGTCATGTTCCCCTCCTGTGAATGTTTTACTTCAATTGAGCCGTTACACTCAATTGTGAGTGTTTTATTCTCCGTTTGGCAAATGAATGGCCATAACGGATAACGCCCAATCTGATTTTGAATCGATCAGGCTGCTATTAAGATGGTTTTGCGATGGAGTGCCAGGGCATGCAATGTCCCGTTCCGCGTGTACAGATTGCAACTTGACAATTTGGCAATAAATGTTACTCTTGTAAACATTTATTGTCAAGAAGCACAACGACGATATCTTTTCCGACATTGGATTTTTAACCTGAAATAGGCGGAACACTCGAATCAAGTTATTATGCAACATTCAGATGTATATGAAAATGCCCATCTTGTGGTGGCGGCGATCAGGATATTCACACATCAAAATTCAAGACATCCTTCCATTGACGAAATTTGTCGAGTCCTATCTGTTTCTTTGGAACAAGGCAACTTGATATGCAAAAAATTAAAGGATATGGGAATCGTCGATGTAATTGAAGGCGCCTACGAAAATCATTTTTTTATCAAAGACCATTTAAAAATAGAAGAAATTCCAAAGGATAAAAAGGAAGACAAACTCGAAGACGCCCTTAAAAAATTTAAGGATTCAAGAAAAGATTTTTCTAAAGAGATCGAATCGTTTCAAGTGAAGCAGGCCAAAAAGCAACAAGCCCTTTTTGCCGAACTGGAAGAAAAATTGAAAAAAGGTTCGGATAAACCCAAATCAACGCCTGAATAGACCTGCCCTGTAAATGTTCACCCGCACATCTTTCCAATTCAACGAAAATGCATCTGTAAATATATCACCATATCGTGATATCGTGCTTTTTCAAAACCCACACGAATTGGAATCATTTTTTGATAGACTCTTTAAAACGATCTTGATATTCATCCACATCACTGCGTGATTCACGCACCATTTTTTTAAGTTTTTTAGGGAAAGGATTTTTATCAAATGCGAAATATTATTCTGACAGGCACAATGATGCTGTGTATATTAACTGCGGGAATCGGATGGACCGCTGAAAAAAGACAAAAGGAGAATCCCGTGTATGTCATTCAAACAACACTTGGGGATATTGAGGTGGAACTGTTTCAGGACGAAGCGCCGAAGACCGTCGCCAATTTTATCGGTCTGGCCGAAGGCACCAAGGAATTTGTAGACAGCAAGACCGGAAAAAAGGTGAAACGGCCCTTTTACGACGGTCTTATTTTTCACCGGGTGATCAGGAATTTCATGATCCAAGGCGGCTGCCCGCTGGGTAATGGACGGGGAGGCCCCGGGTATGTCTTTGACGATGAAATCGATGCCAAAGCCTTGGGGTTGGATAAGATAAAAGCATATGATCCTCAAAAAGGGCCGCATCGATTTTTGACGATTCGCAGCGAAGAGGAGTTTCAGCGAAACCTGCTCATACCGCTGTTTCGAAAAATGAATATCAATTCGCAAAAAGAGCTCGATCAAAAAAAAGATGAAGTTGACGCCAGGCTCGAAAGCCTGACCCTTATGGAAGCTTACGAAAATATGGGCTATGTCTATTCTGAAAATGGATCAAAGCATGCGCCGGTTCGAGGGTCTCTGGCCATGGCCAATGCAGGCCCCAATACCAACGGCTCACAGTTTTTCATTAATCTGGTGGACACGGACTGGCTCACCGGCAAACATACCGTGTTCGGGAAGGTGGTCAAGGGGATGGATGTGGCAGACAAGATCGGGGCGGTCAAAGTCGATTCGCAAAGCAAACCGGTTAAGGATGTGAAAATAATTTCCATTCGTCGGAAGACGGCGTCCTAATTATCGTTTATGGGTTGATATCAAACCTTAGCTTGCTTTTGGGAGGATTAAAATGGGATTTAGCCTCATGGAAGGAAATGAAGCCGTGGCCTGGGGAGCGGTGGCTTCCGGATGCCGTTTTTTTGCCGGGTATCCCATCACGCCGGCGACAACCATCTTCAACACCATGCTCAAACTGCTGCCGCCGCTGGGTGGCGTCTGCCTTCAGGGGGAAGACGAAATCGCTTCCATGGGGTATTGTTTGGGAGCCTCCATGGGGGGGATGAAGGTCATGACCGCCACCTCGGGACCGGGTATCAGCCTGTACAGCGAGCATATATCCTTTGCCATCGGCAGTGAAATTCCCATTGTCATTGTGGATGTCCAACGGCTGGGTCCTTCCACCGGTTCGGCCACCCGGGGGGCTGACGGCGATATCCAGTTTTTGCGATGGGGAAACAGCGCGGGATTGCCGGTCATTGTACTGGCGCCTGTGGATGTCGGAGACTGCTACTTTCTCACCGTCAATGCCTTTAACCTCGCCGAAGAATTCCGGTGCCCGGTCTTTATCGCCTCCAACAAAGAGATTGCCATGACCCGGGAAAATGTGGATCTGGATGCCATTGACCTCCCGGAGATTTATCAACGCCCGGGGCCGCCGGACGGGAAGCCGTTTATGCCGTTTGAAGCGCCCTCGGATAACAGCGCGCCTTATTTTTTACCCATCGGCGGCGATGTGATCGTTCGCCAGACGTCTTCGACCCACGGGGCCGACGGCTACATCACCACCGATTCCGCTGAAATCGCCCGGATCCAGGATCGGCTCGGCAACAAGCTGCACTCAGCCGTAAAACGGTTCAGTTTCCACGAATTCTATCCCGAAGAAGAAGCGGATACGCTGGTTTTGACCTATGGAATTACGGCCCGGGCGGCCCGTGACGTGTATCGTGAAAAAAAACACAGCGGCAAACCGGTTTCCCTTCTGATTCAAAAAACCCTCTGGCCGGTTCCTGAAGCACTGATCCGGGAAAAAGCCGAACATGTTCAACGGGTGGTGGTGGCGGAGATGAATCTTGGCCAGTATGTCAGGGAAATACAGCGAATCCTGCCGGATAAGACCGTCGATTTTTTGGGGCGGATGGACGGCCGGCTGATATCTCCGCAGCAGATCATGGAGGCCATAGACCATGCATAGTTTACTCAATGCCGACAGACCCCCGGTTTTCTGTCCCGGGTGTTCCCACGACCGTATAACCCGGGCACTTGACCGGGCTCTTTTGGATATGGGGCTTAAAGGGGAGGATCTTGTGATCGTCAGCGACATCGGGTGTTCCGGTCTTTTCGATACTTTTTTCAACACCCATGCCTTCCACGGCCTGCACGGCAGGGCATTGACCTACGCCACGGGTTTGAAAATGGCCCGGCCGGAACTGAACGTCATCGTGACCATGGGAGACGGTGGACTGGGCATCGGCGGCGCCCATGTGCTTTCCGCATGCCGGCGCAATCTCGATGTGACCCTGCTGGTTTTGAACAACTTCAATTTCGGAATGACCGGCGGCCAGTTTTCGGCAACCACCCCCGACACCGCCCGGGTGGGATCCGGTTTTCTCAACCAACTGGAACGCCCTCTCGATGTCTGCCGGGTGGCGACATCGGCAGGCGCCGCCTATGCTCAGCGATGCTCGAGTTATGCGAAAAATCTTTCCAAAGAAATTGAAAGTGCCGTTCGCTTCGAAGGGTTTTCAATTCTCGATATTTGGGGGATATGTCCGGGACGCTACACAAAACGAAACCGGCTGACGCCGCAGATCATCGAAGAATCCCTTGCTCAAATGCCGTCGGTCAAGGCCCCGATTCCTGAAAATCAAAGGGAAGAATACGGCCGCCATTACAGGAATCTGGCGTCCGAATTGCGGCCGGTTCCGCCTCCCAAGAAGATTGAAGCGCAATTTGATCCCCCTGAGCGACAAAGAAAGGACGTGATGATTCTGGGCAGCGCCGGTCAGCGGATTATCACCGCCGGAGAGATTTTGTGCCTGGCAGGCCTTTTCGCCGGGCTTCAAACCACCCAGAAAAACGAGTACAACATTACCGTGCTCAGAGGACCCTCCATCACGGAAGTCATTTTCTCTCCCGACAAGATCGGTTACACGGGCATCCGCCGGCCGGATGTCGTGTTGGCCTTGAGCCGGGAAGGGGTGGCGCGGCGAAAGGCTGTTTTTGATTCCCTGGACAACACCGCCCTGGTTATCCAGGCCCCCGGGGTTGCGGTTCCTTCCTGTAAGGCAAAGATCCATACCGCCGACTTTAAATCACAAAAAATAAAATCCGATGACTGGGCCCTTGCCGCCCTTGCGGTTCTGGCTAAAATGAACCGGGTCGTCCATACCGAAATGCTGACAGCCGCTCTCAAGTTCAGGTTCAAGAATAAAATTTTGGCATCTTCTCTCGAACTCGTCGAACGGGTCAAAATAGACTGAATAAGCAACAAAGAAAAGAAAAGTTTTGAAATGGTTTCTATTATAAAATCTGGCTGAGAAAAAGTTTGGTTCGGTCATGCTGGGGGTTTTCGAAAAATTCTTCGGGGGTGTTTCCTTCGACGATCTGGCCGAAATCCATAAAAAGGACCCGGTGGGCCACACTCTTGGCGAACCCCATTTCATGGGTGACCACGATCATGGTCATCCCTTCTTTGGCCAGATCGATCATAACGTCTAAGACCTCCTTGATCATTTCAGGATCCAGGGCGGAGGTGGGTTCATCAAAAAGCATGACTTTTGGATTCATGCATAGACTCCTGGCAATGGCGACCCGCTGCTGCTGGCCGCCGGACAATTGACCGGGATATTTTTGGGCCTGTTCGGCAATATGCACCTTTTCCAGGTAATACATGGCGTTCTCTTCGGCTTCTTTCTTCGGCGTTTTTCTCACCCATATGGGACCTAAAGTCAGGTTTTCTAGGATACTCAGGTGGGGAAAGAGATTGAAATGCTGGAATACCATGCCGACTTCCATACGAATTTTTTCGATATTTTTGATATTGCTGGTCAGTTCAATGCCATTCACCACGATGCGTCCCCGCTGGTGTTCTTCCAGACGGTTGATGCAGCGGATGAGCGTCGATTTCCCGGATCCTGAAGGGCCGCAAATGACGATGCGTTCCTGTTTATGTACGGTGAGATTGATCCCCTGAAGGACATGAAAGTCACCGAACCATTTATGCATATCGATGATCTCTATGATGAGTTCATCGGGCAGGCTTTGTTCCGAAATGGCTGAGGATTCTTTGTCCATAAGAACTTAATTTCCCCTTGATAATTCTTTTTCCAGCTTTCTACTGTAATTCGACATGGAAAAACAACCCAAAAAGTAAATAATGGCCACAAAAAGATAGGCTTCTCTGCTGAATCCCATCCACTCCGGGTTGGAAAGGACCGTTTGGGTGGTTTTGAGTAAATCGTACAGCGCAATGATCACCACCAGGGAGGTGTCTTTGAAGGCGGATATGAGAATGCTGACGGTCGGCGGGATAACGATTTTGAGTGCCTGGGGCAAAATAATCCGGCGCATGGTCAGATAATAGTTCAGTCCCAAAGATTCGGCCGCCTCATACTGTCCCCGGGCCATCGCCTGCAATCCGCCCCGAACCACTTCTGCGATATAAGCGGCGGTGAACATGATAATGGCAATCTGGGCCCTAAGAATCTTGTTGATGGTAACCCCTTCAGGCAGGAATAACGGAAAGATAATCGATGCCATAAACAAAAGACTGATAAGCGGAACCCCTCTGATCATTTCAATGTAGACAATGCAAAGCGTTTTTACGGCAGGCATTTTGGACTGACGTCCCAGCGCCAGAACGACGCCCAGAGGATATGCCGCGGTGAGCCCGAAAACAGACAGCAGCAGTGTCAACAGCAATCCTCCCCACTGGGTGCTGTCCACCGATTTAAGTCCGAAAAGACCGCCCTTTAAGAGCAGGCCCATGATAACAAGACCTGCGATCCAGGAATACGCCAGGGATTTATTCCAGTGTTTGCGATTCTGGCTGAAAAAAAGCAGGACAAAGAGCATGATCATGGCCAAAAGGGGCCGCCACTGAAGATTGTAAGGAAAAAACCCGAAGATGATAAACCGGTAATTATGTGGAATAATCGACCAGCAGGCGCCGGTTGCGTGGCGACATGCCTGTCCGGTGGTATTCCATACGCTGTCGATGAAGGCCCAGCGAATAAAAGGCGGAACGGTTTTCAGCAGAAAAAATATCGATACCACCGTCAAAACGGAATTGAACCAGCTGTTAAACAGGTTGGACCTTATCCAGCCGATAACACCGACATGGACGACCGGCGGTTGAATTTCCTCTTTTCGGGATGGTTTTGCAATATTTGCCATGATTTTAGCTATCGTTCCACCAAAGCTGCTTTTTTATTATACCAGTTCATAATGACCGATGTGAGCAAACTGAAAATAAGGTACAACACCATGATCAGGGCCACCCCCTCGATGGCCTGACCGGTCTGATTGATGGTCGTGTTGGCAACGGATACAAAATCCGGATACCCGATGGCCACCGCCAACGTGCTGTTTTTGGTCAGGTTCAACATCTGGCTGGTCAGCGGCGGAATGATCACCCGAAGGGCCTGGGGCAAAATCACCAGGTTGAGCACCATACCGGGCCTGAGCCCAAGGGCCATGGCAGCCTCGGTTTGTCCTTTGCTAACGGACTGAATTCCCGCCCTGACGACTTCTGCGACAAATGCGGCCGTATAAAGGACAAGTCCCAGCAGCAGGGAAATAAACTCCGGGGAAAAGGTCATGCCGCCGGTGAAATTAAAACCGACCAGCTTCGGCGCACTCAATGCGGTGGGCGCGCCCGCCAGCCACCATGTTGCCAGAGGAAGCCCGAGCAGTATGACTGCGGAAACCCGAAATATCGGAAAGAGTTGTCCGGTTTGTTCCTGGCGTTTTTTTGCCCACCGGCGGATAAGATAAACGATAACACAGCCGGCCAAAAAGGCTATCGCCATATAACCATGTGCCGGGTCAGCCTTTGGAACGGTAAACGTAACCCCGCGATTGCATAATAAAAGCCCCGGCAGCGGATGAAGGGCATGCCGGGGAGTTGGAAGGGTTGTGTAAAAAAGAGAATACCAGAAAAACAGCTGCAAAAGCACCGGTATATCCTGGAACACTTCAATGAAAATCGCCGCCAGTTTAGATAGCAGCCAATTGGTTGAAAGCCGGGCCACGCCGATAAACGTGCCCAGTATGATCGTGATGATAATACCGATAAACGAGACGTATAAGGTATTTAACGCGCCGACAATGAGGGCTCGGCCGTAGGTACTGGCCGCAGAATAACGGATCAGGGATTCGCCGATTTCAAAAGAAGATGCTTTATGGAGAAAACCTAATCCCGTGGCAATGTTTTGTTTTTTAAGATTATGTAATGTGTTGGAAATGAGATAATATGCCAGTAACCCCACCATGCAAAGGGTGATGAACTGAAAAAAGATCGCTCTCTTTTTGGGGTCAAGCCAGAATGGCACTTTTTCAGATGCGGTATCGTTCACAATATTTAACTGCCGAGAGTCAGTTTATTTTCAAAACATGAGACAATACAGTCCGGCAATGACAGATAAAAAAGGTGCCCTTTTAAGGGCACCTTTTTTATATAATCTATTATTTGAAAGGAGCGGAGTACATCAAGCCGCCGTGGGTCCACAGGGCATTCAAGCCGCGTTCGAGTCCAAGAGGGGTATTGACGCCCACGTTGCGCTCGAAGATTTCACCGTAATTTCCCACCTGTTTAATGATGTTGTATACCCACTTATCACTCAGTCCCAGATCTTTACCCAGGCCCGGGGAGACACCCAGGAAGCGCTGGATTCCGGGATCTTTGCTCTTGAGCATCGCATCGACATTCTTGGAGGTAATGCCGTATTCCTCGGCCTGTATCAGGGCCATCACCGTCCAGTTGACAATAGCGTACCACTGATCGTCGCCCTGGCGTACCACCGGCGCCAATGGTTCTTTGGAGATCGTTGCAGGGAGCATTACATAGTCTTTGGGATTGGGGGCGATAGACCGTTGAGCCGCCAATTGAGATCTATCGGAAGTCAGCACGTCGCAGCGACCGGCAAAAAATGCTTTGCTCAGTTCGGTGGTCGATTCGATGACCACCGGCTTCCATTTCATTCCATTTTTTCGAAAAAAGTCTGCCGCATTCATTTCCGTGGTGGTTCCGGGCAGGACACATACGGTGGCGCCCGACAGTTGCTTGTCACTTGTGATGCCCGATTTTTTCGGTACCAAAAACCCCTGACCGTCGTAAAAGTTGACGTGAGCGAAAAGCAGACCGTTTGCGGCTGTCCGGGTCAGGGTCTGGGTGGTATTTCGGCAAAGAACGTCAATTTCTTTGGACTGAAGGGCGGGCAGGCGCTGGACGGCAGTGAGCGGGACATATTTGACCTTGTTCGCATCGCCGAATACCGCGGCTGCGATGGCCTTGGCCGTATCCACGTCCAGGCCTTTCCATACGCCCTTCTCATCCGGCATGCTGAAGCCGAAAACGCCGCCGTTGACGCCGGCCTTGACAAATCCGGCTTTCTGAACATCCTGAAGCGTTCCCGCGACAGCCATCGGCGCGGTGACCATCAGAAGTGCCAGTACGATTGCCACACCTATCTTGATAGATTTCATTCTTCGTACCTCCTTTTCGGTTTAAGATTCATTCCAAACATTTACCGACTTCGCTTTTTTAACTATTGCCACTACCGTTTAATACTATAAGATTTATCAAAATTAGGATTTTCGGTCGAGACCAAGGCGAGGCCAAGACTCAACCCGCAGGCATACTCAAGTATGTCGAGAACTTGAGACGAGGGCTCAACGCCGATATCGGACAAAAAGACTTTTTTGAGATGTCTTCTAATTTCATACCATAGATATGATGTATTGCAAGAAAAATCAATTTGCCGCAATTGCTCAAAGCACCTTTAAAGGGGCATTCATTTTAATCGGAAATCGACCGCTTTTACCTGAAGAAGAAAATCGTGCCGATGCCGGTTGAAAAAATCCTTTACCAATTTTCAGGATAAAGTCCCATGGATCAGGACGTTTTCCTATCAAAATAAGAGCATATCCCTATGGATTATTTTAAATTTAGTGACACAATATAAATATAGATAAATCAAATTCATTGCTGCTTTCAACCTCCGGAGTTGCTTGGAGAAAAACGACGTATAAATATGCTCGAGCGATTACGCCATAGGAGTTCCCCGACAACCGATCAACACTCAAACCTTCACATGAACCGGTATCACAAACGACATAGCCGCAAATATCAGCTTTCGAACTTTACCAGGGCATATCAAAGCTGGTTTGTTCCATACATAAATTCAAAAATTCATCCCCAACAATTCAGGCCGTCTCTTTCATTCCTGTACACGGATCTTAATTGCAACCTCAACTGTCACTACTGCTATAGCCGGGGGCAAAATATACCGGGAATGACCATGGACATGGCAAGAGACGCGGTAAAATGGCTTAAATCCACGGGATGCCGGGTCCTGGCGTATATGGGGGGAGAGCCCCTGGTTCGCAAGGATTTTATTATTGAATTGACTCGCTATGCCGTTGACAATGGATTTTTTGTATATCTTCCCACCAACGGCATCCTTATGGACGAGGCATTTATCGACGAAATCGGCAAGGCCGGCGTATCCGTTATCAATCTTGCGGTGGATGGTATCGATCGATATCAGGGAATACCAAAATACTTCAACCGGATAAAACCTCAGTTCGAATATTTGATCCAGCAGGAAAAGAAACATCAATATATCACATTTTTTAACATCAACATTACCCAAAGCAACGCCCAGGATGTCAAAACACTCACTGAAATCGCACATGCCCATGGTATTGCAACGGATTATCATATCAATGAACCGCCTCAAATCGAATATCACGATTACAAGCATCGACATGATGGTTCCTGGATCACGACGGCGGAATTCCGGGCCATCGACGATCTCATCGACTGGCTGATTGAAAAAAATCTTGAAGGGTATGTCATGGTGAACTCCGTGGCGCATCTTAGTGCGATGAAAAAGTTTATTCGCGGCACACTGGCCCCATGGCCGTGTCAAGCCGGGAAGATGTCCATGGTGATCCGGCTGGACGGCAGTTTCGCACCGTGTTTCGAGCTATACGGTTCGGATGAAGATTGGGGAAACATTTACGCGGGCCCCAAGTTTGATCCGGACAGGATTTCAGAAATAAAAAAGCACTGCACCCCGAAGTGTCTTTCCACCTGCAATTTTCAGGTCTGCCACTATTCGAGTTCCGTTTTGTATACCTTCCAGTGGCTGGCTAAACACGCCTATTCCAGCGTTTTAGGTACTTCTTAATCCAACAGGGTTGAAAAAATTCTCTAATGACGATATGATAATTTGTGTTTTTCCTGATGGGCCATGCCTGTACCGCATTTCAGGAGTCAGGGGATGGCTCTGTAAAACAAGCAAATTCCCTCTGTGGGATAATAAAAATCTGATCCTCCCTCCGGGCTGTAAGCCGGGTCAGCATTTTTCAAAGAGGTTGATGAATGGTAAACTATCAAACTGAAAAATTTATGGGTGCCAGCCGGTATGTTCTGGATGATGAACTGGCCGACATCGTCAATGTCTCCATGGCCCTTGAAATGCCGCTATTGCTCAAAGGTGAGCCCGGCACCGGTAAAACCATGCTGGCCCATGCCGTTGCGGAAAGTCTGAACATGCCCCTTATTGTGCTCAATGTGAAATCGAGCATGAAACTGGTGGACGCTCTTTACCAGTACGATACGCTGACACGGTTGAATGACAGCCGCTTCGGCGATTCAAAACGAGATGTTAGCAACATCGAAGATTATATAAAGATGGGCAAGATCGGCCAGGCCTTTACGTCAAAAGCAAGAACCGTACTGTTGATCGATGAGATCGACAAGGCTGATACTGATTTTCAGGACGATATGCTCGATGTTCTGGACCAGATGGAGTTTGACATCATTGAAATTGACAGGACCGTCAGGGCCGTATTTCGTCCGGTGATCGTCATTACATCCAATGCCAAAAAGGATCTTTCGGATCCGTTTCTGGGAAGGTGCAATTTTCATCATATCGCTTTTCCGGATCCGGAAATGATGCGAAAGATCGTTCAGGTTCACTTTCCGGATATGGACACGCACCTCATGGAAAACGCGGTGGCTGCATTTTACAAGCTGCGTGAAATTGACGGCATTGAAAAGAAACCGGCCACCCGGGAACTGATTAACTGGATCCGGGCGCTTAAGACCGATCCTGATTTTAATCCCGATTTACTGTTCAAAGAAGATGTGCCGTTTCTGGGGGTATTATTCAAAAAAAGTCAAGATTATAAAATAGCTGTGGATGCTATAAACCGCCGCGGCCGATTTTAACACCGACCATGTTTATCGATTTTTTCTACCAATTAAAAACTGCCGGCGTTCCGGTCAGTCCCACCTCTTTTTTGACGCTTCAAAAAGCCCTGGATATGGGACTCATCAACTCTATGGAGACGTTCTATACCGCCGCCCGGGCCATCTTGATCAAAAGTGAACGACATTTCGATCGTTACGATCAAGTCTTTGCCCATCGGTTCCAGGACGCCGAGATGCCTGACCATGAAGGCCTGGTGCTCGATGAGATTACCAGGGCCCTGCTGGAGGGATGGCTGGAAGACCCGGTATCTCTTGCCGCCGCCCTTGAGATGGATGTGTCTGATATCGTGGATCTGACTCCGGAAGCGCTGATCGAATATTTCAAAAAACGGCTTGAGGATCAAAAAGGAAGGCATGAGGGCGGGAGAACCTGGATCGGAACCGGCGGCACATCGCCGGTGGGTCATTCGGGATACCACCCGGAGGGCATGCGTGTGGGAGGTGTATCCCGCAACAAATCCGCCGTTAAAGTCGCCATGGAGAGAAGATATAAAGACTATGCCCGAAGGGGCATTTTGACACAGGATATGATGGGTGAGGCCTTGAAACGGCTCCGGAACATGGTTCCCGTAGGCCCCAGGGATAAGATCGACATCGATGAAACCATTTATCAGACCACAAAAAACGGGGGTGAAATCGATATCGTTTTTTCAAGACGGTTAAAGGACCGTATTAAAGTCATACTAACCGTCGATAACGGCGGATGGTCAATGGATCCTTTTATCCCGGTTGTCCAGACGCTTTTTGACTATGCCCGGGATCAATTCAAGGATCTTAAAACATATTTTTTTCACAACACGGTATATGATTTTCTCTGGGAAGATCCGGCCAGAATCCGCCGGCCTTTTAAGGTTGAAGATTTTAATTCCTTTGATTCCCAGACACGCCTCATCATGGTCGGGGACGGGAGCATGGCACCCTATGAGCTGATGGCGGCCGACGGCTCCATTCATGTTGAGGAAAGAAGCGGAAAACCGAGCATCGAACAGCTCAAATTCTTAGCCGAAACGTTTCCTTACTCTGTATGGCTGAACCCGGTGTCTGCAGAACTGTGGGGCCGGACGACGACGATTACCGCCATCCAGCAGATTTTTCCCATGTTCGAACTCACGCTGGACGGGCTCGAAGGAGCGGTCAATCACTTGATGGCCAAGTAAAATACATGTCTATTCTTCGAGAATGGTGACCCGTTGCATGGTGTCACCTGCCCGTATGTCATCCACAACATTCAAACCTTTGACGACTTTACCAAATACAGTATGTTTTCCATTTAAGTGAGCCTGAGGGGAATGTGTAATAAAGAATTGACTTCCATTGGTGTTCGGCCCGGCATTTGCCATGGAAATGACCCCCCTCTCATGTTTCAGAGGATTTTCCTTGAGCTCATCTTCAAACTGATAGCCCGGACCACCGCTGCCCGTTCCCGTTGGATCTCCGCCCTGGATCATAAAATCGGGAATCACGCGATGAAAGGACACCCCGTCATAAAATCCTTGTTTGGCCAAGAACACAAAATTGTTGACGGTTTTTGGTGCATGCTGGGCGTAGAGTTCCAATTCGATCAACCCTTTGTCGGTATCGACTGTCGCCGTATAGGTTTTATTCGTATCAATCTGCATCGCCGGTGGACGATTCCATTTCATTTTGGACATTTAGCTCTCCTCCATCATATGGATGTTACGGTTTCTAAGTTCAGTTTCTTTTTTTTAAATGAAGCTTTATCAAGAAGACCCGATGAATTCAATGGATTTATATGGCTTTTTTTAGCTTACGGATTGATTGCGAATTTAAGATTATGATAAGGTAGCAAAAAAAGAAACGATCAATCTGATGTTTGAGGACACCAATGACTGAACAAAAAACCGTCTGGGCAATCCGATACCGGGGGAAAATGTGGCGTCGATAACAACCATTGTAAAAATCATCGCGCCACTGGTGGCGGCCATACTGGTGGGAAACTGGTTTCTGTCGGAAGTCAAAAAAGTGCGCGCTAAAGGCGGACCGTGGTATCAGCCCTATCTGTCGATTCCGGGCGTCATGATTATACTGGCGATTTTGTTGCTACCTATTCTTCTGTGGATTAATAGAGGCTGAAGGAACCACTTCTATATAAAATCCGAATCTCGAAATCCGAAACAGATCCGAATGTTATACTTTCAGCTTTTCGGATTTCAAGGCATAGGCAACAACGATACCCACCAAAAATCCTATGGCCAGATTTGAAGCCAGCGTAATTCCCAACATCAGCATCGAAACAAACAGATCCTTTCTGGCCGTTATGTCGATGACGGTCAATGCCAGTTGGGCCCCGGCAAAGATCAGCAGCACCCCTAAAATCGCCATGGGCAAAAGGTACACCACCGAAAGGGCATGAACGCCTAGAAAAAGGGCAAAGACCAGAAACAACATTCCGATCATTAAATTAGAACCGGCGGTGCGGGCACCGAACCGGTAATGCGCCGCCAATCCTCCGGCTCCGTGGCAAAGCGGCATTCCGCCCACCGCGAAACTTAAAAAATTGGCGACCGCCATGCTGAGGGTCAAAGAACGGTAAGTGACTTTTTTGGAATCATCTCCAAAATATTCATGGGACAGATCTGCATCGGCGATAACGGCGTTTCCGATAGTCATGGGAAGTTGAGGAAGCACCAGGGCAAAAAACGCAAAAGTAAAGTCGGCGCCGGCCGGCAGTCCCAAGGGCAGCCATTTGGGGAAGTAAATGCCGATTTTAAGTTGATCGACCCCTTCGTGAGTTCCTAAAACCAATCCCAGTAAAAGACCTGCCGATACCACGACAAGCCCGGCCGGAAATGTTTTGTTTTCAAGCAGCAACAGCGTTAAAATGCCGCCGGTAACGCCGATAAGGATGCCGATGGGTATCGGTCCGACATACTGAAACAATAAATAAGGTTCCGCCATATGCCGCATGGCCTGAAAAGTCGAGGAACCGATCATGAACTTGACACCTTGAGCCATCAAAAGCGTACCGGTTGAAAGCTGAACGCCTCTGACCACCGGTTTCGGCGTATATTTACCGATAACGGTGATGGCATTGGTCCCGCCGATGATTAAAAGAAACACTCCCATTAAGGCCACCGACGCCAGAACCTGAGACGGCGTCATTGACGTTGCGATGGCATACGCACCGATGACTTTCATGGGCTGGACCGGCACCGTAACACCGAAATACAGGCCGGATAAGATATAAAATACACCGATGGAAAAAAACATGCCCATAGGGTTCAAACCGTTGATGAGGATCATTCCGATGGCAATGGGGAGCAAGGTTCCCAGATCCCCCAAGGAGCCGGCCATTTCCATTCGGTTAAATCGATAACGGGGACTCATCATCGGCCTCCTTCAGTGCTATCACGCATAAACAACTGTTTTTAAACTACTGCCAGGCTTTTCAAGCGATTTGATATCAATCGCTCAATGACTATACAACTAAATTTTGCTCTCGCAAAAATATAGCAGGGTCAGCGATAAACCAGCTTGCTGATGGCGGAAAGATGAAACTTATCCTCCAGCGCACCTACATCCTTCATTCGTTGCGGGTCAAGAAAGATCCGATATAATTTTTCTGTGTAATCGATGGGTTTGCCCAGCAGTTCTTTTTCAAGCATCGAGACGGCTTCAATGGATTTGTCGCACACCGGGTATCCTTTGTCATCCAGACGGATGTCCGTCGTAAAATATACCTTTGAAATATTGTTGATATCTACGAGTTTAATGTCTCCGGCCGGGGTGATCAAAAGGTTTTCCACGCCCGCAAAATCCGGAACGTAATGGGCTTCCAAAATCATTCTTTTAATGCAGGCGATGAAATGTTCAACTTTTTTATAAAATTTTTGAATCCGTTGCTCCGGTGCGGCCCAATGTTCATCGGGTTTTTTCACATTCGTTTGTGCTAAAAAATCCGCCAATTGATCTTCAGGAATCGGGTCCCACGGATTCAGCACCTCGCCCTCGATATATTCCTGAAGACCGCAAAGGATGAAGTCTTTGGTTTCATTTAAGATATAATCCGCGATAAATTCATCCGACTTTGCATAGGAATCTTTCGGAAGATATTTTTCGATGATTTTTATTGTTTTGACCTCGTCAAAAACATCTGCGATGCAAGAAAATTTTGTTCTAAAAATTCTGAGAATCTTTATCGGATTGGCCCATGGGAACATGCGTATCCCGTTGACCATTTCTCCTTTATGTTGTTTTAAGACATCCTCCGGGCTCAGTACTTCCATAATATGAGATCTCAGTCCCTGCTTATGATATTTTCGAAAAACATAGGCGCCGGGTTTCCGTATAAAGTTTAAGGACAGGATGTCTTCATGGGTAATATTGGTTTTATTTCTGATATCTTCGGTCATCTGGCGTTGATTGGATGTTATTCGGTGTCTGATATGAAAAAGGTATGAAATTTTAGAAGCCATCTCAAAAAAGTCTTTTGTCCCGATTTCTGTGTTGGGACCTCGTTTCAAGTCCTCGAAATACTTTAGTATGTCTGCGGGTTGAAACTCGGTCCCGCCTTGACCTTGAGCCAAAATCCTATTTTTGAGATGGCTTCTAGTGTTACGGAATGTTTTCTGCCTGCGAAGAACGCAGGCAGAAAACGTCATATATCAATCGGCTATTGCGGTTAAACATCAAACTCCAACGGCGTAACAGTTCTAACCAGTTCCAGCCTGTGCATCTCTTCAATGACCTCCGGAGGAATCGAAACATTGGTTTTAAGAAAAATAATGTTCATTTGACCGGCCTCTTCCTGGCCCACCTGCATCTGATCGATGTTGATGTTATGCTTGCCGAGAAGCGTTGCAAAACTTCCGATGGCACCCGGCTTGTCAAGGTTGTATATCAGCGAAATATGTCCGTTTGGTATCAATTCCAGACGAAAATTATTGATTTTTACAATTCTCAACTCGTTTTTGCCGAAAATGGTTCCGGTCACGGTATTGGTGGTTTCAGTGGTCTCAACCTTGACGGTGATTCGATTGATGTATTCTCCGGAATCATCGCTGGTTGCTTCGGTCACTTTTATGCCCCTTTCCTTTGCCAGGACCTGTGCATTGACAAAATTGACATCGTCTTTCACCACATGGGTCAGCAGCCCCCTTAGTACCGCTATGGAGACCGGCGACAAGTCAAGCCCTTTAAAATCTCCGGCATACTCGATGGACACTTCCTTAACGGCGCCTTTGTTCAATTGCGCCTGAAGGCTCCCCATTTGATCGGCAAGCGTTAATAAGGGCCTGAGTTTAATCAGGATATCACCGGTGACCGAAGGCGCGTTGACCGCATTCATAATGGTTCCGTTTTTTAAATAATCGATAATCTGTCCGGCGACATCGACGGCCACCTTGGTTTGTGCTTCCTGCGTAGAGGCTCCCAGATGGGGGGTGCATATGAGGTTGTCGAACTCGAAAAGCTGACAAACGCCCGGAGGTTCGTTCTCAAAAACATCCAAAGCCGCCCCGGCAACTTTACCGGACTGCATGGCTTCATAAAGGTCGGCTTCATCCACGATGCCGCCTCGAGCGCAGTTGACAATCATCACACCATCTTTCATTTGGTCAAGAGCATCTTTATTGATTAATCCGATGGTGTTTTTGAGTTTGGGGACATGGATCGTGATATAATCGGAACGCCGGTAGAGTTCATCAAGGCTTACGCTTTCGAATCCCGCTTTTTCAATCTGTTCCGGCGTGACAAAGGGGTCGTGAATAATTACCTGCATTTTCAAACCCCTGGCCCGATCAGCCACGATTGAGCCGATTTTTCCGAAACCGACGACGCCGAGGACCTTATTATATATTTCTCTGCCCTGAAGTTTCTTTTTATCCCATCTTCCGGCCTTTAACGACGCAGTGCCTTCGGGAATATTCCGAGAAAGGGAGAGGATCATGGCAATGGCGTGTTCGGCGGTGGTGATGACATTTCCACCCGGCGTGTTCATCACGATGATACCCCGCTTGGTGGCTGCCGGAATGTCGACGTTATCAAGACCGATCCCGGCGCGACCCACCACTTTCAATTTCGTAGCGGCATTCAAAAGATCCTCGGTCACCTTTGTCGCACTTCGAATGACCAGAGCGTCATAATCTTTGATGATGCTTTTAAGTTCTTCGGGTGAGAGCCCGGTCTTGACGTCCACATCGAGCCCATCTTCATCCTGGAACATTCTGATGCCGGCTTCTCCAAGGTTGTCGCTGACTAACACTTTCATAATTTTCCTCCTGAATATAAAAATAAACCCGATAATGTAATTGAATAAGAAGATGCTTTAAAAAAAGATCAAGGCATTATAGTTGTTTTATTGTGAGATTCAATACATTTTTTTAAGCCTTCGTGTATTTTCGGGTAGTTTACGGTTCGGTTTGTTTGCTTTCCGGGGCCGTTTTTAGCCCGGCGGTCCAGATACCTTCCAATATTCCGTAAAGCTGAGATAACAGCATGCCCGAAAGCATAAGGGTGCAACCGGTCAGGCCCCGGAGACTGATGGTTTCATTGAGGAGCAACCAGCCGCCTAAAGCGGCAAAAACCGATTCCAAACTAAAAATGATAGCGGCATGAGCCGGATGAGCGTTTCGCTGCGCAACCACCTGAAGGGTGAAAGCGACGCCTACGGATAGAACACCCCCGTACAAAATGGGTATGGCGGCCTGAACCAGGCTCTGAAAAACGATTTTTTCCGATATAAACGCCGTAACGAGGCTTAAAAAAGAACATACCGAAAACTCGACAAAGGCCAGCTTTAAAGGATCTGCTTTCGGTGAAAGCCATCCCACGATAAGAATTTGCACGGCCCAGAGAAAAGCGCCGATAAGTTCGAGCAGGTCGCCGTATGAAATGGTGAGCCCATGGCTAACGCTTAAAAAATACAATCCGATTGCGGCCAGCAAAGCGCCGATCCAGGTGCCGATGTTGGGACGCTGGCCCCAGAAAAGACCGATAATCGGTACGATAACGACGTAAAGACCGGTGATGAAACCGGCATTGCCCGCTGTGGTATAGACCAGGCCCACCTGTTGCAGGGATGCGGCGGCAAAGATAGAGATTCCCAGCAGCGCGCTGCCGAATACCGGTGTTTTGGTTTCAGTTCGGGGTAAATTACCGGCGCCCGGGCGTCGATGAATGCCGTTTCTCAGCACCAGCGGCAATAGAACGAGACTGCCCAGAGCAAACCGAACGCCGTTGAACAAAAACGGTCCCACGTAATCCATGCCCACCCGCTGCGCCACAAAGGCGAATCCCCATATGGCCGATGTGAGAAGCAGCAGCGCATCGGATTTTAATGTATGTGTTTTCATTGAGATATGGTTTCAAAAAATCCATCTGTAGGGTACGGTTTGAAAAAGTTGAAAATATCTAACCGGAAATTTTAAGTCAAGGGTTGATACCCGAATCAATGGGTTCAACTTCAATTAGGTGTTGACAATGGGTGTTTTGTTGGGATATGAGCAAATTCGACGGCAATGAATAAAATTCATTGGAGGCATGATGATCATCAGAAAATGGTGCTGGTGGTGGCAAATGACATGAGGTTTGCTCATCACCTGATTGAATGCGGATAACACATTAAAGGCTGTGAGCAGCTTCGAAGGTTTCACGGAAGGCGCTCGCGGCTCATCTGATTTAAAGCCGGGGCTGCTTCGGATAACCCCGGTTTTTTTTATTTCTTTTAAAAGGAGGTTTTCATGAAAATCAGGAAGGTTGTGTTAACGGAAGCTGAAATTCCAAGGCAATGGTATAATTTGCTGGCGGACATCAAGTTGAATCCGCCATTGGGACCGGACGGAAAGCCGGTGACGCCCGACATGTTGTCCCCGGTATTTCCCATGAATCTGATCGAACAGGAGGTCAGCACCCAAAGATGGATCGACATCCCCGAAGATATCCTCAAGGTATTGACCATCTGGCGGCCGTCACCCCTGGTTCGGGCACTTTCACTGGAGGCGTATTTGGATACACCGGCCAGAATCTACTATAAGAACGAAAGCGTCAGCCCTCCCGGCAGCCATAAGCCCAACACCGCCGTGCCCCAGGCGTATTACAATAAGGTTTTTGGTATCAAGAAAATTACCACTGAAACCGGGGCCGGACAGTGGGGAAGTGCGCTGGCATTTGCATGTTCCCAGTTCGGCATCGAGTGCAAGGTTTTTATGGTGCGGGTCAGTTTCGATCAAAAACCCTATCGAAAATCGATGATGGAAACATGGGGCGCCAAATGTGTGGCCAGTCCCAGTCCGGAGACCAAGGCCGGCCAGGAAATACTTGCCGCTTATCCGGATACGCCGGGGAGCCTCGGCATTGCCATCAGCGAGGCCATCGAAGCCGCTGTGGCCGATACCAGCGGCCAGACGCGGTATTCTTTGGGCAGTGTTCTCAATCACGTGCTGTTGCACCAGACCATCATCGGATTGGAAGCCAAAAAGCAAATGGAAAAAATCGGTGAGTATCCGGATATCATATTGGGTTGTGCCGGCGGCGGGAGCAATTTCGCGGGCCTGTCTTTTCCGTTTGTTTACGACAAACTCAACGGAAAAGAGATCGATATTTATCCGGTGGAACCCGCAGCCTGCCCCACACTGACCCGGGCGCCTTTTGTCTATGATCACGGTGATACGGCCAGATATACGCCGCTGCTTCCCATGCACAGTCTGGGACATGCCTTTGTCCCGCCGCCGGTACATGCCGGTGGTCTCCGCTATCACGGCATGGCCCCTATGGTCAGCCAGCTGGCAGCCGAAGGGATTATCGAACCCCGGGCCGTATCCCAGCTGGATGCCTATGCCGCCGGTGTGATTTTTGCCAGGACCGAAGGTATCATTCCGGCGCCGGAGACAAACCACGCCATTTCCATGGCGATGGCCGAGGCATTGAAAGCCAAGGAAGAAGGTAAGGAAAAAGTCATCCTCTTTAATTTTAGCGGTCACGGACTGATCGATCTGGTGGGTTACGATAAATATTTTTCAAATGAATTAACCGACTTTGCCCTGTCCGATGAAGAGATTGCTGCCGCTGAAAAAGTCTTTGAAAATTTTCCAAAGCCCGAGATACTAAAAAGCCGCTGATGAATCGACATTCCCTTTGGAATCTCGGTATTCATATTCACTGGATCGATCAGAAAAAAGGAGGAAGGATAGATGAAATTCGCTAAAACATATGGTGTTCTATGCGCACTGATCGTGACGCTGGCGGCTGGTTTGCCGGTCCAGGCCTATGATTTGCCGTCCGTGAATCTGGGGTTCACCAGCTTTTTGGACGGCGGTCCGCCGGCAGGGCCGGGATTTTATTTTTCCCAGTACCTTCAGTACTGGACCTCTGACGAATTGAAGGATGCCAACGGAGACCGGCTGTTGCCGGCCTCAGCCGATGAAGAACTCAAAGCCTGGATCAGCCTGTCCCAGTTCATCTACCAGTCCGATAAAGCCGTTTTGCTGGGCGGGAAATGGGGGTTGGATGTGATCGTACCTGTCGCCTCGATTGATTTTACTTCGACGTTGGGCGCGAACGGGCCTCTGGACAACGGGACCGGTTTGGGGGATATTCTGGTGGGGCCCTTTTTGCAATGGGACCCCATCATGGGTCCCAATGGGCCTCGCTTCATGCACAGGATCGAGCTTCAGATGATTTTTCCCACGGGCCAATACAATCCCAATAGAGAACTGAATCCCGGCAGCAACTTTTTTTCCTTTGACCCTTATTGGGCGGGTACCCTGTTTATTACGCCCAAATGGACCGTCTCCACCCGGATTCACTATCTCTGGAACGCCAAAAACAACGATCCCAACCGGGCGTACGTCGCGCAAGGCGCCACCGAGACCCAGGCCGGCCAGGCGATCCATCTCAATTTTGCAACCGCCTACGAAGTCCTGCCTCACCGGTTGCGATTGGGTATAAACGGTTATTATCTCAAGCAAATTACCGATACTCAGATGAACGGCAACGATGTTAACGGGACCCAGGAAAGAGTTTTCGGTATCGGTCCGGGAGCGGTTTACCACTTTTCTAAGAATTTACATTTTTTTATCAATGCCTATTTTGAATCCATGGCTGAAAATCGTCCTGAAGGAGAGCGCGTCAACGTGCGGCTTGTGTATCATTTTTAGGTCTTTTAGTCGCATCCGCCAATACCCTGCAATCGGGACGGGGCAAAGCCAAGATCCCGTTTCATCGGGGCTGCAGGGAACTTCAACCCGTTAAAGCCATAAACCAAAAAGTGCCGGCCTGAATATGACCCAAAATATTCGGGCCGGCGGGGCTTGGCATCTGGTTTATGTTCTCGATCCGTTTCCCCCCCTTTCATTTTTCCGGAAAATTATGTAATAAAAAACTTGACGTACCACTTTGTGGCACTATCTTATGGGCCAAGATAAAAATTTTCCCCGGATGTCGCCGTTTTGCTCCCAGCCGGTTGCCACTCGGATTCACAACGTTCGCAATGCATTTTTAAAAACAGGTTTTAGTCCTGTTAACGGATAGGAGGTGCAACCATGAAAAATCAAAAGAATTTGGCATTAATTGTTGCAACGGTTATGGTCCTTTCATTTGCTGTAGCACCACCGGCCCATGCCTTCGTCGGAATCGCAGCGCTTAGCGCCATCATTGCAGCGACCTTTGCGTCTGCCGTAGTCGTCGATAAAGCGGTGGTTAAGCAAAAAAATGAACCTGTCCCGGAAAATTCCGCATCAAACCATAAAACACAACATAAAATAGAGGCATCAAACATTCCCATAAAAGGACATTAATATACCGTTTTCAATAGAAAAGCCCCTATGCTTAAGCGGCATAAGGGGCTTTTTATTTTCCGGCTTTCAAAGCTCAAACTGAACGCCCACTTCAATGACTTGATCTGAAGGTATACCGAAAAATGTACTGGCATCCATTGAATTTTTGGAAAGGAATATAAACAGGGTTGACCGCCACCGCCTCATTTTCGGCTGGTCGCCGATAACCAGCTTCTCTCTTCCAAGGAAGAAACTGGCATTTTCTGATTTGATGTCAACGCCTTTTTCCCGGGCTAAAGAAAGGATGGTCTCTATTTTGGGTGTTTCCAGGAATCCGTGATGCGCGGTTATTCTGTAGAAACCGCTCAATGTCTTAATCTTTTCGGCTTCAACTTTTTCAAGATTCGGGACTCTTGGAATATCCTCTGTCTTGAAATGAAGAATTGCGACTTCAGCGTGCAAAATTTTGTTGTGGGCCACATTTTGCACGATAGCTTGCGGGATTCTATCGGGGTTGCCTGTGAGAAAGACGGCTTGGCCTCTTACCCTTTGCGGTGGATTCTCTTCGAGGCTTTTTCCGAAACTTTCAATGGACGGCGAGAGATCCATCAGTTGCTTTCCGAGAATATTTCGACCTTCCTCCCAAATTAACATCAGGGTAAAAAACGCTGCCGCGATAACCAGCGGAAACCAGGCCCCGTGAAAAATTTTGATGATGTTGGCGCAAAAGAAAGGGATATCGACCAGGAAAAATAGGCCTGAAAGGGCTCCGGCTGCCAGGCGGCTCCATCCCCATCTGTGCCGCGCAACCACGTAGAAAAGCGTTGTGGTAATCAACATGGTCGACGTAACGGCCACGCCATAAGCGGCGGCTAGGTTGCTGGATGAATGAAAGCCGATCACCAGACCTATCGTGCAGATCATGAGCAGCCAGTTCACCGGCGCGATATAGATCTGACCGATATGAGCCGCCGAGGTGTGCGAAACTCTGAGACGGGGAAGGTATCCGAGCTGGATGGCCTGCCGGGTGAGTGAAAACGCACCGGTGATGACGGCTTGGGAGGCGATTATCGTGGCGACCGTGGCCAGCAATACCATGGGGATCAACGCCCAGTCCGGGATAAGCACATAAAAGGGATGGTGGGATGCTTCAGGCTTGAGCATCAGGAAGGCACCCTGTCCGAAATAGTTCAGAACCAGCGCCGGAAATACCAGGAAGGTCCACGTCAGACGAATGGGACGCTTCCCGAAATGTCCCATATCGGCATATAGCGCTTCGGCCCCTGTAGCGACAAGAAAAACAGCCCCGAGGACGACAAAACCATGTACCCTGTTCCGGGCGAGAAACAGTATGGCATGCCATGGAAGAACAGCTATCAGTACTTTTGGATTACCGACGATCTGGATGATTCCGAGAACGGCAAGAACCAAAAACCATACCAGCATGACCGGGCCGAAGAGGCTCCCCATCTTTGCCGTGCCGCGACTTTGCAAAAAAAACAGCCCGGTGAGGATGACGATGGTTAGAGGAACGATATACGGTTTGAACACCGGGGTGATGATTCGAATGCCCTCAATAGCGCTGAGCACCGAGATGGCAGGCGTAATCATGCCGTCTCCGTATAATAGGCATGCCCCGAAAAGACCGGCCGCCACGAGGCCGAACCATTTTCTTTTTCTTGTATTTTTCCCTTTTAGGAGCGCCGTTAATGCCAGAACACCGCCTTCACCGTTGTTGTCGGCTCTGAGCATAAAGGTGAGGTACTTGAAGCTCACAATCATGACAAGCGCCCAAAACATAAGAGACAGAACGCCGAGAATGTTTTCATGGGTTACCGGAATGCCGTATTCGCCATGGAAACATTCTCGAATCGCATAAATCGGGCTGGTTCCAATATCCCCGAAAACAACCCCCAGGGTCGCCAGGGATAACGTGGATAGGCGGCCTCCTGTTGCTTCTTTTGAAGATGTATCGAATTGATTGGACGAACCGCGAGAGCTTTCATTTGAACCACTCATTATTTATTCCTTTGAACATTTCCTTTGTGATTACGCCGTCACATGTCCGACGCACAAGATTCGAATCAGATTAAATCCTTATATGATGTTTTTCGCTCAATGCCAACGGAGCAACGCGCTGCCCCACGTCAAGCCCCCGCCAAAAACCGGCATACAGATATAATCACCCGGTTGAATACTCCCGTCTCTAACGGCTTCATCCAGTGCAATGGCGCATGATGCCGATGACATGTTGCCGTATTTGTCGAGCGTCAAATAAAATTTCTCAAAGGGAATTTTCATGGATTTGGAAATGTGTTGGAACATTCGAATATTGGCCTGATGAGGGATGATCCAGGCGATTTTTTCGAGGGAAACATGGTTGTGTTCGGCGGCTTCTTTGATGGATTCCATGAAATAACGAATCGCCACCCGAAAACTGAGGTTGGCTTCGATCAGGGTCAAAAAATGGACGCCTTTTTCGACACTTTCATGGCTGATAGGCGTGGTTTTGGATCCGCCGCCGGGCAAAAGCAGATCCTGTCCGTTCTCACCATCGGAGTGGATGTGGGTTGACAGCACTTCAGGCCCCTCTTTGCCGAGGGCCAAGACGGCCGCGCCGGCGCCGTCTCCCCAGAGAATGCAACTGGAGCGGTCCTTCCAGTTCACGGTTCGACTCATGATCTCTGCGGCAACGACCAACACATTTTTAACGGTTCGGTTTGTGAGGTACTGCTGGGCAATATTGAGACCGAAAACAAAGCCGGAGCAGGCTGCGGTGACGTCAAAGGTTACTGCCCGGGGTGCATCCAGCCTTGCCTGGAGCCAGTTCGCCGCGGATGGACAGCAGGTGTCGGGTGTAATGGTCGCCACGACAATCAGATCGATCTGTCCGGGTGAAAGGGCCGCCATTTCCAATGCCCTGACAGCCGCTTCATAACCGAGATCGGAGGTGGCGACATCGGGATCGGCAATTCTTCTTTCCCTTATACCGGTGCGCTTCACGATCCATTCGTCCGTGGTGTCCAGTCCCATGGCGACCAGGTCATGATTGGTCAGTATTTTGGAAGGGACATGTGAGCCGGTGCCGAGAATTCTGATGGTTTCCATTTTCAAAGGTCTCTCAGATGGGTCAGTTGTTCGCTCAACATCCGCAACTGCCGCAGCGCCTGTTTGTCATAGGCCTGGGAATTGGCGCGGCTCCGCTGCTTGCCGTCAAAGTATTCACCGGTCACACCGTCGAGATCGGACGATGCGGCGAGATACGCCACGGCCTGCGCCCCCTCATCCACGGTGCTCATCGGGCTCCCGAAGTAATCCGTATCGACCACCATTTTTGTGTCCATGAGCGACGCCGGATGAAGGCAGTTTACCATAATCCCGCTCTCTTTCAAGTCCGCAGCAAGATCGAAGGTAAACATGACCTGCGCAAGCTTGCTTTGCATGTATGCCCTCAGACCGTCATAGCCTTTTTCGAGCATCACATCGTCAAAGTCGATGGCCTGCTGGCCGACCGAAGCGACGTTGACGATGCGCGAAGGCGCCGAGCGGCGCAGCAACGAAATCAACCGGTGTGTCAGCAGGAAGGGGGCCAGGTAATTGACGGCAAAGCGCAATTCATGGCCGTCCATACTCTTTTCGCGCCGGGACCGACGCGATCCCGGGCCAAGGCCCGCATTGTTGATCAGCACATCGAGATGCTTCTGGTCCGCCTGTATCTTTTCGGAAAGCTGCCGGACGGCATCGAGCGAAGAGAAGTCGGCGTTGTAGTAATGGAGTTTTTGACTGCCGGTGGCATCCCGGATTTGTTGAATGGCGACTTCCCCTTTCTCCGGGCTGCGGCCGTGGAGCAGAACGGTCGCCTCACGCGCAGCCAAGTCAAAAGCGACGCGTTTGCCGAGTCCGTCGGTGGCGCCCGTGATCAGAATCACCTGATGCTTAATGTCTTGGATCATATCCACCATCCTTTTTTAGAAGTGGTTTCAAATCCTCCCCTCGGGCTCAATCCGCCAAAGGCGGACAAGTCTCTGTGTTGGACTGAGACGGTCAATCCTCGAAATATTCCTGATATTCCTGCGGTTGGCCGCCTCAGTCCGCCTTTTTATCCCGCTGGCTTTTAGCGGGGGACCTTAAACCCGATTGAAGGTTTTTGAACCGCTTCTAGATATTTTCCTAATATCTCTATATCATAGGTAATAATGCCGTCCAGCGGTATACCGGATATCGACGCGAGATCGTCGGGATCGTTTATAACAAGATAGAATCTTGCACCTGCGCCATAGATCTTGTTGAGAAGCCGGTTCGGCCAGCCCCACATATATTTCGTATATTTTATCGGCAGGGCCAGCCCCTGGTTTTTATATGTGTCGCCGACACGCATCACGCCGATGCTGAGCAAATAGGTGACAAAAAATTTCTTTTGATGACCAAACGGCAGCAAAAGTCTCTTGATATTGGGCAACTTGCTGTGGATATAGTTATAGGCAATATCCTGGGACCATAAAAAGAGATTGTTTTCCTCCGATATGGACAGCCGGGACAAGGTTTTTGCCAACATATCAGCTACTTCCAAATTGTTTCCGCTTTTGTTGTCGATGAGAAATTTCCTGCCTGGAAAGTCACGCAATACCTCTTCGAGCGTCGGCATTTTTCCGATTCCTTTACCGCGAAACGGGTATGTTTTACCGCCGTCAAAGGTATAACCATATCCGACATCGAGTTGCTTCAGCTGGTCAGCCGTGTAATCCGACACCTTGCCTTTGCCGTTTGTTTTACAGTCCAGTTCTTCGTCATGGAACACGACAAATCGCTTGTCCCTGGTCGGGCGAATATCAAATTCCACGATGGTCGCCCCGTATTCAAAAGCGGCCTGTATGGACGCGATGGTGTTTTCGATATAATTGTTTTTAGGTTTGTATATGATAGACGCCGTGCAGGTTTGGTTGTCAAGATGATCTGTTCGAAAAGGCTGGCTTACCCCTCGATGCGCAATGACTTCGAACCCCGTTCTTTTGGCTGTTTCTTCATTGAGTGTTCCTGAGTAAAAGTATTGAAACGCCAGGAAAGCGACGAACACAAAAACGATTATAATGACGGACCTTTTTGCCATGTTGATTCTGTGAAAAATAGAACTGCGATCACCGCCGGGAGGGAAAAAGAACATTCCAAAGACAAATAAATACCAAATGCGAAATTACGAATCTCTCGCCAATAGGGTGACGCCTAAAACAAAGCGCCCTTAAGGAGGTTCATGGCGTGTTCACCACCTTTGTTTTTAACATATTCAAGGATTATTGGCGTAAATTTATTGACCATGTCACCGGTCAACCCCAGTTTTTCAAAAGAGCTTGTTAAACTCGTTATTCCTCCGAGTTTGTTCGAACTGCTACCCATCATCGATGAAATACCGCATTTGCTATAATAAAACCAAATTAATCTTATTTTTAATCCTTGTCAAAATTATTTCATTTCACCGACAACTAAAATAGCCATTTTATATTCAGCATGCCGGCGAATGATTTTAGACTTTCTTTCATGTAGTACCCTTGAATAGAGAATAAATGATTCAAGAAGCCATGGTCGAATTCAGCTGAACGATATATATTTCAACATAGAAAACGAACCGAACCACAGTAACAATTTCAGAAAAGGTATAATCAAATTCTATTTTGATCGATACGGGCCTCCTATATGGACGATTAAAAACTGTCTGAATTAATTCACAAACCGATACGCTAACCTCCAAAGATAGTCAATACTGAATTGTATGGTAGAAAATAGGAAAGAGGGATTTGGATTAAGGAGAAAGAATTAATGATGGATTTGAGCAAATTTATATCGGTTTTGCGCTTTTGTATTATTTCACGTTTTCCGTGTGAGGATGCTCAATTTATGCGTCAAGAATTTAGAATCTTCGAATGAAAGGGAATTTACGGTTTCGGCATTTCCATCGATTTCCTTGAATATGAGCTCGCTGCGCCGGTCTTTATGGATGGATGCAGGTTTTCCATGTTCATTTTCTAAATTTTCAAATACCGCTGCCGCTGGTTTATCATGGGATTTGGATTGCGTGATTCTTTTGATAATATTCGAAGCAATACCATCAATAATGGCTTCCCGTCTGGTTTTTGCAGAGATACCGATCCTCTGGGGTTCGCCGGTGTCGGCACCCGCCGGTTGTTTGGAAATCCGGGTTTGACAAAGTTGATCTCCATAAACGCGAAGAACATTATTTAGTTGATGCGGTGAAATGGGCATATGCGTACCGATGCTAAAATAAATGGTCATTCCTGTTGTATCGATGGTCGGGGTTGATAAACAAAAAGCAAAAACCGTACCATTTGGATGGATGCAAGGTTTATGTGCGATTACATTGTTTTATAAGGATGAATTCGGACGGGCGGATTCACAGACCGGCAAAATCTGCCGGTTTCTGCCGTTAAAGCAGAAAATAGGCGTAAAACTGAAAGAATAATACAGGCATATAGATTAAGATACCGTCAATTTGGGTTGATGCTCCCTGTATTTTCAAAATTCTTGATCCATTTTCGGATGCGGTCTTTGCCGTATTCTTTGTTCCATTCCGCGAGGATGTTATCTACGGGGATATCCGCATAGGTCCCGTGATACTCCAGATATTCCATGAATAGTTTTTGATCCTGATTGAATTCATGCAATATGGCGTCCTCTTTGCCGTTGAAGTCAAGGGGGGCGACATGGTGTTTTTCGCACAATTCGATATTAAAGGTGGGCGTTGCCTTGATCCATTTCCCGTTGAGATAAAATTCCGTATATCCATGATAGACAAACCGGTCCGAACCGATAAATTCCAGAAGCTTCGGAGTGGCCAGGTGGTTGCGAACCGTGGCAAAGCCTACCCTGGAGGGAATTTTGCAGGCCCTTCCCAGGGCGCAAAGAAGCCCGGCCTTGCTGATGCAAAACCCCCGGCCGGAATCGAGGATATTGCTGGCCCGGTAATGTTCCGGAAGAAAAAAAGGATAGTAGGGATCATACCAGATGCCGTCCCGGACGGCATAGAAGAGTTTTACAGCCTGGGAAACGGGATCGTTTCCAGAATCTTTTACGGTATCATGAGCATAATTGACAACTGCCGGATGATCACTGTCGATAATCGATGTGGGTGACAAATATTTTTGATCAACAAAATCCATCATGCTTTTAATATAACCATCTTGATCATCCGTGTCCATCCGTGTCCGAAAAAGAAAATTTTCAGACGGTTGATTTAACGAGATGCGGGGTAAATCTTTTGTTTGTCAGATAAACACCGGAGCATACCAGAAGGGTTCCGATAAACAAGGACGGCGTGATCGGCTCTTTCAAAATAAAAAATGCCATCACCACAGCGCTGATGGGCACAAAATTGATAAACAGGCTTGCCTTCATGGGGCCGATCTTTTTAATGCCTTCGTAATACCATACAAATCCGATGACGGTTCCGAAAAACCCGAGATAAAACATACCCACCCAGTCCACAGGATGATAAAGGCGAAAATTTTGTATCCCGCCTTCATAAAGCGCCGGAAAAAACAGGAGAAACGTTCCGATTATCGAAGAATAGGATACGGCCGCCAGCGGCGATAGACCGTCCATAACCGCCTTTCCGATCAACGAATATGCCACCCAACTGAACACACAACCGAAAATAAAAATTTCTCCCCATCCCACGCCGCCGGTGACAATCTCATGAAAGCTTCCCTTTGAGATCACGATTACGGCGCCGGACACCGAAAGCAAAATGCCGGCAATTTTGATAAGATTTAATTTTTCCTTGAAAAAATACGCGGATAACAGCGTGATGAATATGGGATTTCCGGCAATGATGACGGCTGCCCGTCCGGCATGGATAATTTTAAGTCCTTTAAAAAAGAATACATTATATAAGAATACACCGGTCATTCCCAAAAGAAAAACCAGGATGAACTGTCTTTTCCGCAAAACCGGAAGCCGGCCTTCGATTTTGCGGGTGAAGCAGACCAGAAAAATCGAAGCGATGAAGAATCTGAAAAACGCCGCCGAAAACGGCCCGACATCTCTTGCCACCACCCTTCCGGCAATAAATGTTCCACCCCAGAAAACGGCGGTAAGTATGAGTTTGACATATACCATCTATTAAATAAATTTACCTTTTAGTGCTAAAAAGTGATTATTTATCGATAGCACTCAGAGACAACAACACATCGATTTGCTGTCCCACGGGGTTCATGGAGATGGGCTGAATTTGTTCAACCCGGTGCTTCATTTTTTCAAACGCGTTGCGGGTAATCCGATCGGGTCCTGCCGCCAGTCGTACCACTGCCTGAAAAATAAAGAAACTCAAAAACAACGTGATGGCAACGGCTAAAAACGCATGCAAAAAGAAATTCGAAGAAAGGTATTGCCCCGTAAAATAATCCCGTGTGGTGATCCATCCCACATGCCCCAGGATGCCGATGACCGGCAAGTTGAATAAAACCTGCAGAATGAAATTGCTGAGATTCCTGGACGCGGTTTCCACCGTATGATCCAGGGTATCGTTCCAAATGGAAATCAGATCTTCGTTTAAAGTCGTTTCGTCCGAAAGCACCAGTTCAATCCTTCGAACGCGCGGGTCGAACCGGGCCCTAACAAGGTCTTCGGCAATGTCCGGCCATTGCTGCAAGACCACAAGCCGGTATGCCCGCATGGCAATATCCACGCGATCCGTCCCACGGGATTCGGCCGTATCGGCCTTGGATTCCTTAAAGTGAACCAGTGAAGACACCATGTTTGATATCCGTCGGATGGGATTGCCGAACCTGAACATGGATGCAATGCCGGTACCGAAAATCAATATTCTCGCCCATATCGCGATCAGCCACCCCACAGGTCCCAGCCATCGGTGGGCAAGTCTTTGATAGACAATAACGTTAATGTCCGGCATTTGATTCGTTTCACCCGGGTCAAACGCTGAAATCGCTGCTTTCAGGGCGTCTTTTTCAGCCGATTGGATCTGCTGTTTGGTTTTTTCCAGGGTTTTCGAATCCTTATGGATTTGCCGGAAAACTTCTTCAAAGATATAATTCCGTAAGGTCCGCGCATTTTCGATCCGCCGGTCGATGCTGTATCCCGGACGATTGAAATCGCCGAATATCATCTGTTTCAAGTCAATAAACTCGTCAAAATCGTGCTTGGGTGCGGCTGCCGGGTCCCATTGCGGGTTTTTCAGATGCTGCCGCGCACTGATACAGAATGTTTTTTGGATGGGTGTTTCCCAGGCGGACTTTATAAATTCCATAAATTCCGGAACAATCGTTTCAACGAGTTCTTTTTTATTCTGGCGGTCGCACTTGTTGATCGCCAACACCAGGGCGTCCCCGTTAAACAGGCGGACGTAATGCGCCAGAAAATCCACATGATCCTTTCTTTTTGGATTTTCCGCATCGAACATGCAGATGAGAATATCTGAAATGGCAATGGATTTTTGGACCAGGTGAATGTGCTTTTCCTGCTGCGTGCTGTCCGTGTCCGGCGTGTCGATTAGCAGCACATGTTCGAGGGAAGCAGCGGCCGGGCTCGATCGCATGTCCACATGCGAAACACCGAGCTGATCCTTCAAATGCTCGGCATCTTTTGTTTCGCGGCCGAGCACGACAATGCTTTGCGTGGTCGGCCGCCGATTGCCTGTCTCGGACAGATTGTCTACTTCGGCCAGCGCATTGAGCAGCGTCGATTTTCCCGAGCCGCACGGGCCGATGATGGTTACGATAAGCTTGCGCTCGAAACGCGCTTCGAGCTGATCGATCATACGCAGTACTTCATCGCACTGTTTTTTCAAGCCTGCGCCGGGCCGCCACATAGGCGCCTGGTCAACGGCATCGGCCAGCATCCGGACATCATATTTAAGCCCTTCGATATTCCCGAGGGCTTTGATGACCCGGGTCTTGATATTTGAAGTCATCATGATGTCATTCCCTTTCGGCATCTGGCAATCTCGGCGTCGATCCGCTGGATCAGGGCACCGGATGATGTAAACGTGTCTTCTGCAACCCGAATGATATTACCGGTGATCTCTTTTTCGAAAAGATCCTTGACCGCGTTGAGTTTGCTGTTGAGCCAGGCCTGGATGATAGGTCCCAGCATCTCTTTGAGTTGAGCCTGGTCCGCCCTTTTAAGTCCCGTAGTGGCCGGAATCGCAATAAGGGCATAAAGATCATGCAGCCCGAAAAGTCCGGTGAGCTTGACCTTTATTCCGACGGCCCCGACAGGATCTCCTGTTGAAAGGATATAGGTGATGGCTGCGGTAGCCGGTACCACGTTTAAAAGAGAGGCGAACATCTGACGAATTTTGGTCCACATCCCCATTTCGCGCCGAAAGCCGTTCGCCAGATCTTTGAGATTCTTTTCAATATCAACGGAAAATTCAGAGATGACCTCCTGCCGTGAAAGAATCGATTCCTGGATCGATTTCCAGTCCAAACATCGCATGGCTTCCTGTTGCGGAAAAACAACCGGATGGACCGAGACAATAAATTTTAATGCCCCTTTTCCCTGTTCGATTTCCTTTCGGGGGATCTCCTGGTTTTTTAACCCTTTTCCAGACCTGATTCGGTCAACGGCATCCGACATTCGCCGGGTCACCGGATCTTTTAAGGCCGCCAAAACCGATATCTGGGCATTTAAGGTTTGATAGCGCATCCGGTTTACGGCGCTGAGCAAATCCTCTTTGACCGCATCGCCGAAGTTCTCCTGATCGAAAGCCTTCCCACGGCCGGCAAATGCGTCCTTAATGGTCTTCGCCGTGCGGGCCGCTATTTTGTAAGGCAGCTCAACGATGTGGCCGGTCTTTCGCATGGCTCTGATAAAAGGAGGATCCGTGGATAACCATATATCGAGAAAACGCTTCATTACCCGATCTACGGGAAAATGCGAGAGGGCCTGGCGAACACAATGACTCTGGGCCGTCTGAAGGGCATCGAGATAAAGACCCAGCGCCGTGTTGGAAATTTTTATCTGTTCAAGTAATTCTTCGGCCCGTGCCAATACGTCATTTAAGATCGATGACAGCAGCTCAAGCCGAATCCCGGCGGAATCGATATTCATCAGCGCATCGACAAATGACGGATCATTTTTTCGAACCGGCCGCAGGGTCATCAACTTTTCACCCGAGGCAACGGCATTATCCTCATCGGCGCGGTAAACACCCAGGACATATTGATCCGCCAAACCCCCATAGAGATTTCCGGCGACGGTCATGGCATGTTCCTGAACCTCCCGCGTCTGAAAACTCGGATAGACGCGATAGATCAAAAAACATTTTCGCATCCCGATGCCGGTGAGCATTTCCGAAATAAAATCCGTATTTTCGCGGTTGTTATAGTTGGAATTGGTGAAAATATAAATGAGAATGTCCGATGATTCCAGGGCCTGCCGGGCCACATCGCGGTTGACATAGACGCCTTTTGCGCCGGTATCGAAATCAGGGGTATCCAATAAAACCAGATTTTTCGGAATCGCATCGGATAGAACATAAACCGGATGCCCCGGCGTCAACAGCTCGTCTTTGTGTTTAAGCGGAAGGGGCAGCGTGCCGAAGGGTTCAAACAGCGCGGACAGAAAGTTCTCGTTTTCTAAAAGCTCGCCGTGGGCCGAGGCAAGCACACGGCGGTTCAACCCCGCGCTACCGCCCACAGGGGAGAGCTGTTCGCCCGCAATGGTGTTGAAAAGAGTTGATTTGCCCGATGAACCGCCGCCGCAGATGGTGATCGTCAGCGGAAAATCCGGAGACAGTCTCGCCAGTAATTTTTTATCGATGATCTGAGCCCATGCATCCGCCGTCTTTTGACGGTCAATCCCCAGCATATTTATGACCCGGGGGATATCGATTCTTACTTTTCTAAGGGTGTCATTCAGATGTTGATCGTTTATGTTTTTCATCATGGCATGAATACGAATAGCACATTTAATGAAACAAAGGAATATTTTACCCTAAGGATTTGCAGGGGATGCCAAACTCAACTTTAATCGATCCAATTAGAAGCGATTTGTTTTTCAGGATACAGCAACAAGATCCCAAATCACAATATTCAAATAACGAAAAAAATCAAAATTACAAATTCCAATGACCAAAATATTTCAATCTGTTATTGGAAGTATTGCCGTCTGTTTATTTGTTTTGAGTTTTGTATTTTGGTGCTTGGAATTTTTACTATTTTCATGGGCCAATAACTTTAATTATTCCATGCCGTATTCTCCTTCATCTATCTCGGCGCTCTTCCAGCCACGGAGCCCCCAGATCAAAGATGCCAACGCCAGGCCGCTCATGACGCCGGAAACCTTCCCGGTCATCGATATCCCGCCGGCTATCCAGACCGGGCCCCCGATCAGGGCGCCGGCGGCCCGACCCATGCCGGCCGCTGCCAAAAATCCCGACATCATGGTCGCGCGCTGGCCGGGGAGCAATTCCGTGCAAAGGGACAAAGCCGAAACAATGGTAAATTCAAAGGTTAAAAAAATAAAAAACAGACCGCCCAGAGATAAAAACAGGGTTTGACCCAGAAAGGGCAGGGCAATATAGCAGATGATGCACAACGCCATTCCCGAAGCCACGGCTCGTTTCAACCCCAGACGGTCGGAAATCGAAGCGGTCAGGCTTTCCCCTGAAAGTTCCGCAAAACCGATGACACTGGTGCCGAATCCCAGTGCAACGATGCTCATATCAAAGGATTTTTCCAGCCATGCTCCGTAAATCACAAAGAGGTTATCGTTGGCTGCACAGGCAAAAAATCCAAAACCCAGTGCTCCCAAAGCCGCCCGCTCCCGGCTCAGCTTTCGCCAGGCGTTCAAAAAGCTTGATGCCCTTTGATACGGCACGGCTTTTGTTTCATCCCTGGGTATTAAAATTTTCAGCGCTACGATACCGATCAGCGCGATGCCGGCCATGGCAAAAAACGGCGCCCGCCACCCCTTTGCCGCGATCAACAATCCCGTCAAAGGAATGCCCACCAGCGTGCTTCCCGCCCAACTGAACTCGATGAGGCCGATAAACAATCCACGCCGGTGAAAAGGAACCCGTTGACCGATATACGCCTGTATGGCCGGGTCGAAAATACTTTTTCCAAGGCCTGCCAAAAAGAGCGCCCCTAAAACAACGCCGTAAACCGGAAAAAAACCGCCGGCAAACATTCCGACAACCACAATTCCCAGCCCAGCCAGCATCATCAACCGGTATCCCAACCGATCCGCCAAGGGGCCGAAAAACATGCCCGGCACCGCCGTAAACTGGTTGACGGCAATGATAGACGTCACCGCGGTCAGGGGTACGCCCATGCCGCGGCTCAACGCGGGAGCAAACGGGTAGGCAAACCGACGGGTCGTATTCAACACCAGACGGCACAGCGTCACTGCGCTGATCTTTAAGACCCATCCCGAGCCTTTAGGGTTCTGCGTCACAAGGCGTGATGGATGAGGCATGAACGGACTCCGTGAATTATTTTTTTATTCGCCTTTGCCGGAATGCCTTGCAGTTTGCTGCAGGCAGCTTCATTTATGCCGCTATCAAACCAAAAGAAAAATAATGAGTTAACCCGGTCTGCCTCCGGAATGCAACCAAAATCTTCCGAAACTCAGGCACGATGTTGGTTTGGCGGTAAAACAGCTTTACTTTTTTAAAAGAAAGGCATAAAGGGGGTATTATTTTTTTGGGCTTAAACGTTGCCGGCCATCGGAGACTATCTGTGGAAATTCGTGTGGAATGCTATGCCGGATACCGGGGGGAAGAGACCCCCCGGCGAATCTGGCTGGGCAAAAGAAAAATCGAGGTCAGGGAAATTCAAGACCGCTGGCTGGCGCCGACCCACCGATATTTTAAAATTCATGGGGACGACAACGCCATTTATATTCTTCGTCACAATTCGGTAACATGGGAATGGGATCTCACGTTCTATCAGCAGGCGAAAGCGCCTGCAAATACGCCTTAAATACCCTCATTTTACCGTTGTCATTCCGATAACATCATTGAATATGGACAAGCAGGTATCGATTTCCGTACCGCTGACGGTCAACGGCGGACAAAAGCGAATGCTGTTCTCTCCGCACCCCAAAAGCAACAATCCTTTCTGAAAAGCATTCCTAATGATGGCACTTCGCAGCTTTCTGGCAGGGGCCTTGGTCTCACGATCTTCAACAAGCTCCACCGCAACCATCAAACCTTTGCCCCGAACATCCCCCATGCATTCATGGGATTGTTGAAGTTCTCTGAGTCCGTCAGAGAGATGCTTTCCCTGAACCGCGGCATTTTCCATGAGCTCTTTTTCGAGAAGTTCAATGGTTGAAAGCGCGGCCATGCAGGAAACAGGATTCCCTCCGAATGTCGAAGCATGGGAGCCGGCTTCCCAGTCCATAATTTCAGCCCGTGCCGTGAGCGCCCCCAGGGGCATCCCGGAAGCGATGCCTTTGGCAAGGGCGATGATGTCCGGGTCGACACCAAAATGCTCTATGGCAAACATTTTTCCGGTTCGGCCCATTCCGGACTGGACCTCGTCGGTGACGTACAAGATGCCGTATTTTTTGGCGATGTTATTCATTTCTTTGTGAAATTCAGGCGGCGGAACAATGTACCCCCCTTCCCCCTGGATCGGTTCTACGAAAATGGCCGCAACCTCTTCAGGCGGAATGGTGGTTCGAAAAAGGGTGTCTTCGACCCATCGGACACACCCCAGTCCGCATGTCGGATAACAGAGATTGTATGGGCACCGGTAGCAATAAGCATAGGGGATATGCGTGATTCCGGGCACCAGGGGATTATAATGTTTTTTCTGAATGGTCTTGCTTGCCGTCAGTGAAAGCGCCCCCATGGTCCGGCCGTGGAATGCCCCGTAAAATGCCAGGTTTAATTCACGCTTTGTGTGCCATCTCGCCAGCTTAAAGGCGGCCTCCACCGCTTCAGCACCGGAATTGCCGAAATACACTTTCTTGTTCCCTTTTCCCGGGGCCAGGTGAGCGAGTTTTTTCGCCAGAACGATCTGAGGCCTGTAATAGAAATCAGTTCCCGACATATGGAGCAAAAGCCCGGCCTGTTTTTTGACGGCTCTAATCACTTCCGGATGGCAGTGTCCCGTAGCGCAAACGGCAATGCCTGCGGTAAAATCCAAAAATACATTGCCGTCCACATCGTGCACCCAAAGCCCTTTGGCCTTTTCAACCACCAGGGGATAATAACGGGTATATGAAGGAGAGACGTAAGTTTTATCCTGATTGATGAGTTTGCGGGCATTGGGACCGGGCAAAGATGTCTTGATGACGGGTGATTTTCTCATATTCCTTCCTGAACACATTCGCTGCCGAGATTTAACTTTTCGGGCATACCGACAGCACCGGACAGGGTGCCTGGCGGACGACGCGATCCGTGGTGGAACCGACAAACATCCGCTCCACAAGACCCTGACCCCGAACACCCAGCACGATCAGAGAAATTTGATTTTCTCTGGCATAACCGATCAATTCCTCGTTCGGTTTTCCCTCCAGAATATCGACTTTGGGCATGCACCAGTGGGAGGCTTCTTTTGGAACCATTTTTGTCAGTTTTTCCCGAATCTTATCATCCAAGGCATGATAAAGCACTTCTTCCAGGTCAACGGATGTCTTAATCCACTCTGAATAAACCGCCGGCTCTTTCACATGGACAAGGTGGAGTTCGGACTGAAACTCCTGTGCCAGACTCAGTCCGTATTGAAAAGCGAGATTCGCGTCTTCGGAAAAATCACAACCGACCAAAATTTTATGAAAATTGATCTTTTGATTCGAGAGGATGGTAAGATCGTATTTCGGCCCCCGAACAATCATCAACGGGCAGTGAAGGGTACGCATCAGCCTCTCGGTAACGGAACCGAGGATCAACCGCTTGAGCCCCGACCGGCCGTGCGTGGCTGAAATGACCAGGTCTGCACCTTTTTCCTCGGCCAGCCGGGTTATTTCATCGCCGGCATGACCGATGGTGATCAAAGGTTCCCATTGGATCTGTTGATCGCCGATCAGCTGTTTGATCTGCTGGCGAGCGTTATCCATTGCCTGGTTCTGTTGATCCATAAAAAATATGGGGCCGTCGCCGTAAGTAACGGCAGCAGGAAAATCGACCACATGGCAGACAATAAGCTTGGCTCCGAATTCTCGGGCAAGAGCGGCGCCCCAGGATATGGAATGGTTTGAAAAGTCAGAAATGTCGGTGGTACAAAAAATCGTTTTTATTTCCACTCTCATAACCGCTTCCTCCTTTGGTTGGGGGTTAAATATTATGTGGGTTCTTTTTTGTTATGTCTCACCTTTTATATGGTATTCCGGCGAATTCGTCTGATGCGGTCAAAATATGTGCCGAAAAAAATCCGACATCGGGTTCGTTTGAGCACGAAACAGTCCATATTGAAATATGATTTTAACAAAGTATCGTAAGATAAAACCGTGCTCATGTCAAAAGAAACCCGCTTTACTTTTCCGTCTTTTTTCTTCTCTTGACACCCTCTTCGGTTAAAATTATCATAATACAGAGGCAGCGAAAAAGGAGGGACCATGAAATCAAAAATACGTTCCATCGAGCAAATTGTAGAAGAAAAGGTCAAACGTTGGCAGATGAAACCGGTACCGGAGAAAAAAGAAGCGGAAACGATATCCGTCATCACCATCTCCAGGGAACCCGGCAGCGGCGGAAACATATTGGCTGAACGACTCTCCGAGCAGCTCGACTTCGACTTGTTTTACCAGCACTTTATCCACAGCATGGCTGAAAGCGCCCATGTCAGTGTTCGTCTTCTTGAAACACTGGATGAAAAAGGCGTGTCAGTGCTCGAAGAGTGGATAGATTCCCTTGTGGATAAGCACCACCTGTGGCCGGACCGGTATCTTCAACATCTGTTGAAAATTCTCGGCACCATTGGAGAACATGGCCGCGCGGTGATTGTTGGCAGAGGCGCCAATTTTCTCTTGCCGCCTGAAAAACGGCTCAGTGTCCGCGTGATTGCGCCACTGGAAGTACGGATAAAAAATGTGGCCCGGGAGTACAATGTCAGCGTTGAAGACGCCAAGACCAGAATTTTAAAAACAGAATCAGATCGGAAGGCATTTATTAAAAAATACTTTAACGGCGATATCAAAAATCCGCTCAACTACGACCTGATCATCAATACCGGTACGCTGAGCATTGATGACGGCGCCAATGCCGTCAAAGGGGCTCTGATCCGGTTGGACAGGGATAATTTAACGATCCGGAAATCCTTATGATTTCAACCCGCTTATCGGGTTATCAGCCGGTCGAGAATCAAGCCGTGAAAACTTTCTTTTCCGTGAGCGGCAAAAAGCCACCCCAAATGCGTCAGGCACATAAAACACACCGCTACCCGCCAGCTGTACCCCGAAAACCAGCTGAATTCATCTGAAGGTGCGCCCACATGACCGCATCCTTTAACGCCTGTAAAGCACCCGATCTCAAAAACAATTCCGTGGGGGTTGGCAAAGGTATGCCGGTGGCTTCCCTGAATGGTGATCCGGTCATCCGGACTCGCGATGATGTTCCGGCATTGCCGGCAGCGGATATATTCTTCTTTTTCCAGTATGTCCGCTTTGGTTTCTTCTTCAACCGAGGCGACTGGCAATCCATTATCCTGATTTTCAGCCGGTACGCGAAGCCAAAAATAAAAAGCCGGATTCGATACGGTCATGTTGTCCCTCAAGAGAGCTCCCTTGCCTCACAATAAGAATAATGGAATACTGGATTAATGGCAAATTTGTATTGGCGATTATCGATTTCAGGTTACAATGATTTGGGATAGATTTCAATGCGATGTTCCCGAATGACGCAATTTCATCGCTTTCGTCGGACATCGTGCGCACGATCAAGGGGAAGGCTTCTATAATCCCCTTGAAAATACATCCATTCTATATTAATGTAAATTCGCCTTTATACACTATATATTTGAAAACATCGGTTAAAGCGAAGCGGGGTTGACGAAAGCGACGTTTTCCGTGTTGATCGGAAAGGGGCGATATCGGAGATGAACACGCCGACAATTGTTGTTGCATTATTGATATTCTGGCTGGTCATGGGTTTGGGTTTTTTGGCCAAATACGCCAGCATCCGCAATAAAGGGAAAACAGGGTTGGAAGCCTGGTTTACTTACGAAGGCGTGCTGTTTATCTTGAGTGTTATTGTACCGTTACTCATTCTGATTCATAAATCCATATCCGGTAACGGATAACGAGTCAACTACCACCCGCGAAGCGGGTGGCCTGAATTTTCGGTCATAGGCCGAAAAGGCAAAAGCACGTCAGTGCTTTCGACGTTGACTTGAGACCTTTGCAAGAATCCTCTCAAATCGCGTATCATCACCTCATTTTTTATCCTCATCCG
>CAZQAF010000018.1:44229-47073 GCA_964591175.1 uncultured Desulfobacteraceae bacterium | reverse complement strand
TGCGGTTAAAATTATCGCCTTCCTTGAACTTGAACCCCGGTTAAATAGTAAATACGGATTTAACTGGGCAGGCAAAAATGAGCATTTTTCAAAGGTCTCGCTTTTTCCCATGCTGAAAGGATGAGATATTTTCAGGCAGATTGATCATGTGCCTTTCTTGAAATTCAAGGCATCGACCGACGGCGTATGCACCGGGCAGATCTTTTTTAACATTTTCGAATATATCTTCCGGGCATGCAAACAACAGTTCGTAATCTTCTCCTCCGGTCAGGATGATTTCTTTGGCGTTCAGGCGGTATTTTTCGCAAAAGGAAACAAGGGCAGGGTGGAACATGTCGGGCTTTAAGTCAAGGGATATGGAAATGTTGGACGCTTTGGCGATCTGCGCTGCATCACCGGCAAGGCCGTCACTGACGTCGATGACGCAAGATGCGTGGTTTTTTGCCAATATCCGGGCCGCGTTAAACCGGGCCGACGGGGATATGAATTTGGATATGGGTTCTTTAAACCCATGGTCTTTTCGGATCAAAGCCAAAAGGCCGGCGCGGGCAAGACCCAGTGGGCCCGTGCAGTAAAGTCCAAAGCCCGGAACCGCCGCGGAACGTTTTGGAAAAATGCCGTCATGGCCGAGGCCGACGGCAAAAAGATCTAAAGAAAGATCAGCGCCGGCGGCAATATTGCCGCCGCCCAGTGCACAGCCGTGTTTGGCCAGACGGTTTTTTATTCCCTGAAATATGATATCGACAACTTGTTCTGAAATGTAATCCGGAAGGGTAAGGTTGACAAAGAGGCTGACAGGCGTTGCATAGGAAGCGGCAAGGTCGCTGAATGTCACTTCTACGGCTTTAGCGCCTACTTCCCAAGGGGTTTGCCAGTCGAACCTGAAATGGACGCCTTCTCTTTGTGCATCGGTGGTAATGACCGGGCGGTCCAGCGGCATCATCAGGCACGCATCATCGCCGGGGGCTGTTTTAAGAAAAGGACTTGCGGGCATGTCTCGAATCAATTTATTGATCAAAGCAAACTCGTCATTCCAGGGCGAAAGGATTGCCGAAGGGGACGCGCATCCGCAGGCCGAGGCAACCTGAACGGCGTTTTGAAAAGGGTCCTTGGCCCGGGTAATAACGCTGATGACCGCAACGCCTGCTGCACCCTGTTGGATACAGGAGGAAGCGGTGACTTGGTCGATTCCTCCGATCGCGACCACAGGAACCGGCGATGCCGATACCACTGTTTTTAGTCCGGTAAGTCCGATGGCGTTTTTGGCATCTTTTTTTGTGTGAGTTGGAAACACCGGACCGGCACCGATATAGTCGCTCGCGGACAGATCCGAATGATAAAGTTCATCCATGTTGGACACGGATTTTCCAATGATGGTCCCAGCTCCCAAAATTCGTTTTGCAAGCGCCGGATCTTCATCTTCCTGTCCCAAATGAATGCCGTCCGCACAAACCGCCTTAGCTAGAAGGATATCGTCGTTGACGATAAAAGGAACGGCGTTGCATTTGCAGATGCTTCTTATGGCGGCGACTTCTTCGAAAGACCGGGAAGAAAAGGACTTGTTCCGGTATTGTATGAGGGTTGCTCCGGCCCGGATGGCGATTCGTACTTGTTGTATGGGGGAGAAGCCCGGAACATCTTCTTCGGTTATGAAATAGAATCGCAGCGCGCTTTTTAATTGATTAATCAACATCGATGGTATAGTTCACAAAACAGGTAAAATGTTGACCGTAAATTAGCACAAATCAAAGTACTTGCAAACCTTAAACTCGAATATCACAAATTAACCGAACCGTTTTGATTGACGACAATATATGATGATGCACCCGGATCTGCGCCTGCGCAGACAAAATTTTACCATTGATATCGAACGTGTTGCCGGTTTTATTTCTGACACCCAAAAGAAAAGCGGTGAAATACCCTGGTGCAAGGGTGAAAAGACAGATCCGTGGGATCATATCGAGGCTGCAATGGGGCTTGGCATCGGTGGTTATATCCATGAAGCAAGGCGGGCATACCAATGGCTGGTGCAATTGCAGCTCGACGATGGAAGCTGGTATGCCGCGTATGTCAACGGAGTTCCCGTGGACAAAACACGGGATGTGAATTTTTCAGCTTATATCGCCGTAGGCGTCTTTCATTACTACCTCATAACCGGTGATGTTGGTTTTCTGAAGGAAATGTGGCCGGTCATCCGATCAGCCATGACCTTTGTCCTTGACCTCCAAGGTCCCGGAGGTGAGATTTATTGGGCAATAAGCCCCGAGGGAAAGATCGATGCCGCTGCGCTCTTAACCGGTTCCAGTTCCGTGTATATGAGCCTTAAATGCGCGACAGCCATCGCAAAACTGCTCGACATCCCCGTTCCGGAATGGGAAAGGGCAATGGTTCGGTTAAGATATGCGCTGGTAAACCGCCCGGATCGATTTGATAAGACCAAATTCCGGTTTTCAATGGATTGGTTTTATCCCATCTTGTCGGGAGCGGTCTCAGGGAATCGGGCCAGGCAGCGAATCGAAACATTCTGGGATACATTCGTTATCGAAAACAAAGGGGTTCGCTGCGTGTCAGACCGTCCATGGGTCACGGTCGCAGAAACCTGCGAGCTTTCCCTGGCCTTGTCGGCCATGGGGAATACGCGTCTTTCGGAAACCGTCTTCGGCTGGATTCGCAACAGAACCAACCCGGACGGGTCATACTGGTGCGGGTTCACATGCCCGGACATGATTGTCTGGCCTAAATATAACAGCACATGGACCAACGCCGCTGTTTTGATTGCAGCGGATGCCATATATGAGATCACGGCGGCGTGCAGGCTCTTTAACCATAGGTTCTGGAAGAGAC
>CAZQAF010000018.1:0-44129 GCA_964591175.1 uncultured Desulfobacteraceae bacterium | reverse complement strand
AAGGTATGTCTGAGCATGCGATCTCCCTTGGGGGTCAGGTATAGCAGCAGTTTGTTTTCCTTGCTCAGGCGCTGCTCGACGAACCCTTTTGCCATCAGCGACGAAAGTGTTTCATTGATTTTTTCATCAGCCAGATCCGGGTCCTTTAACAGATCCACCAGACTGGTATGCGCATGTTTTTTCGTGACGATCGATCGCAATATCTTGAGTTCACCGGACAGGATTGGATCTTTGGCTGTTTTATCTTTTTTAAATTCCTGCCGGGTCGTATCGAAGCCGTATTCTGTTCTAATCGGAATAACGATGGTATTTTCTTTTTTATCTTTTTCAACATCCTGTGTGCGTTTGATAAAAATAATCTCTTTAAACCTGCAGGCAACAAATGCGAAAATAAGGCAAATACCGTTAAAAACAAGAATGTTGACCGGATTCCTTTGGGCCTGGGGCAACAGGTCGCTGGAGATGATTTTCAAGAAAAGCGGAACAGTCAGGGCGGCGGAAATTCCCAGTAAGCAGTACCTGAAAACCGTTTTCCCAACAATCGGCCTCTGATTTTCCATCAGAAAATAGCTGGCTGCTCCCGCCAGTATTCCCGCCAGTATCATCATGCCCAACACCAAGAACAAAAAGCTGATTGAAAAAGATGTCAATTCCAAGTTCTCCTTGACCCCAATTGCGGTTTTAAAAATCCACCCAAACTTCAAGCAATCCATTTGGCGCCTTTGGATATTTTCGGCTTAAATCAATAACCCTGATGGGTTCCTTTTTGATATGCTTTAAAGATGAAATGAATCCGGTTAAATATTGTCTTAAAATCTGAGCGCCTTTTTTGTCCTGCTCATGGAAGAATCGAATGTCCTGGTGTTGATAGTGAACCCGCTGCATCCCGAGCACCTCGAACCCTTTTTCTTTTATAAAAACAGAGAATTTTTTCATGATCTGTTTATTCTTAAGGTCCGAATAATGAAGATATACCCTGTACTTTGCGTATGGATCGTTATTTTGTGGTGTTTTCGATTCTGCCGGCTTTATCTCAGAAGACGGCCGCGCTGCGGATTCGGCCTGAGTTTTTTGGTTTAAGACGCCCACAGTTACCGTTAATTTATCGATGTCCGAGCGCATCTGCTGTAGATCGGATATGACGGTATCTGTTCTTTTAAGCAGTGATTTTGACGCGATGGAAATGTCCTCTGTCCTTTTCAGCAAAGATTTCGACGCGGCGGAACGGTTATCCGTGTTTTTCCAGACCATGGTGACGATCAATAATGTAATGACCACACCGGTCAATAAACCGGCCAGAAGCCACAGCCAGGTGAATCGTTTTTTAAGTGATAATGCAACCGATTTTGACAGCGTGTTCACCAGCAACTTCAGCTCATTCACCGAAATTTCAACATGAGAAGGATCATTATCCATTTTCGTGTCCGCCCTTTTTGACGGTGGTCAAAAAGAGATGAATAGATCTGGGGTCCAGATCATCACGGGATACTTTCCCGTATTCACTTTCAATTTCATCGAAAAGATTTTCCAAAGACGGTCCGAGTTTTTGGGAAATTTCGTGATGCATCAGTCCTGTTTTATCCGACAGCCAGTCTAATAGCGATGTTTTCATCGAGAGGCTTGTTTTTCGCGGCTGGTTTTTATCCGCCCAAAGGCTGTCGAAAAAACATCTGAATTCATTAAGGGTTAAAGGTTGCAGTTTTTCTGTCAAACCCAAACAGTGCCTGGCCCAGAGGGTCAGCACAAAATTTTTGTAGGTCAGATATCCATCCGTATCGGGTTCGGGATCGACGGCAATAAGGGAAAAAATCTCGTCAAACGCCATAATTTCATTTAAGAATTTTTCAGTGGCGTTGGTGTCTTGAACGGATAAAAATTCCCTGTAAAGTTCACCGCTGCTAGAATTGTCGTAATACAACGGCTTTTTAATCAATAGACCGCCAAGCACCCCCATTCCTTCTTCACCCCAGAAGCCAAGGACCAAACCTTTCGTGTTGAACCAGCTCGTTCTCAACCATCTTTCGGCCCGCCATTTCAGGTCCAGCGCCAATCCAAATCCTACCCTGAAAATGTTTATGAGCGGATAGTTTTGGATGAGCGACGTGAAACGATTTCCGGGAGGTTCTTGTTCTTCCCCCGCCAGCTTTTCAAGCCCGATATTCAAATAGCCGCATGCTTTTTCGACAATATGCTTGAGTTCGTTTCTGTCACGGATGTTTTTTTGGTCTGCGGATATAATCCGGTTGCAAAGGCCGGCAAATTCGGCTTGAATCTGATTTAAAACTTCGTCTGAAGGGATACCTGTTAAAGCGATAGTGAAATTATTTTCTTCTTCCAGAACATCGGCATGAGAAAGGGGAACCGGAAAAAACAGTTTTCTCTCCGGATCGTTGGTAGTAAATTTGATTTTCTGCTGCTTAAAGTCATCGATTTTCATCGACTGGTATATGCCGACAGCTTCTTCGTGCGGCATAAAGCCTTTTTCGGCCAATCTCACATTGCGCAACCGGTAGGCTTCCTCCTCGACCTCGGCAGGGATGACGTTGGAAAACGCCACCAAAATGTTTTGATAGATGACATGGTCGATATCGGCAAGGGTTTTGAAAAATTTTGAAAGAAATGCATCGCGATGCTTCTTGTCGGTACGACGAGTTCCGGTTCCGTTATGTTCATCTTCGATTCGTTCGTCGACAAATCGTATATAAAATATATCGTCTAAAGTGAAAAAGCCATCGCCAAAGTCGGAAGGGTCCTGATCGGTTTCCCGGACCCTTACTTCGATGTTTTTAAACAGATAGAACGAAAGAAATTCGGCTTTTTGATCGAGCGACCATCTTATGAAACGATTCGGATCGATTTTAAATAAAAGATCGAACCATTTTGTCATGGCTGAGAGTTCAATTCGGTCCTTTTCCCATACCTCGAGATCGACCATATATTCCCACTGCTTATCGGAAGCCATATACAAAAGGGGATGCGCATCTTCTATCCCGATATGGTGGATTAAAAAATAAAAATCTTCTTCTGAAAAAGAATGGACAAGCGCCGTGGACTGGGATGATTTTAAGATGGCGTTCAGTGCTTTTTCAGGGGGTAAAGAAAAGATTTTATTTCTCTCCCGGGCCAAATCGTTAATTCGTGCAATAATTTTATTGTTTTCTATCTTTTCGTCCATTTCTTGTCTTAAAAGCGGCGAAGCTCAAACGTTTTTTCAATAAAAAAGCGGAATACCTATGCCTGACGGTTCCAGGGCGCAAATTTCGGAAGCAGCATCAAGCCCGGAGCAGCAATTAATGTACAGAAGATAAAAAAAGTTTCCCATCCCATAATTTTAGCGAGAAAGCCGGTAGGGGCCGAAGCAATGACCCTCGGAACGCCCATGAGGCTGCTGAGCAGCGCATACTGAGTGGCGGTAAATCGTTTGTTGGTGATACTTGCCATGAACGCCACAAAAGCGGCAGTACCCATTCCGCTGCAAAAGTTTTCAAATGTAATGACCGCAGCCAGCGCGATTAAGCTGTTGCCGATTCGAGCCAGAACGGCAAATCCTGCAGTTGAAAGCGCTTGAAGTAAACCGAAAACCCAGAGGCTGCGATTGATCTTGAGCCGCAACATTATCACACCGCCGATAAGACTTCCCCCCACAGTGGCCCAGAATCCGAATAATTTTACGACAGTACCGATTTGCGTCTTTGAAAAACCGATATCCAGATAAAACGGCGTCGTTATGGCGGTGGCCATGCTGTCACCAATCTTATACAAGATAATAAAGGCTAGTATCCACAAGGCTTCTTGCCGTCTAAAATAATCAAGCAAAGGTTCAATGGCCGCTTCTTTTATGGTCCTTGGCGCCCTGTCATGAACATCAGGTTCCCGCGCCAACAGGGTGGTAAAAATCCCCGGCAGCATACAGGCCGCCATAACCTGATAAACCATGGCATACGGCATGTGATCGGCCATGATCAGGCCGCCGCCGGAAGCCAGGAGCATTCCCAGCCGGTACCCATTTACGTATAATGATGCGCCCAGCCCAAGTTCTTCATCCGGCAGGTCTTCTCTTCGATAGGCATCGACAACGATATCCTGCGAAGCACTGAAAAAAGTGACCAAAAAGGCGATTAAGGCCACCATCCAAGGGTTATTTGCAGGATGTGTAAACCCCAATTCTGAAATTGAAACCATCAGGGCCGATTGAACAATAAGAAGCCAGCCTCTTCTCCTGCCCAGTAGCGGCAGTGTAAATCGATCCAGGATCGGCGCCCAAAGAAACTTTAGCGTATAAGGCAGGCCCACAAGCGCCATCAGGCCGATAACCGTGAGATCCACGCCCGCCTCTTTCATCCATGCCTGGAGCAGGGTGATGGTCAGAAGAAGCGGCAGGCCGCTGGAAAAACCCATCAAAAGGGCAACCAGCATTCGGCCGCTGCAAATTACCTTGAGTATGGCTCTAATCTTGTGATTCCTCGAGCTGTGTCGGTGTTACAACAGATCCATATCTTGTTTTCAGCGCCAAAAGACCGTCCTTTTGATCCTTTAAAATATCGAACAGTTTTTCGGAAATACCGGGCTCTTTGGCATACGCTTGAACCTGCATATCGATTCTGGCGACGATATTATCAATATATAAGGAGAACTGTTTAATATAAAGTTCTTGGGTATATTCTTTATCGACGATCGATTTAAACAGCCGGCAAAGATCATCGAACTTCGGAAGATGCCCGATGGGGGATTGAATAGCGCTGACTTCATTATGCGCAAGCCTTTCCAGCCATGCCAGCCAGACCTTGACATCCTTTTTCTCTCCGAGGAGTTTCTTGGAGGAGCCGCCCCTGGCTTCATGGGTCAGAAAATAATTCAGTCCGGCCATCACCGGTATTTTATCTTTTGCAATTTGTTTGTTTTCAAAAAATTTAAACTGGGCATCCAGATAATCGGCAAGCGATCCGGGAATGAAAGGCGCGTTGGCCCAAGGGGAGCGTTTAACGCCGGTGGCGCCAACTTCGGTGGCTGTGGCTGCGGATACGATGCAGGCGCCGATGACCACGCCATGGTCCGGCTTCGTCGCCACCCAGACGGGCGGCATGGTATTGCTGTCTCTTCCGCTATAAGTGATGACTCTGGTTTCAACCCCCTTCGGGCTCTCCGCGAAGTCAGAATAATTCTCCAGAGCGGAAGACGTCAAGGTGCACCTTGAATTGGGGTGAGACATCGGTATTTCTTTTCCGTGTTCATCGGTCATTCCTTTCGTCCACTCTCCCTGGAAGTTTCTGCCCTTTTGCGGCAACGGTTCGCCGTTTCCCGTCCATTGCGGGACGCCGTTCTCATCGATGAGAACATTCGACCAGATAACTTCTGTTCCCGGTTCCCTGAGGAGCTTCATCAAATATGGATCCCCTTCCCAATTCACGTCTTCGACAATGCCGAAAATGCCGCATTCGGGGTTGATGGAACGGATGCTTCCGTTTTCATCGATCCACATCTGAGCAAGATCATCTCCCACAAAGTGATTCCCTGCCATGGCCGTTGTGGTTTTGCCGCAACCGCTGGGCGCGGCGCCGGCACACCATGTAATGCGACCTCCGGTTCCGTTTATTCCGGTAATGAACATATGTTCCGCCAGTTCATTGCCCCTCTTTTCATATACGGATCTATCAACTGAAAATCGATGATTTCCTTTTTTCAAAAGGAGCGTATTTCCTGCATACGTACAATTAAAGCTGTACGTGGTCTGAAAACTTCGATCCATATAGACACGCGCATTGGGAAGATCCTCGGGTCTGTTCAGGCCTTCACTGTGGATATTGGTGTAGAAGTGACCCAATCGGTCAACTTCTTTATCAAAAACATCGTATCCGTTTCTGTACAGGATTTCAGCACTATGAGATACATATGCCGAGCTGGTGATTTCAAGTGCGGGGTTGGATGCCAGCGATCCGGCAGGGCCCCGGGAATAGAATCCCACAATCATGGTTTTGCCTTGCATAATACCCGTCATCTTGTCCCTGATATCTGTCAGTGCTTCCGGCCGATCCATTTTATTGGCAAGAGAACTGATATCTTCACCTTCATTTGCGATATAAAACGTCCGATCGATGATCCTTCCCTGCTCATCTTTAAGATCGAAATGAATGGTATGATCCGGCATCGGCAGTTTTTTTTCTTCTTCCTTTTGCAATGCCATCTTCCTGATATACGCTTTATCGGAATCGGACCCGGTATTGATGAAAATCGCATCGGGTTTACACATGGCAATTGAATTCGCGATCTTTATGACCACTTCCGGATGGGTGATTTTTTGTATTCTTGACAGATTGGTTTCGTCTAATTTGTTTTCAAAAAGTTGCATGGCTTCTTGAAAAGTTGTAATGCCTCCTATTTCAACGACAATATCTAAACCTTTATGTTTTTGGAACATCTCCGTTCTCCTCGTTTTGTTGCATCTATTGATTGTCTTTCAAGAAAATTACCGGCTAATAGGAATCGATAATAATATCCTTTAAATTTCTCTTGGGTACGTGGTGAACGCTGTCGCTGTCCCGCCAATACCGGATATTGTCATCACTGCCGACGGACTCGATCACCACTTCTTCTTTAGGCTTTCCGATGGCAATGACAAGCAGTATTTTAAACCGGGCGTCAATATTGAGCAGACTTCGAAGTTGTTGGCGATTAATGGATGCGATCATGCAGCCGGCCAGCTCTTTTTCTCTTGCGCCCAAGAGAATGCTCTGACTGGCAATACCACAGTCGTAGCCGACAAAATCGTTGGCTTTTTCGGAATCACTGAGAACGATAATGTACGCCGAGGGTCTTTCACCTTCCTTGGGGCCTTTCCAGTCCTTTAAATATGCCGCCCAACCCAGGCACGAAAAAATTTGAGAATTTTTTTGGGAATCAACGGAGAGGACGTATCTTAACGGCTGCAGATTTGCAGCTGAAGCCGACAATCTTGCAAGATCGACCAAATCTATCAAGGTTTCCGCGTCTAAGGCGTGATCCTGGTGAAATCTCCGAAAGCTTCTGTTTTTTCTGATCAAGTCTGCGATCATAAAATGTTCCTCCCTGCACCGTCAATGGCGTTTTTCTTGAACCGGCATATGTTGACGAATCCATACCAGGACTTTGTCAAGCTCTGATTTGAGTTCGGCAAGGGCTTTTCCTCGATGGCTGATACGGTTCTTTTCGCTCCGGCTTATTTGCGCAAAGGTTTTATGAAAAGGCGGATAAAAGAACACCGGATCATATCCGAATCCATTTGAACCGGCGGGTTCTTCGGCGATGATCCCTTCGCAGCGGGCTTCATATGTCAGTGCGGCGCCTGTCGGAACCGCGACAGAGATGACGCACTCAAAAGCCGCCTTCCGATTCGTTTTTCCCCTCATCTCATGGAGCAGCTTCAAATATTTTTCTTGATCTGTTGCGTTTTCACCGGCATATCGAGCCGAATGGATACCGGGTGCACCACCCAGCGTCTCCACGATCAGTCCTGAATCATCGGCCAGTGCCGGCAGCCCCAGAATCCTGGCGGCGAAACTTGCTTTTTTGTAAGCATTTTCATCAAACGTATCGCCGTCCTCTTCAATCTGAGGGATGGGGCCGAAATCATCCAGATTTTTGATATCAACCGGATAATCTGTTAAAAGATCCTTTATTTCTTGGGTTTTTCCTTTGTTTCGTGTTGCAATCACCAGAATTATCGGGGGTTCCATCCGGACCTCGCTTAAATAAACAAAAATTTAATAAATATGATAGTATAAATCATGGTGGCATGTCTGTAAAGTTTTTTCAATGGCTTATCGTCTTTCAGAAAAGTCTTTACAGACGCCGCGATGCTGGTGTATTAAATAAAATTTTTATCGGACATAAAATAAACAATAATATATTAACAAAGTCTTACAACCTGTTTTTTACGAAACATCGTAAATTGGTAGTTAAGGAATAAACCATGCATAAATTGCTGACAGGACAGCCGGGATTAAAAATGCTGCTTCTTGGCAACGAAGCCATCGCCCGCGGCGGCCTTGAGGCCGGAGTGGCGGTGGCGACCACGTATCCCGGAACCCCGTCTTCGGAAATTTCGTCAAATTTTTTTCAGATATCCCAAGAAAGCAAATTATACTTCGAATACAGCACCAATGAAAAAGTGGCGCTTGAAGTGGCTGCGGCTGCTGCGAATTCCGGTGTCCGCAGCATGTGTATCATGAAGCATGTCGGGATGAACGTGGCTGCGGATGCCCTGTTGACCCTGGCGTATGTGGGGGTCAAAGGCGGCCTGGTCATCGTGACGGCCGACGACCCGTTTATGTTCTCCAGCCAGAATGAACAGGACAACCGGTTTTACAGCAAACTGGCCGGTCTTCCCATGATGGAACCTTCTTCGGCCCAGGAAGCAAAAGACATGCTCCGTGATGCGTTCGATTTGTCCGAGGAGCTGCAATTACCCGTTATTTTTAGAACAACAACAAGAATCAATCATTCCAGTGAAATCGTATCTTTGGGCGAACTGCGGGATCCCAAGACAACCGGCAACTTTGTAAAAGACCCTTTTAATTATGTCACCGTGCCGGCGGTTTCCAGAAACCTGCACGCCAAGTTGCTTGAAAAGCTCGATAAAGCCGAAACCATATCTGAAAATTCTAAATACAACATGATTATCGGAAAAGGTGACTGGGGAATCATCTGCAACGGCGTGAGCTACAATTACGTATGTGACGGCGTAAAGGAGTTGGATATCCAAAACAGCACCCGAATATTGCGTATCGGAATTTCGCACCCCATGCCGCGGATTCTGATTCGGAACTTTTTAAAAGAATGTAAAAAAGTGTTGATTATGGAAGAGGGTGAACCCTTTATGGAGGAGACGGTTAAGGCTTTTGCCCAGGAAGCGGGATTAACGCTTTCCATCGGCGGAAAAGGCGATGGTCTTTTATCGCGACTTTATGAGTATAATCCTGCACAGGTCAGAGAATCTCTGTGTGAATATTTCGGCGTGGATTATACACCTCGTGCCGGTGTCGATCTTTCCGATGTGCCCGAAATACCTCAGCGGCCCCCCAGCCTGTGCGCCGGGTGTTCTCACCGGGCAACATTTTATGCGGTAAACAAGGCGGCAGAGGGCATGGAAACGATATGTCCCACAGATATCGGATGCTATACGCTCGGGTTTTTGCCGCCCCTTTCAACCGGCGATTTTTTGATTTGTATGGGGTCGTCGGTCGGTACATCCTGTGGTTTTTCCAAAGTATCGGATAAAAAAGTCATTTCTTTTATCGGAGATTCCACTTTTTTTCATACCGGAATTCCAGGATTGGTCAATGCCGTGTTTAACAGTCACAATTTTACGCTGGTTATTCTCGACAACGGCATCACGGCCATGACCGGACATCAACCCCATCCGGGGGTTGATATGAAAGCGATGAATTTTGAAGGTTACGGGCAAGTGTCCATTGAAGATGTTGTAAAAGCTGTGGGGGTGAAACATGTTTCCACCATCCGGCCTTACCGGGTGAAGAAAAGCGTGGATACCATCAAGGAAGCCCTGATGTACAAGGGGGTTTCGGTGGTGATATCCCAGGAACCATGTGTATTGTTCGCCAAAGCCTTGAAGAAACCTCGCGGGAAGCCGTTTTTTGTCAGTGATAAATGCAAAGGCGACAAGGATTGCATCAACGACCTGGCATGTCCCGCGTTTTATATCAGAAAGAACAGGGTCTATATCGATCCGGTCCTGTGTTCGGGGTGCAGTGTTTGTGCCCAGATTTGCCCGGAACATGCAATATTACCTTTAAAGGATAAATCCGGAAAATGAAACCGACAAGACTCATCATCGTGGCAGTGGGGGGGCAAGGAAATCTTTTGACTTCCAAGGTGATCGGAGAAGCCGCACTGATGGCGGATGTTCCGGTTCGTATGAGCGAAATACACGGTATGGCTCAAAGGGGGGGCGTCGTTGAATCGAGCATCGTATTCGGTGATGCTCAAAGCACCATCATCTCGGATGGCGAGGCCGATGTGCTGGTTGGGTTTGAACCTTCGGAAACCCTCAGAGCTTTAAACAAGTGCCATTCCGACACGGTCGTCATATCAAATTTGGCACCTTTGTCGCCATTTACGGTTACCGTCGGAAGCGGCATTTATCCGGAGCTTAAAGTGATTCAATCTTTGATTCGATCCAAGACCGCGAAGCTGATTGCGTTCAATGCCGAGTCCCTGGCCCGTGAGGCCGGCAATATTCTGTCCGTTAACATGGTGCTTTTAGGCGCTCTGATTCAAACCGGCAGGATCCCTTTGACCAGAGAAACCGTTAAAAACGCTATTAAGACAAAAACAAAAAAAGCCTTTGTCGAAACCAATTTAAAGGCTTTCGAACTTGGATTTTCCACAGCAGATTCGCTCGCATAATAATTTTGCTTCATTTACCTACATACACGGGTTCTTGTCCATAAATTCGATCCAATTGAGTTGGCTTCTTTAAAGCTTAAATTCCAATCAACATTGTTTCTTTAAGGATTACAGAAATAGAACAATTGAGGCTTGTAATTATTGAAGATAACGATGCACACTTTCAGCTGATAAACCGAGCTGTCTTAAAGGCTTATCCGGATACCTCAATCCATTATTTTCAGGAAGCTGCCGATTGCCTTGGAAAGCTCGATGACATCAATCCTGACGTTATTATTGCGGATTACCTTTTACCCGGTATGAAACGGTATTGAATTTTTGAAATCGTTGAATCGTGAAAAGATCGGCATACCGGTTATTATCATTACGGGCCAAGGCGATAGAAGATCAGGGTCAGATCATCATAAGAACCAGCAATAAAGAAATCTTTAATTAGAAAACGGATTCTATGTATTTTGTCGGATCCGTAACCACCGCTTCTTTAAAGCCTTTTATTCTTAGGAGACAGCTGTCGCACCGGCCACATGCAAATCCCAGGGGTGACGGGTCATAGCAACTGTGGGTTAAGCCATAGTCCATCCCCAATTCAATTCCTTTTTGAATGATCTGCGCTTTGGTCAAACGGATAAGGGGCGTTCTTATCCTGATTTTTATGTCGCCCTCCACACCCGCTTTTGTGGCAAGGTTGGCCATGCGTTCGAATGCATTGATATACTCGGGTCTGCAATCCGGATATCCGCTGTAGTCTATGGCATTGACACCGATAAAAATATCGGATGATTGAATAACCTCGGCCCATGCCAAGGCAAAGGAGAGAAAAATGGTGTTTCTTGCCGGAACATAGGTAACGGGTATTTTTTGAATCATTTCCGTCTCATCCCGGTCTTTGGGCACATCAATATCATCCGTCAGGGACGATCCCCCGATTTTTCTCAAATCAATGTTGATGACAAGGTGTTCGGCGACACCGACGGCTTCGGCCACTTTTTCCGCGGCCTTCAGCTCAAATGCATGACGCTGACCGTAGAAAAAGCTCAGGCTGTAAATTTCATAGCCTTCGTCCTTGGCAATGGCCATGGCGGTAGTGGAATCAATTCCGCCGCTGGACAGGACAACAGCTTTTTGTTTAGGGGCCATAACGTCGCGATCTGTGCTCCTTTTATGTCTCCTGAACATTGTACAAGTGTTCAGTGTTCAGAGTTCGGTGTTCAGTATTTTAATCAACTATAAACCATAATACCAAATTTTGTGATTATCAAACACTAAACACTAATCCGTCTCGTAAGAGAGTTGATTTCGGATTTTTTCGGGACTGCCGGGGGGTATGAATCATTTGATTAAGTGGTTAGACTTAAAGGGATATTCGGGTGGTTTGTAAGGGTGGGAAGGCGAGTTCGATCTATATGCCTTTATCTCTGCCGGGCCATATATATTTATGGATCTGAAGATGAAGCCTGACATTCAGATGATCTTTAAGTATCCAATCCGCAAGATCGGCGGGCGGCATCTTGTCGTAAACAGGAGAAAAGAGAATGCGATCACCGGGAAAATCCGGACAATGGGATGAAATAATGTTTTTGGCATATGTATAATCTTCATCGCTACCAATGACAAATTTAATTTGATCTGTTACTTGGAGCTGTTTTAAATTTTTCAAGTTGTTTTTTTCCGATTCGTTGCTTGACGGGCATTTCATGTCCAAAACTTTAATACATCGCCGGTCAACCCGGCTGATATCAAGGCTGCCATTGGTTTCCATCATCACGACATATCCATTTTCGAGGAGCCTTGACACCAACAGAGGGGTTTCATTTTGAATCAACGGTTCACCCCCGGTGATTTCAATCAACCGGCATTTGAATCCCGAGACCCTGCGCATGATTTTGGCAATTTCCATCTTTTCCCCTTCTTCATAGGCATATTGCGTGTCACAGTAAGTGCATCTTAAATTGCATCCGGTGAGCCTGACAAAGATGCAGGGGCGGCCGCTGTAAATGGATTCACCTTGTATGCTGTAAAATATTTCGTTGACCAAAAGGGCCATGGCAAGTCCTTTAACTATTATCAATTATTATATAAATATCCAAATATCACCCTAAGTTTAAGAAGTAAACCCAAACATTTGGTTTGAAGAAATATTTAAAGTTTGCTTACATAAAGAAATTGATCTTGTCTAATAAATATTACCCTATACCTGTGTGAAGCATGATCGGGATATGTTTGCTTAAAAATACCGTTCAGGAATATGCCTGGGGGTCGTATACGGCTATTCCGGAACTTCTGGGAAATGATTCTCCGGCGAGCGTCCCCCAGGCGGAACTTTGGATGGGTGCACATCCAAAGGCGCCTTCAATGACAACGTTCAATGGGAAGCAACTATCTTTGTTGGAACTGGTTGAAAAACATCCCAACGAGATACTTGGGAAAAAAGTTGCCGAAAAATTTCAAAACAGGCTTCCGTATCTCTTAAAAGTGCTTGCCGCGGCAAAACCGCTTTCCATCCAGGCTCATCCCAGCCTGGACCAGGCAAAAAAAGGTTTTGAAAAGGAAAACAGGCTCGGAATTCCTTTTGACGCGTTTAACCGAAATTACAAAGATGACAACCACAAACCCGAATGCATTTGCGCGCTGTCTGATTTTTGGGCGTTGAACGGGTTTCGAAAAATTCCCGACATGATGACCCTATTACAAAGAATATGCCCGCCGGGATTGGAAAAATCCTTTGATCTTCTGCGTCAACGGCCTGATTCGGTTGGCTTAAAACATTTTTTCCAGGCGCTGATGACCATGGACCGTGAGGCTCAGAAACAGATCATCGATGATGCCGTAAAAAACGCCCGACAGGTGAAACACGAAGACCGGGCATATCAGTGGGTGATCGATCTTAATCAAGAATATCCGTTGGATATCGGGGTTTTTTCACCCATCATTTTAAACTTGATCTGCCTGGAGCCGGGTCAGGCCCTTTTCCTTCCAGCCGGAACGCTTCATGCGTATCTGGAGGGTGTCGGCATAGAACTCATGGCGAATTCGGACAATGTACTTCGCGGCGGTCTGACGCCAAAGCATATTGACGTCAAAGAGTTGCTGAATGTTCTTAACTTTGAACAAAGCGACGTCGACATTCTCCGCCCCCGGAGTCTCAATCCATGTGAAGATCGATATGACAGTATTGCCGAAGAGTTTGCCCTGTCGGTTATTACAATAAAAACCGGTGTAGATTACTGCAGTTCTTCGAAAAGGTGCGTTGAAATACTGCTTTGTACCGATGGAAATGCCGTTGTTGCCGATTTTGCCGAAACAAAACCAATGCATATCAAAAAAGGGATGTCGATACTGATACCCGCAGCCGTAAAAAAATACAGTATAAAAGGAGATGCTGTTTTGTATAAGGCGGCGGTGCCGGTGTAATGCATCTATATCCCGTCATTAATGCTGATGCATAAAATACTTGACATTAAAAAATCGATAAGTTATGAGGGGTTCCAAATCAACTGAAACAAGGGAAATAAATGGTGCATAAAAAAACAGGCAGCTATTTTTTTTATTATTGGTTCTATTTTAGTACCGATCTGCCTGAGGTGCGCTGATACAAGAACAACTTGCAAAGCGAAAAAAACCGTGGGTAGATCGAACCTCCCACGGTTTCTTATTTTGAGGGCCGTGGGAAATTTTCACGGCCTTTTTCGTGAGAAAAGGAGACAGACGACATGACATATTTGGGTAAACGAATCCGTATGGAACGCATTATCAATCGAAACACCCGCAAAACCGTCATTGTTCCTATGGATCATGGAATTTCCATGGGCCCCATCGATGGACTCGAGAATATGAAAGATGCCATTCAGAAAGTGGCGGAAGGGGGTGCAAATGCCATCGTGGAGCACAAAGGGCTTGTGGGTGAAGGGCACCGCGGACAAGGTAAGGATATCGGTCTGATCATTCATCTGTCCGCTTCAACGAGCCTTTCACCGTATCCCAACGTAAAAACATTGGTTTGCACCGTCGAGGAGGCGATCAAGCTCGGGGCCGATGCCGTATCCATCCATGTCAATCTCGGAAACGGCCAAGAAAAGGAGATGCTGCGCGATTTTGGTCGAGTCAGCAATGAGGCCCGAATCTGGGGCATTCCCCTGCTTGCCATGGTTTATCCCAGAGGAGAGAAGATCAAGGACGAATATGATGTCAACGTGGTGAAACATGCTGCGCGCGTGGGCAATGAAATGGGGGCGGATATTGTAAAGGTATCGTACACCGGTTCTGCGGATACATTTAAAGAAGTGGTCTCGGGTTGTTCGGTTCCGGTGGTCATTGCCGGCGGTCCGAAAATGGACTCGGATCGAGAGATACTTGAAATGGTTGAAGGGTCTATTGAAGCCGGCGGGACCGGTGTCTCCATCGGTCGGAACGTGTTTCAACATAAAGATCCGACCCGGATGGTCAAGGCAATTTCATCCATTGTTCACGATGGCAGCGGTGTAGAAGAGGCTCTAAGGCTGCTGGAATAGATAGGGAGCAAAACCATGCGAAAAATATGGATAAAGGTGGACCCCTGGGACAAGGAAATCGTCACTACCGCACTTGAAGGGGGTGTCGACGGTTTAATGCTGCCGAAAGGATATTCAGAGAAAGCAAAAGCTTTGGGAAGGATTCAAACGATTTCCGAAGACGGCGATTTAAAACCGGATAAAGATGTCGTTGTTTTTAATATTAAAAGCGGGGAGGATGAGGAAAAAATCGTTAAACTCGCACAGACAAAACAGGTTATCCTTCAATGCAGCGACTGGACAATTATTCCCCTTGAAAATCTGATCGCAAAAGGTGCAAATGTTATTGCCCGGGTGCGCAGCCCGGAAGAAGTGGAAACCGCTTTCGGCATTCTTGAAAAAGGCGTACAACATGTTTTATATCATGCAGATAATGTCCTGGAGCTCAAGAAAGTGCTTGATCGATTTTGTTCGGAAGGGGACAAAATAACCCTTCAGACGGCAGAAATCGTTGAAGTCAAGCCCGTGGGAATGGGGGACAGGGTTTGTGTGGATACCTGTACATCCATGGACATGGGGCAGGGGATGTTAGTGGGAAACAGCAGCAGCGCCTTGTTTCTCATTCATTCCGAAAGCATATCCAATCCGTATGTTTCTCCCAGGCCCTTTCGGGTCAATGCAGGACCGGTTCACTCTTATACCAGAGTTCCGGGGGGAAAGACAAGATACCTGTCAGAGCTGTCAGCCGGAGACCCGGTGTTGATCGTCGATTTCAAGGGCGAAACAGCTTCCGGCATTGTCGGCCGGCTAAAAATCGAAAAACGTCCGTTGATGCTGGTGAGAGCTGTTGTCGGTGACAAAGAGATGACAGCCATTGTTCAAAATGCGGAAACCATCCGCTTGACAGACCCCGGCGGCAAAGCCGTGTCTGTGGTGAACCTGCTTCCCGGAGATAAGGTCCTGGTGGCCATGGAAGAAGGAGGCCGGCATTTCGGCATGAAAATTAAAGAGACGATCACGGAAAAATAGAACCAAATGGGCCTGGATTCCGACACCATTTTATTTGCCGTGCTGGGAGATCCTGTATCCCATAGTTTGGGACCGGTGATGCACAACACCGCCTTTGCTGAAACAGGATTTAACGGCGCATATCTGGCTTTTCGGGTAAAAGATATCGGCAATGCCGTTATCGGCATAAAAGCCCTCGGCATTAAAGGCGCCAGTATAACGATTCCCCACAAGATATCCGTCATGGATTTTCTTGACGAACTCGATGATACCGCTAAAAAAATCGGTGCTGTGAATACCCTCATGAACCGGGACGGTGTATTGATCGGATATAACTCGGACGGCATCGGCGCCGTAAAAGCCCTTTCCGAAAAAACAGCGATTAAAGATAAAAACGTGGTCGTCTTAGGGGCCGGCGGTGCCGCGCGCGCCATTGGGTTCGGCATTCTTGCCGAAGGCGGACGGATGACGGTTATCAACCGCACGCCGGCCAACGGCGAAAAACTGGCAAAGGTTCTGGGAGTGGATTTTCAACCGATGTCGGCGCTGAATAAAATCGATTGCCACATTCTGATCAATACCACGCCGGTGGGAATGCTGCCGGATATCGATGCCATGCCGGTGCGAAAACAAGATCTGGATCCATCCATGGTGGTGATGGACATTGTATACAATCCGTTAATGACGCGCCTTTTGAGAACGGCTGAAACCATCGGCTGCCGGATCATCGACGGCGTTTCCATGTTCGTCTACCAGGGGGCTTTTCAGTTCGAATTGTGGACCAAAATAAAGGCACCGGTCGGGGCCATGAAAAAATCAGTACTAAGCGCCCTCGGAGCGGCCAACGAATAATGTAGCATTTCGGAATTTTTCAACATTAAAAATGAATGACATCGGAAATAGGTTCTATGATCGAGATAAAACCGAAAAAGCTCGCTGACAACGACGTCATTGTGCCGGGTTCCAAGAGTTATACCCATCGAATTCTCATCGCCGCGGCACTTTCAGACGGTATTTGCACCATCACCAACGGCCTGAAGAGTGAGGATACTCTCCTTACCCTGAGTGCATTGAAACAGATGGGCATTGGGATCGACGTGATGGATGACCGATTCGTCGTTTATGGCGCAAAAGGACAGCTGAAGCCGCGTATCGATCCGGTGTATCTTGGAAATTCCGGAACGTCGATGCGGCTTTTAACCGCTGTAGCGGCATTGGGACAAGGACGTTATACCCTTACAGGGACCAAGAGGATGCAGGAACGGCCGATTCAGGATCTTTTGGATGGTCTCGTCCAGATGGGGGTATTTGCTCGCTGTATGAACAATACGGGATGTCCGCCTGTCGAAGTCAAAGGGGGGCGTCTTTCGGGAGGTGCCGTTTCTTTGAAATGCGGTGTCAGCAGCCAGTTTCTCTCTGCATTGCTCCTCATAGCGCCGTATACTCGGGACGGGGTTGAAATAAATATTATCGAAGGGCCGGTGTCGAAACCTTACGTGGACATGACCATTGATGTTATGGAAGGATTCGGTGTCCGGATCAAACGGGACGATTACCTCAGGTTTGCCGTTGCGGGCGGTCAGACCTACAGGGCCGGCCCATATGATGTGGAGCCCGATTGTTCTCAAGCCGGATATTTTTGGGCTGCCGCCGCCATTACCGGTTCAAAGATAAAAGTCAAAGGAACGACGCTGAACACACGGCAGGGTGATGTCCGTTTTACGCAAATCCTTGAAAATATGGGGTGCACAATCAATCATGACAGCGACGGCATTTCGGTAACCGGCGGTCCCCTTTCGGCGATTACCGTCGATATGGGAGATATGCCGGATATGGTGCCGACCCTGGCGGTGGTGGCGGCATTTGCCCCGGGAACAACGCAGATTGAAAATGTAGCGCACCTCAAGGCCAAAGAGAGCGACCGTTTGGGGTCTGTGGTCCATGAACTTTCAAAAATTGGCATCGAGGCAAGTTGCAGCGATACCGGTATGAAAATTAAGGGTGGAAACCCGAAAGGCGCCCAAATCGACACGTACGGGGATCATCGCATGGCCATGAGTTTTGCCCTTGCCGGTTTGAATGTTCCCGGCATCGTTATAAAGGATGAGAAATGTGTTGAAAAGTCGTTTCCCAATTTCTGGCGCGTGTTTAAAGGACTGGGGAGCTGATGAACATTTTTTTGATCGGATACCGTTGTGTCGGAAAAACATCGGTTGGGAAATCCCTTGCAAAACGCCTTGGATGGTCATTTGTGGATACGGATGTTAAGCTTGTCGAAGAACAGGGGCAGAAGATATCTGAAATCGTTGACACAAAGGGATGGGCTTCATTTCGCAAAATGGAGAAACAGGTGATTCAGTGTGTGTGTGAACGAGATCGCTGCGTGGTGGCGACCGGAGGGGGCGTTGTTCTGGACGAAGAGAATGTTAAACGAATGAAAGCCAGCGGTGTGCTGATCTGGTTAAAGGCGAATATCCATACCATCGGGAATCGAATGGCCCAAGACGCTTTAACCCGTGATTTTCGTCCGTCGTTAACATCCAAAGGAGTGGTTGAAGAGATTAAAGAAACGCTTCTTTTGCGAAATACCTATTATGAAAAAGCCATGAATTTTATTGTTGAAACGGATTTGATCGGTATAGAGGCGGTTTGCGACGCGATTTTGCAGGGACTTGAAAAAAATGATTTATTTTGATCCTTCTCCGGATTTCGATCCGAAAACGCCGATGAATAAATAAATTGAAAGCGCGAGAAAAAAGACATCCCATAGAATGGTTCCGATGTTGATGGATCTTCCTCCGGCAATGGAAAAGCATCCGCAATCGATATCCAGCCCCCTTGCCAGGTTGAAGGATAGAGCGCCGATATATACAACAAGAAGTAAATTACACCATATTACCGTTCCGGGCATCCAGAAACCGATCATCAAAAAGATGCCAATCAGCAGTTCAAGCCACGGAAGAAAAACCGCGGCTGCATTGATGAAACGATCCGGAAGAATCTGATAATGATAAATAATGTCGGCAAATGCCTGGGGGTGAAACAGCTTGTCGTAACTGGCATAGATAAAAACCACACCAAGCACCCATCGTGCGCAAAGGTTAATAATGGGAAATATGTTTTTTCTATTTATCATCGTTTATCTCTGCGGGAAGATGAGCGTCTTGCCATTTTGTCCAGCCGTTTAGCAATATCCTCACATGGTTAAATCCAGCGTCCATCAAAAAATTCGCGAGATGACGGCTCAATTCACACGCCTCTCCGTCACAATAGGTAATGATCGTCGTATCAGCAGACAAATTTTTCGTGACCGCCATAAATCTTTGGTCAACATCCTGCCAGGGAAGACTTCTGGCGCCTTTGATGTGACCTTTTTCAAAATCTGCTTTGGGACGGGCATCGATAAAAACAGCCGCATGCTGAAGAAACAGCTTTTTAGCTTTGTTCAGTGATATATCCATACGCACGCCGGACGGCGTTTTTAAAATCGCTTCCATGGACCGGGCGGCAAAGAGCGGCAGCCGGTTGCTCCGGAAACAGTTGATAAAAACCCCGAGACAGACCGCCACGACCAATATCACCCCGAACTGCCAGGTCGCCCGGGCGAGCAGCCTTCGATGTGTTTTTGAAGTTTTGTCTTGAAATCGAAATAGCATATCGAGTGAGTTATCGTCCATCCAATCGAGCGAAAAGTCGGTCCGCTTTATCTGTTATCGGTTAATAAGTATCTGTTTGTTTTAAGTTGAATCAGCAGAGCGGTTCCTTTCCTTTTTAAGATCCCGCAGGTTAACCTGCGGGAGTTTCATAAAATCGTTTCACGATTTTATTTGGGCTAAGTCAAAGCCATGTCAAAATCATCGATCAGATCTTGGGTTGTCTCAAGTCCCACGGAAAGGCGGATAAGACGATCGGAAATTCCAATGGCTTTTCGGTCGGCAGGAGACATGCCGGAATGAGACGTGGTTGCCGGACGGGTAATGAGACTTTCAACCCCGCCCAGACTCGGTGCGCAGATGGGAAGTCGGGTGCGTTCGATAAAACGATCGGCATCTGCGGCATCGCCCTTGATTTCAAAGCTGAGCATTCCGCCGAAACCGTCCAGCAATTTTCGAGCATGGACATGTCCGGTACAGGTTTCCAATCCCGGGTAATTCACCTTTTCGACAACCGGGTGATGTGCCAGAAATTCAGCGATCGCCAATGCACTTTCATTCTGATATTTCATTCGAACAGCCAGAGTTTTCATACCCCGGTGCAGGAGAAAACAGGCGTGGGGATCCAGGGAACCGCCCAGATGGATGAGCTTATGGGCAATTTTGTGAATCAAATCTTCACGCCCGATCACGGCGCCGGCGACAATATCCGAATGACCGTTAAGATACTTGGTGCAGCTATGCAGCGACAGATCGAATCCCCATTCCGCCGGTCTAAAGTTGACGGGGCTGGCAAAGGTGTTGTCGATCATTGAAATCAACCCATGATTTCGAGCGAATGCCGCCGCAGCTTTCAAATCCGCCACCGCCATCAATGGGTTGGTGATGGTTTCCACATATATGACCCGGGTCTCGGCCCTTAATTGTTTGCTCCATGTATCGGGCTTGTTTCCATCAATATAATCGACGGATATTCCCAGTGGTTTGAAATCCGAATTGATAAAGTCGAGCGTGCCGCCATACAGGCAGTCCTGGGCCAGAAAATGGTCTCCCGGCGACAATAATGCCAATAAAGCGGTGGTGATGGCAGCCATGCCGCTGGATGTGACCAGAGCAGCGTCTGCATTCTCAAGGGACGCCAGTTTCCGATGCAGGGCCACATGGTTGGGGGTATTGTTCATTCGAATGTATTTGAGCTTGTCATAATGGTCTTCGTTGTTGTATTGAAAGGTCGAGGATTGGAATATCGGTAACGTGACGGCGCCGCCGATCAAGGGTTCGGGTTCACCGGCATGAATCAGTTTGGTTTCGATGTGCATCTGTTTTGAAATCATATGTGAATCCTCCTGTTTATCGCAAAACTAATTTATTTTTCATAATTATTAAATCATGGAAGATGTATTATCAAGAAAATTCAAATTAGCAATTCCCGTCTTTTTTTTATTGTTTTATGTTCTTCCTTTAGGGTTCCGGCCGATTTTTATTCCCGATGAGTCGCGCTACGCTGAAATCCCCCGCGAAATGATCGCTTCAGGAGACTGGGTCGTTCCTCGTCTCGACGGAATTCGGTATTTTGAAAAACCGGTACTGGGCTATTGGCTCAACGCCATATCCATCAAAATGTTCGGTGAAAATGCATTTGCCGTTCGATTTCCATCGGCAATGGCCACCGGGCTTTCCGCTTTTATTATTTTTTTACTGGTTCGCCGGTTTTATAACAGAAACTTTCTGGGAGCTATCACTGCCGTTATTTTTCTCACCTTTTTTGAAGTATACGGCATTGGCACCTTTAATGTTTTGGACAGTATCCTGACCATGTTCCTGACTGCGGCCATGGCGACATTCTTTTTTGCCTATACTTCCGGCACCTCGTTCAAAAAAAAACAAGGTTTGCTGCTTTTGTTCGGCATTTTTTGCGGCCTGGCGTTTCTGACAAAAGGTTTTTTAGCGTTTGCCATTCCAGTGGTGGCCATTGTTCCTTTTATGATCTGGGAGCGCCGGTTCAAGGAGCTTCTTTCTATGCCCTGGATTCCCATTGCCGGTGCTGTGCTGGTGGCCCTGCCGTGGGGTATTATGATCCATCTTAGAGAACCTGATTTCTGGCATTATTTTATCTGGAATGAACATATACGACGATTTTTATCTGCAAATGCCCAGCACAGCCAATCATTTATGTATTTTTTTCTGATCCTGCCGGCAGCGGCTTTGCCATGGGCGTTTCTCTTCCCTGCAGCCATTTCAGGTTTAAAAAAGAAGGGCTTTAAAAACCCGATGATCCGTTACGCGGTATGCTGGTTTTTGTTCCCTTTTTTATTTTTTTCGATTTGCAAAGGAAAACTTCTCACTTACATCCTGCCCTGTTTTCCGCCCCTTGCCATTCTCATATCAATGGGTTTGGATCGATATTTTGAATCAGGCGGTAAACGCGCGTTTAACGCCGGCGGCAAATCTCTGGCGTTGCTTATCATTGGAGTTGCTATTGCTTTAGTAGGGGTCGAGAGTTTTGGTTATAAAGGTTTCAGGCCCTATTTTGAAAGCTGGAAATGGGCACTATCGCTTGCCGGACTGATAACATTTGCATACCTGTTATTTGTTGCATGCCGGAAAACAGAATACCGGAAAAAGATCGTATTTTATGCGGTTTCCCCGTTTTTTATCCTTTTCAGCATACCCTTTATTCTGCCCGGGGTGACGTTACAGATCAAGACGCCCGGGAAGATACTGCATCAATGTTCAAACCTGGTGCATCCGGATACCATTTTAGTGTCGGACGAAGATCAGGTGCGTGCTGTTTGTTGGTTTTACAAGAGAAATGACGTGTATTTGCTCGGCGGGGGAGGAGAATTGATGTACGGATTGAGTTACAAAGATTCAAAAAATCGTCTTTTAACCATCGACGGCTTTAATAAACTGGTTAAAAGATATCCCGGCCGCATTGTCGCTGTTTTTAATTTCCAAAGATACCAATCCTGGAAAGGAAAACTTCCAAAGCCGTTATTTCTGAAAACCAACGCTACAAATACAAGTGACATCATTCCAAAAGACGGTTTTGTCGTTGCAGCATATTGACACCTGATCTTATTAACACTCGATTCGATGTTATAATCAAAGAGGCCGGAATGAAAATTCTAGTGGTGGATGACGAGCCCGAATTGCTGGAACAGATCAGGGAAACGCTCGCAAGCCAAAAATATGATGTAGACACGGCTGGTGACGGGAAATTAGCCTTGGATAAACTGTTCGATACGCTTTATGATCTCATTGTACTTGATATCATGCTTCCCTTTGTTGACGGGCTTGCGATTTTAAGAGAAATTCGAAAGGCAAACATCGATACCCCCGTCCTTATGCTGACGGCAAAAGGGACTGTGGAAGACAAAATCAAGGGGCTTGACTACGGTGCCGATGATTATCTTGCAAAGCCCTTTGCCATTGCGGAACTCATGGCCAGAATCCGATCTTTGCTAAGGCGGGCTTCGGATCACAGGGATCCCATGCTGATGATCGGGGATGTTTCTTTAAATACTAAGACACGACAGGTCTGTAAGAAAGACAAGCCAGTGGAACTAACGCCCAAAGAGTTTTCAATTCTTGAATTTCTTTTATACAATAAAAACCGGGCAATTTCCAGATTTACCTTGGCGGAACATGTCTGGGGGGATGAATTCGATCCCTTTACGATGTCAAATTTCATCGATGTTCATATTAAAAATTTGAGACGAAAAATTGACGATGCAGACAAGAAGATTATACGGACCATCCGTGGAATAGGGTTTATTGTAGAGGATGGATAAGGTTGAAGATTCGTTATAAAATAACCTTGTGGATTGCCGGCGCCGGGGTTTTGGCAAGCCTTGTATTTTCTGTGATTGTTTTCCGGGAAATGGCGGAACAACCCTTTAGATTAATTGACAGGGATTTGGAATCCATGGCAGGAACCGCCGTCCGCCTGTTTGAAACGACGAAAACCCAATCTAAACCCGTCCATCAAAAAGATTTTCCTTTAGATACAGAACGATACTGGATCAAGATATATAATGATCACATGCATGTTTTATATCAATCAAAGCTGACACGGTTTACGGACCTTCCGTTTAAGAGCACAATTCAGCCTTATATGGCAAAGAGAATTATTTCCAAAGAACGTATCAATCTGGGCCAGGATAGCAAAAATGAGGTAATCTTTAGAATCAAAGCTTTCAATTTCAGGCTTCATGGTCAACCCTGTAAGGTCTTGATCGGCAAACCCATGGAAAAATTGGAAGAGGAAATCTCTGACTTGGTGCAAGGAATTGCCATAGGATTGAGCGCTGCGACGCTACTCTTGCTTGTTTTAAGTTATTATATCGCCGGAAAGATTCTATCGCCGATCAACGTGATCAACCGAATGGCGAAGGATATTAATGACAGGTCTTTAGATCAACGGATACCCCTGGGTAAAAGCAAAGACGAATTGTATGCGCTTTCCGAATCTCTAAATCGCATGTTCGATCGTTTGCAATATTCGTTTGCCGTGCAAAAACAATTCATTGCCGATGCTTCCCATGAGCTGAAGAGTCCGATTACCTTATTATCCCTCTTTATGGAGGATGCCATCCACCTGAAAGAATTGCCGGAAACATTCAGGCTTCGGCTGATTAAACAGTATGATACGTTGCAGCGCATGAGACGTCTTGTAAAAAATCTTCTTGATTTGTCGGCGCTGGAGGCCAAAGAAACCGTAGATTTTGAAGAATTCGTTCTATCCCCACTGGTAAGGTCCGTCCATGATGATTATATTGAACTTTTTAAAGCCAAACAGATCGAAATGAAGATCGATGTTCCTGAAGATCTTCGTATCAGAGGAGATAGAGATTCTCTACAGCGTGTTTTGATTAATCTTGTTGATAACGCTGTCAAATACAACATGGATTGCGGAAGAATAGAGATCGCCGCCGAAGTAAAAAATAATATGGTTCATCTATCTATATTCAATACCGGCATAGGAATTCCCAGCAAAGATATTGATCGGGTGTTTGAGCAGTTCTATAGAGTGGAAAAATCGAGATCCTCCAAATATGGCGGCTCAGGACTCGGCCTGACCATTGTCAAACGGATTATTGAGCTTCACCGAGGCAATATCACCATCGAAAGTGAACCCAACGCCGGGACCCGGATAAATATCCGTTTACCGATTCAAGTCGGCTTTCCTTCAAAAAAATAATTTCAAAAAACCCCTCATATCTGTTTTCTTCATCATTTCTTCAAAAAGCTGCTTTATAATGTAAAAACAATACGGAGAGATGAAAGGAATTCCAAAACCATTCCGTTAATTATATGTGTTTTTTTCGACGCGGAGTAAGTTAATCTGTGAATTATGTTAGAAGCCATTTCAAAACCTCCAAATGAGTGATTTTTGAGTCTTTTGCCCAAAAGCGCTTAGCGAAGCGGAACGCAAAATTTGTAGCTGTTTGATGGCGATAGCCCGAGTTTTACTGATTTAGCCCCGCAATAAGCGGGATAAATTCCGCGAGCTTAGCGCTTTGCAGAAGGCTCAAGCCAACGAATTGGAGGTTTTGAAATAGCTTCTATCTGCAGAAAGTATTGTTAGGAAAAGAAGATGAAGGCACTTGAAATTAATTCACTAAAAAAGTCCTTTGATGGAATGAAGGTTCTGGAAGATGTCTCTATGACGGTATACCGGGGCGACATTTACGGGTTTCTGGGTCCTAACGGTTCTGGCAAGACGACTACCTTACGGATATTGTTAGGAATTCTATTTCCTGACGAAGGAAAGGTAGCTGTTTTAAAATTAAATCCCTCTGTGGATGGGGCGCGATTGAGACAACGTGTAAATGTCTTGCCGGAGTCTCATGGGTTTTACGGTTGGATGCGCGCGGAAGAGTATCTGCGTTTTTTTGGTCAATTATATGGATTGCAACTTACCACCACAGATTGTCGCCTGCAACTCGATAAGGTGGGCCTGGATCCAGCAGATATCCGTCCGATCCGGACTTTCTCCAGAGGAATGAAGCAGCGATTAGGGATTGCCCGGTCATTACTTAATGATCCGGAAATCCTTTTTCTGGACGAACCGACCAATGGTCTTGATCCCAAGGGAAGAAGGGGAATCCATGATCTTTTACTTAATCTCAATCGTGAAAAAGGGATGACAGTCGTTATTTCTACACATATTCTGGATGATGTGGAACGTCTTTGTAATCGTATCGCGATTTTGCATAATTCCAAGATTCAATACGAGGGATCTCTTTTCGAACCGGTAGTTGGAAAATCCACCCGCTATCGGTTTCGTGTGGCAGATGATAAAAACATTCCGAACACATGGAACTTTCCTGGCATTTTATGTCAAGAAAAAAAGGGACAGTGGATTACCTGCGAAATAAAGGATATGCAACCGGATAATGCCTTAAAATTTTTGATTCAGAATGGGATACCGATTATAGAAGCGATCCAGGTTAATAGCGGACTTGAAGCCATGTATTTAAACTATACAACACAGGTAAAAGAGTGATGAGACTTTATAAGCCTTTGATAAAAAAAGAGTGTTTAGAAGAAATTTTTTCAGCTCGCGGCGCAGCACTTTACCTCGTAGTAATTGGGGTTTTGAGTGTTTTTTCGCTTTTACTTGTGAGCAATACGGAATTGAGTCTCCTGGAGAATGCTCAGGCCGTCTATATGATGTCGGCGATAGTCATGACCCTGGCCCTCTTGATAATTGTTATCCGAGGTGGTGACGGTTTTGCCGGAGAACGTGAACGCGAAACTTTGGAAACCTTATTAATCACACCAATCAGTCCTGCTGAGATTGCTGTTGCCAAATTAATGGGCTTACTTTTTACATGGCTGATTGTTTTCGTTCTTTCCATGCCATATCTATGGGCGGTGGGCAGCACAGGTCAGAACTTCCTCTCGGCACTTGTATACCTTTTTGCTGCAGGGACCTTCCTCGTTATAATTTTCGGCGGTTTTATGCTGGCGTTATCCGTCCGGATGAAAACATTTAAAGGGGCTTTGTCCATCGGCCTCACCGCTTTTTTATTGTCCGGGAGTCCCATCCTGTTAGGATCATCCTTGCGCCAAAGTGCCGTTGGTCGGGTTGTCGATCTGATAAATCCATTTGCGACAGCTCTGAACATGCTGGACAGTGTGGTTGTAGACAGTCTTGGTCTTTTGTTTCAAATAATGCCCCTTGCCATCTTGGTCTTTTACACCATTGCCGCCATATGGGTTCTATCCATGACGATAAGGAGAGTGGAATTATGAAAAGAAGTTATGTTTTGTATCTAACTTTACTGATATTATTGATTATTGCAGGGAATAGTTATGCTGATGGAACTCCCTTTATTCAGGTTTCCTTACAAGCCCCCAAAAGTGCGTTGAAAATGGGAGACAGGCCGGTTTTCAAGGGGGTCGTGAAAAATTTAGGTCGACACAGTTTAAAAGGTCTGGTGGTTTATCTGTCTCTGGTGTCTTTGAAACCCGGACATGAACACCCTGTAGATCTGGAAGACTGGTCCGCACAGAAAGCTGTTCGTATCGATCAATTGGCACCCGGTGAAACGCACAGGCAAGGATGGCCCATGCGACTGATCCAGGCCGGCCGGTTTGGCGTGGCCTTAACTGTTGTGGACCCACTCGAAAACCGGCCTGTTGTGAGCGATCTGGTTCCTTTTGACATTCATCCCAAACCCACTATTGCATCAAGCCGCATATTGCTCGTTGCCGTTGGGGAGCCACTATTGCTTCTGATTTCTTTTGGATTGTTCCATTGGATCCGCACTCGATCCGCGCGTTTAAGGGAAGCTGTTCAGATCTGAGAATTTATGCATAAAAGGAGGTAAAAGATATGAAAAGGATTATCATTAGCGCCGGCATTGCCCTGGCCGTTCTCATTGCCTTGGGGGAATCACGATGAGCGCTCAACAGACAGCAAAGGTTATAAATGTGAATAGACACAAAGGGTTCGTCTATATTGATCAGGGCCTGGATGCCGGATTTGTAATGGGAGCCGCCGTATGCATTTACTCACATTCAGGTAAACAATTTGCCTGTGGAAGAGTTCGGGAAACGATGAAGTCCCATCATGCCATGGTAAGGGTTAACAAGGAAAAGTCACATCATATTGAAGATGGAATGATCGCAAAGCTCAAAGTTGAGAAAAAAGAATAAGCAGATACAAAAAAAGAAGGTAATCTTATTGTTGGTTACCCCGAGAGAGGACGATATTACCTTTAAAGGTGCGAAAAATTATGGGGCGAGGACCGGGTAAATTTATGCGACATCAATATGCTAAGCGCTTTTTATTTTTAACCATTTTGGCAATTTTTTTCAGCGGATGCGCCACCTACCACAAATTGCCGCTGAATCAGAAATCTGTTTCCGAAAACCTCAAACCGCCAAGCCTTGAAGCCATTCGAATCGAAGCGAAATCGATTCGGCACCCAATTTTAAAGCCGATCGAATTCAATATCCGTGACGGCCTGTCGTCGGATGAAGCCGCGATTCTGGCCGTAATCGCCAACCCAACCCTTCGGACCATACGGGATCAAAGGGGAATTGCGGCAGCGCAGCTTTTACAGGCGGGTATTCTTCCCAATCCTCAATTTTCTTCTAGTTTGGATGTGCCCACGGGCGGAAATACCCAGGACACGGTCAATGCATTTGGTATCGGGTTGGGCTGGGACATAACGTCGCTTATTACTCGTGGGGCTAAACAAGAAATGGCACGGAATCATGCCCAGTCGGTTGATTTGGATATCGCATGGAAGGAGTGGCAGGTCGCCCAGTCGGCAAGATTAAACATATACCGGTTGATATATACCGAAAAAGAACTGATTTTGGCAAGAAACATTGTGAAGCAACGCAAGGAAAACCTTGCTGCCTTCCAGCAAGGCTTTTCAATAGGAGCGGTGACCGGCTTGGAATTGGATGCAGCAAAAAAAGCCTACCAACTGGCACTAAACAGAGTTCTTATTCTTGAAAGTGAACACGAACACGAGCGTCATGTCCTGAATCAGATTCTCGGTATTCCGCCGGAAAACAGGGTGTTACTCCAACAAGACATCAGGCTGTCCCTTTGGGAGAATCTCCCCACGACCCAAAAAATTATGGCAGGGCTTGAGGACCGACGGCTCGACCTTCTTGCGTTGAAAAAGGGATATGAGAGCCGGGAAGCACAGGTGAGAGCAGCAATCCTTTCGCAGTTCCCCAAAATAAATATAGGACTGGCCCATGCACGGGATACAGGAAATGTGATCACCACCGGTTTCGCCGCGACAATCGACCTGCCTTTTTTTGACCGGAATCAAGGGCGGATTGCCGTGGAACGGGCCGACCGGAAACAACTTTTTGATGAGTATATTGACCGTGTATTCGAAGCGCACTCAAAAATTGCCAGCATTTTGGGTGACATGAAATCTTTAAAAAAACAGATTGAAGCCACCGAACAATCCTTTCAAATATCGTCCCACCTGCTTGAAACTTACAAAAAAGCCCTGGAAGAAGGCAATGCCGATATCCTTGTTTATAACACTGCACGCGAGGAAACGGACAATCTGCAACTGAAAATTCTCCAATTAAAACGAAACTTGTCGGACTTGGGAATTGCCCTTGAAATTACCGCCGGAGAATATATCGGACAAGAAAATGCCGGCGTGATAGATGCGGGACATAATTAAAGCCAAACCGGAAATATGGCAGGAGAAAGAATTAAAATGAATCGAACGAAATGGATTATTATGATCATATTAGTAATGAGCATAATTGTTTTGGGAGCGGGATACTTTCTGTTGTTCTCAAAATCCCCCGAACTTCCGGCTGAAAGCAATATTTCACGGCAGAGTCCGGTTGCCAAAGTACAAGTGACGCCCATCAAAAAAGAGACGATAATGGAAACGATTACCGCTTATGGAACGGTTGCTCCCGAACCAGGGGCAGTAGAGACCATATCGGTTCCCTTTGAAAGCCGAATTCGCCGTATATTGGTTAGTGAGGGGCAGAAAATCTCAAAGGGTGATATTCTTCTGGATATCGATCCCAGCCCTGCAGCGAAACTCCAAGTGGCGCAGGCGCAAAGGGCTTACACCTCCGCCGAACAAAAGCTCCGGAAAGTACAGGAGCGGGTGGATCTCAAGCTGGCAACGAGCGGAGAACTCCTGGCTGCCGAAGAGGTCTTCCAGCAAGCCGGTCTGCAGTTGAAAAGCCTTGAACAGCGCGGGATCGGGAGACAAAAACAAATTCGATCCAAAAGTTCGGGAATTGTTTACAAAGTACATGTCGAGCAAGGATCCGTGATGCCGGGTGGCACTCCCCTTGTAGAAATTGTTCCTCAAGACCGTATAGAGGTGCATCTGGGTGTCGAACAGGATGATGTTGATCGTTTGAAGCAGGGACAGCCCGTCTTATTGTCTCTGGTGAACATATCTCAATCTTCTGATGTTTCCGGGCATATCCGCACCATCTCTCGGTCAGTCAACCCTGTCACCCGTCTGGTGAATATTTTTGTATCCCTGGCATCGCCGGATGGGTTTTTTTTGGGAGGATATGTTCGAGGGAAAATAGTCATCGCCTCCAAAAAAACGATGGTCGTCCCCAGCAACGCTGTGCTGCCGGAAGACGATCATTACGTTCTTTTCATCGTACAAAATGGCCGGGCTCTGAAACGAATTGTAACACCCGGATTAGAAAATCACACGAGGATTGAGGTTGCCGGTAAAGGTTTGAATCTGGGGGATTTAGTTGTAGATATAGGTAATTATGAGCTTGAAGATGGTATGGCGGTTCAGGCGGAGGTGCTCAAATGATCTTCACGGACTGGATGCAGAGCCATCGCCGCTCAATTCTGTTTCTAATCCTTGTTCTGGCTTTGGGCGGGCTGGCCGGCAGCCTAAAGCTTCCGGTGGCGCTTTTCCCCCACGTCAATTTTCCTCGCGTGGTGGTAAATCTGGATGCCGGTGATCGTCCGGCCGAACAGATGGCCATCGAGGTCACCTGGCCCGTGGAAGAGGCGGTTCGAGCGGTACCGGGCGTTCGAAATGTTCGTTCAACCACCAGCCGGGGAAGCGCTGAGATCTCTATAAATTTTGACTGGGGCACCAATATGGTTGCTGCCGCTTTGCAGGTGGAATCTGCTATCAGCCAGGTTTTATCCGGTTTGCCCCAGGGAACCACATTCCTGGTACGCCGTATGGATCCGACGGTGATGCCGGTACTGGCCTACAGCCTGACTTCTGACACCCATTCGCTGGTAGAGTTGCGGGATATTGCGTTGTACCAGTTGCGCCCCGTCATATCCACCGTCAAAGGCGTGGCAAAAGTCGGGGTACAGGGAGGCGCCATAGAAGAATACCAGGTGGTTGTGGATCCTGCGCGTCTTGCCTCCTTCAATCTGTCATTAAATGATGTCGCAAAAGCCGTGTCTGCAGCCAATGTTATTACGGCTGTTGGGCGAATGGAAGAGCATTATAAGCTTTACCTTATGATTTCCGACACGCGATTTCGCGACCTGGATCAGATCCGGGAGACCATCCTTCGCTCAGGGAAAAACGGCATTGTGCGTTTGGATGATATTGCCACGGTGAGCAGGGGTACTGCGCCGCAGTGGACCCGGGCGACCGCAGACGGACATGATGCGGTGCTTTTCCAAATTTATCAACAACCCGGCGGCAATACGGTGCAGATTGCCAGAGAAATAAAACAAAAACTTGCCGGATTGCGCGCCCGTTTTCCGAAAGGGATCAGGATTGCCAACTGGTACGATCAAAGCGAGTTGATTGTTGCCTCGGCCAAAAGTGTGCGGGATGCCATTATCATCGGGGTATTGTTTGCCGTTTTTGTTCTGTGGCTTTTTTTGCGAAATATCAAAATGACCTTTATCGCCGCTGTGACGGTTCCTTGTGTCGTCGCCGCCACCATCCTGCTGCTCTATGCGCTTCATATGAGTTTTAATATCATGACCCTGGGCGGTATGGCGGCTGCCATAGCGCTGATCATCGACGATATGATTGTGATGCAGGAACAGATCGTTCGCGGATTACGCAGCGGTATCGGCGAACATCATGCTCGTGTAATGAAGGCTGTGCGAGAGTTCACGCGGCCGCTGGCCGGTTCATCCGCCTCCACCATCATTATATTTACTCCCATGGCTTTTTTGTCCGGGGTTACCGGCGCTTTTTTTAAATCCCTTTCCCTGACCATGGCTTCCGGCCTGGTTATTTCATTTTTCGTAGCATGGCTGGCAGTGCCCCTGCTCGCGGATTATCTTCTCAATGAAAAAGATGCCGATCGAGAAGAAGACGGCACATTGACTCGGATGTTTCATCGATCTTACGAAGCCGTCATGAAACCGTTCCTGGCCCGTCCCGCCTTGATTTTGTTGATGATTGTCCCGTTAGTCGCAGCCGGATGGTTTTCGTACAAGCGCCTGGGCTCGGGATTTATGCCTAAAATGGACGAAGGCGGCTTCATCCTTGATTATCGTTCTTTTCCCGGGACGTCGCTTAAAGAAACGGATCGTTTGCTGCGCCAGGTTGAGAGCATATTGCAGCAAACGCCTGATGTCCAGACTTACTCCCGCCGCACGGGCTTTGCGCTTGGCGGTACCTTTACCGAAGCGAATGAGGGTGACTTTTTCGTACGCTTGAAACCATTTCCCCGGCGGCCCATCGAGACGGTTATGGATGATGTTCGAACTCGAATAGAACATTCGGTCCCGGGACTCCAGATCGAGATGGCCTTATTGATGGAAGACCTTATCGGGGATCTGACCGCCGTTCCTCAGCCTATCGAGATCAAAGTCTTTTCCGACGACGGCAGGTTGCTCATGAAGCTGGGACCAAAAGTGGCTGCGGCCATCCGAAAAATCTCCGGCGTGGTCGATGTAAAAGACGGCATTGTGCTGGCCGGAGACGCACTGGATATTCGGGTGAACCGCGACAAGGCCTCCCTGGAAGGGGTGAACCCGGACGAAATCACACGGACGCTGTCCGATTTTTTAACCGGTGCCGTCACTACCCGGATACAGCAAGGTCCTAAAATGGTTGGGGTGCGCGTGCGTATTCCCGCTGACATTCGTACCAGAATCTCGGACATCCAGGGCCTCCGCCTACGCGCTCCGGATGGACATCTTTTTCCGCTTAAGCGAATCGCAACAATCAAAGCCGTTATCGGACAACCTCAGATCATGCGTGACGATCTGAAAAGGATGATTGCCGTCACAGGACGTATCAGCGGCCGGGACCTGGGTTCGGTTATCCGGGACGTCAAGGCTGTCCTTAGCACACCGGGGTTGATACCCAAAGGCGTCTATTACACCCTCGGCGGTCTTTATGCTCAGCAGCGAATTGCGTTCACAGGACTCATTACCGTGTTTGTTTCCGCTGTCATTCTCGTATTTTTGCTATTGCTCTTTCTATATGAACGATTTCATATCGCCGTCCTCATACTGATAAACACACTTCTTGCCCTTGCAGCGGTTTTTATAGGACTTTTTATAACCGGCACGGAAATCAACATCTCATCCATGATGGGCATGACCATGATTGTCGGTATCGTAACAGAGGTCGCTATTTTTTATGTCTCGGAATATCGCACGCTTCCGGCTGAATTAGAAAAAGAGACCGCGCTGATTCAGGCGGGAAAGAACCGCATGCGCCCCATTGCCATGACCACCGTTGCGGCTATCCTGGCCTTGCTGCCCCTTGCAATGGGGATCGGGCAGGGTTCCGCCATGCAAAAACCATTGGCGATTGCCATCATTTCCGGTCTGATCGTACAGTTACCCCTGGTATTGATCGTTTTACCGGTTTTTCTAAAAAAAATTGGTCCGAAAAAAAGCTAAATGCTTGAAATTAAATTCAAGAACCTGTATGAGGATGTCCATGAGAAAAGAATTCTTGCCATTTTCAAGGCCGAGTATTACTGAAACGGATATCGCCGCGGTCAGCGATGTCCTTCGCTCCGGATGGATTACCACCGGTGTGAAAAATGCCGAATTTGAAGAAAAATTTTGCGAGTATACCGGCTGTGCCGGCGCGGTGGCCCTGTCTTCGGCCACCGCGGGAATGCACCTGGTTTTAAAGGCATTGGGAATAGGCCCCGGTGACGAGGTAATTACCCCGTCCATGACATGGGTTTCCACCGTGAACCTCATTGTTTTAAGCGGTGCCGTGCCGATTTTTGCGGATGTCGACAGAGAAACGCTGATGGTCACTGCAGAATCCGTTCAAAAACGGCTGTCCGAAAGGACCCGAGTGATCATTCCGGTACACTTTGCGGGCGCGCCGGTGGATATGGCGCCTGTGCGAAAGCTCGCAGAACGCCGGAATATCGCCATTGTCGAGGACGCGGCCCATGCCGTGGGCACCGAATATCATGGAGAAAAAATCGGCAAAAGGGGCACTTCGATATTTTCGTTTCATCCCATTAAAAATATCACCTCCGGCGAAGGGGGCATGTTCTGTTCGGACGACCTCGATCTTATCAATCGAATCCGGCGTCTGAAATTTCACGGTCTCGGTGTCGATGCCTATGATCGCCGGACCCAGGGAAGATCGCCCCAGGCCCAGGTCATGGCGCCCGGATTTAAGTATAACCTGCCGGATATCCTGGCTGTTCTCGGAATTTGCCAACTGGCCAGGATTGAAGCCTTTAACGACAAACGGACCCAGCTCTCCTTATACTATCGGGAAAGATTGTCAAAAATTGAAGGAATACAGCCCCTTGGTATCCCGAATTATCCCCATAGGCATTCATGGCATTTGTTTATCATTCGTCTGGATATTGATAAATTGAAGTTGAGCCGCAACGATTTCATGGTAAAGCTCAAAAAGAGAAATATCGGTACCGGCCTTCATTTCCGGGCAGTCCATCAACAAAAATATTACCGGGAAACAATGAGGATTCCATCAAACCTATTGCCCGATACGGAATGGAATTCCGATCGTATATGCTCGTTGCCCCTTTTCCCGGAGATGACGCACGAAGATGTGGATGACGTTGTCGACACCATAAAAGACATTTTGACATCATGAGCGATCAAACATTACTATCCATCGTTATTCCGGTGTTTAATGAAGTAGAAAACCTGGATGAACTTATCGCGCGCTGCCTTTTGGCCGGTAACCGGACGGGGCGTTCTTTTGAAATTATCCTGGTCGATGACGGCAGTTCGGACGGGTCAGCCGGAAAAATCGATGCTGCGGCAAAGGATAATCCCGGCAACGTGGTCGGGGTTTTTTTAAACCGAAATTACGGACAGCACGCTGCGGTAATTGCCGGGTTTGAGCAATCCAAAGGAGATATTATCATAACATTGGATGCTGATCTGCAAAACCCGCCCGAAGAAATTCCGCGACTGGTCGATGCCATCGACAAGGGATATGACGTGGTGGGCACCGTGAGAAGGCACCGGCGGGACTCGCTATTTAGAAAGGTGGCTTCAGCCGTTATCAATAAAGGCGTTCAGAAAGCAACCGGGGTGATGATGAACGACTACGGCTGCATGTTACGCGCCTATCGAAGACATATCGTGGAGGCGATGCTGAAATGCAGGGAGCACAGCACCTTTATTCCGATTCTTGCCAATAGCTTTGCTCGAACCACCACCGAGATCGACGTCAAACATGAAGCACGCAAACAAGGCGAGTCCAAATACAATCTTATGAAACTGGCGATGCTGCAGTTTGACCTTCTAACCAGCATGACAACCTTTCCTTTGCGTGTGCTGAGCATACTCGGAGGGATCGTCTCAGTGGCCGGCATTGGTTTTGGTGTGTTCCTTTTGATCATGCGAATTTATTACGGCGCGGAATGGGCGGCCCAGGGCGTATTTACGCTGTTTGCGGTTTTATTTATATTTGTGGGGGCTCAGTTTGTTGCCATGGGACTGCTCGGCGAGTATATCGGCAGAATATATTATGACGTAAGAGCCCGCCCCAGATATTTCGTCCAGCGGATTTCAGACGGCAGTGATACAAAATAGTTAGAGATGCGCTACCCCAGAATTTGAAATTGAAATAACCGATAACCAATAACGAATAACGTCTATTCGTTTTTTGACTCGATTAGAGTTGGCATAAGAGGTTTGAGGAAAGGACAAATATGAAAGCAATCGTGTTGGCGTATCACAATATCGGATGTATCGGCATTAAAGCGCTGCTCAAAAACGGATTTGAAATCGCAGCGGTTTTCACACACAAGGACAATCCAAATGAAAATATCTGGTTTGATTCAGTGGCCGAGCTCGCAGCAAGCCATGGCATTCCCGTATACTCGCCGGAAAATGTCAATCATCCCATATGGGTCAAAAAAATTGAGACTATTGCTCCGGATATTCTTTTTTCTTTTTATTATCGCAACATGATCGGTTCAAACATTTTGAATATCCTGCCGGCGGGCGGGTTGAATCTTCATGGATCATTGCTGCCCAAATATCGTGGAAGATGTCCTGTCAACTGGGTGTTGGTCAACGGCGAGACCGAAACCGGCGTTACGCTTCATTACATGACACCCAGGCCCGATGACGGCGATATCGTCGGTCAGAAAAAAATTTTGATATCGGATACGGATACGGCCCGAACCCTTCACGATAAAGCGGCTAAGGCGGCATCCGATATGCTCAATGATATTTTACCGGCATTGCGCGAAGGCAAGGCTTCCAGAACGCCTCAAGATCATTCTCTGTCCACTTATTTTGGCGGCCGGGGGCCTGAAGACGGTAAAATCGACTGGCATCAGGATGCCGCCGACATCAGAAATCTTGTGAGAGCGGTAACCCGACCTTATCCGGGCAGTTTCGCACTTATGGGCCAACGGAAATGCATATTTTGGGAAGTGAATGTAGTGAAAGAAACCGGCGCCTCACCCGGCACGGTTCTTTCCGACGATCCATTGGTCATCGCCTGCGGTAAAAACGCCATAAAGGTGGAATTCGGACAACCCGACGACGGATTGTTTATGAGCGGAAAACAACTCGCATCGGAAATGCATTTTGTTCCGGGAATGATATTCGATGAACTGCCGATATGCCGCATTGAGCAGGAACGGAAAAAGCATGTCCTTATTCTAGGGGTTGACGGATTCATCGGGAACCATCTCAGTGAAAGGCTTTTGAACAGCGGAAAGTATGAAGTCCATGGAATGGATCTTGGGTCGTCTTCCATTGAAAGGCTGAAAGATCGATCCGGATTTCATTTTTCAGAAGGGGATATTTCCATCCATCGTGAATGGATCGAATATCATGTCAGAAAGTGTGATATGGTACTTCCGCTGGTTGCCATTGCAACGCCCATTGAATACACCCGCAATCCCATAAAGGTTTTTGAGCTCGATTTTGAAGAAAACCTTCGCGTTGTTCGCTACTGTGTCAAATACAGAAAGCGCATCATTTTTCCATCTACTTCGGAAGTCTACGGCATGTGTGACGAAGCGGAGTTCAACGAGGACCACTCCCGCTTAATTTTAGGACCCATCCAAAAACAACGGTGGATTTATTCATGCTGCAAGCAGATGCTCGACCGGGTCATTTGGGCGTATGGCACTAAAGAAGGGTTACAGTTCACGTTGTTTCGACCATTCAATTGGATAGGCCCCCGGCTCGATAGCCTGGAATCAGCGCGAATCGGCAGCTCCCGAGCCATCACCCAGTTGATACTCAACCTGGCGGAAGGCACGCCAATTCAGCTCGTGGATGGCGGGAGCCAGAAACGCTGCTTTACCGATGTGAAAGACGGCGTCGAATGCCTTTACAGGATTATCGAAAATAACAGCGGTTGCTGTGATGGTAAAATTATCAATATCGGCAATCCTGACAATGAAGCCAGCATCAGAGAGCTGGCCGAGATTCTCGTTAAAAAATTTCACCGGCATCCGCTGCACAAACAGTTTCCGCCCTTTGCGGGGTTTCGTGAGATTGAAAGTAAAGCCTATTACGGGTCCGGGTACGAAGATGTTCAGCACAGAAGACCGAGCATCGAAAATGCGCGCCGACTCTTGAACTGGACACCGCAGATCGATATTGCGCAATCGGTTGAAGAAACCCTCGATTTTTTTCTAAAAGAAGCGGTGAGAACCGGAGAGTGCGGTATCGGTCGGCCCAATGTTATAACCTAAATGAGTGAAATATGAAAGTCGGTTTGCGAATTGATGTAGATACCTTCAGAGGCACAAAAATCGGGGTGCCGAATTTTTGTGAAATACTGGCAGATCACCATGTGAGCGCTTCTTTTTTTTTCTCAGTAGGTCCCGACAATATGGGGCGGCACCTGTGGCGTTTGCTGCGTCCTGCTTTTTTTATAAAAATGCTGCGCACAAAGGCTTCCAGCCTTTATGGATGGGACATTCTTTTAAAGGGGACCTTTTTCACCGGACCCTTTATCGGCGAACGATTGTCCGATATTATCAGGGCGGTATCAAACAAAGGCCATGAAATCGGGTTGCATGCCTGGGATCATTATCACTGGCAGACCCATATCGATACGATGGATGCGTCGACCCTAAGGCGCGTTTTGCTTAAAGGCTTTGATGAACTGACGCGAATTACCGGGAAACCGCCGGCCTGCTCTGCCGCACCTGCATGGAAATGCAGCAAACAGGTGCTTTTGGAAAAAGAAAGACTTCCCTTTCTCTACAACAGCGATTGCAGGGGAAGAAGTATTTTTTATCCCAGGGTCGATGGAAAATTGCTGTCCCAGCCCCAGATCCCGGTGACGTTGCCGACCTATGACGAAGTGATCGGTCGTCAAGGTATTTCGGAGCCCAATTATAACGAATATATTTTATCGCTGGTGAAACCGGAATCATTGAATGTGTTGACGGTTCACGCAGAGGTTGAAGGCATCTCGTGTGCAGAAATGTTCGACAGGTTTTTAAAGAAGGCCCGGTCAAAAGGGATGACACTTGTTCCTCTGGGCGCACTTCTTCGGGAGAACACGCTCGTCGAAGAGGCTTCCGTTGAACGCGGAGTAATTCACGGCCGTGACGGATGGCTTTCCATTCAGGTGTAAAATAGTATATGAGAAAATCGTATGTGGCCGCTATCGGAATCTTTGTGTTTCTTTATATCGTACCCCTTGGGATTCGGCCTCTTATTATTCCCGACGAGACACGATATGCTGAAATTCCCCGGGAAATGGTCGTTTCCGGAAACTGGATTGTACCGAAACTCAACGGGCTCAGATATTTTGAAAAGCCTGTGTTGGGATACTGGCTAAATGCCCTGTCCATCGAGTTGTTCGGAGAAAATGCCTTCGCCGTCCGCTTCCCGTCGGCAATGGCCACCGGCCTTTCGGCGTTTATTATTTTTTTGCTCCTTCGCCGTTTTTCAGAAGAATCTATCGCTGTGATTTCAGCCGCGCTGATATTTCTGACCTCATTTATCGTGTACGGCGTCGGAACATTCAATGTCCTGGACAGCATGCTGGCCGTGTTTGTCACGGCTTCAATGGCATCATTTTTTTTCGCCCATGCTGCCGGCGCATCGAGCAAAAAAAAGAAGGGTCTTCTTTTTCTGTTCGGTGTTTTTTGCGGACTGGCGTTTCTTACAAAAGGTTTCCTGGGGTTTGCGATTCCAGTGGTGGGTATTGTGCCTTTTATGATCTGGGAACGCAGGTTCAAGGATCTTCTGTTCATACCATGGATTCCGATTGCCGGTGCTGTGCTGACGGCACTTCCATGGGTCGTTCTGATCCATATTAAAGAACCTGATTTCTGGCATTTCTTTATTTGGAATGAACATATCAAACGATTCTTATCTTCCGTGGCTCAGCATCATGAATCCTTCTGGTATTACAGTTATTTATTCCCTGCGGCGGCCCTTCCCTGGATATTTTTCCTTCCTGCGGCCGTAATGGGATTAAAAAAGCAAGGTATTGGAAGCCATCTCAAAATTAGGATGTTTGTTCGAGATCAAGGCGAGGCCGAGGATCAGCCCGCAGGCATACTCAAGCATGTCGAGGACTTGAGACGAGGGCTCAACGCCGATATCGGACAAAAAGACTTTTTTGAGATGGCTTCTAAAGTCTCCATGACTCGCTATGCCATATGCTGGTTCTTTTTCCCTTTTCTATTCTTTTCCGTCGCAAAAGGCAAAATTTTAACTTACATCCTGCCGTGTTTTCCTCCTTTTGCAATATTGATGTCGATGGGAATTAAGAGATACCTTGATACAGGCGGCAAAAAAGTATTTTCCATTGCTGCCGGGTCCCTTGCATTCCTATCGGTGATCCTGTCGGTAGCATTGATAACGATTCAAATCGTGGGGTTTAAAGGGTTTAAGCCCTATACCCAAGCTTGGCAGTGGGGCCTGGGAGTTACCAGCCTGATGATGTTTGGGTTTCTTTTAATTGTTTCGGCAAGAGTTTTGAATCACAAAATAAAACTCATATTCGTCATCAGCGCGCCGTTGCTCCTGTTATTTTCCATAAATTTTATGATGCCGGATCTGACCATTGAACACAAGGCACCGGGAGCATTTTTGCTGCGTCATAAAGATAAAGTCACGCCACAGACCTTGCTGGTTTCGGATGAAGATCCAATGGGAGCGGTTTGCTGGTTTTATAAGCGGGACGATGTTTATCTTCTTGAAGGCGGGGGAGAGGTGTCCTATGGACTCAATTATAAAGACGCGAAATTTCGTTCATTGAATCTGGAAAAATTCAAGGATATGATTACTAAAACCGCAGGCAAAAATAAGGTCGTACTCGTCGCAAAATCCGAAAAGTACACCCGGTGGAAACAGCGCCTGCCCAAACCGGTATATGAAGACAGCAACGGGAAGGGCGGATTTGTGTTTGTCCAATATTAAACGGGAGATCAATCTGAATATAAAGCATAATACATTCTGATGAAACTTGCATGGCTTTTAAAGGCGATGTCGGGCAATTCATCAAAACGAAAAAATTTAACATCATTTGCGTCGTCACCTGCCGTAAGGTTCCCGGAATAACTCTTAACCAAAAATCCAACCATCAGTACGGTGTGATACTGGGCGCTCGGATTGGTGGAAACCCCAAGCAGCATATCGATTTTTCCCTTTAACCCTGTTTCTTCCGTGAGTTCCCTGAGTGCGGCATGCTCAGGGGTTTCGTCCAGTTCCATAAAGCCTCCCGGAAGACACCAGAACCCTTTTTTAGGTTCTACGCTTCGTTTTACAAGAAGCACCTTTGCGTATTTATCTACTACCACGGTGCATGTGGCGGGGATAGGGTTTTCATACACAGGTTCACGACAGTCTTCGCAGAAAAGCCTCAGTCTGCCTTCATATTGTTTTTTTGTGAGTCCGTTGCCGCAATAATAACAGAAGTTTTTATTCCGCATGATTCATCTAATCGTCGAAGTCCCCTTCGGATTTTTTGCCGGATGATATGGACCCTGCCTTACTAATGATTTTTTCCATCGTCCATTCGGCGGGATCTTCGATTCGGCTGGCCTTTGAACCCGGATCATACGTTCCGGTTTCGAGAATAGCATTAATGGCAAGCGGTGCTGTGTCAGCGGCATTAAAAACGTTGACAATTATGTTATAAGCAAATTCTTCAACCCGTTTCACCATTCTCTCTCTAACGGATTTAGATTGTCCCATCAACTTGGTTTCAAAAGGTAGATTAAGTTTCTTATAATTGCCGCCTTTTAGGCCCTTGGATTCGGCATATGCCGTCATCTCCTGCCACATTTCTTCGGTGACGCCCTGATCTTTAACTTTAATAAAATTGCCGTCTTCGTCGAGAATGGCATTGCCGTAATCATTGACCTTCAGGCCCCATGATATCATTTGCAGGGCTGTGGCGACATTTGCTTTCGTTGTTCTGGTTTTTGCAGCGATTTCCCTCAACCTTTCGGAGCTGTTTCCGGATGTGCCGTGTTGGGCTCCGGAAATCTGATACTTTGTCAGGGCATTATGAATTTCGGCGGTCAAATCAACCTGAATTCCCTGACCGCTTTCCTCTATGCCGTGAGTGGTTCCGTTATTTAAAGCAATCCAGTCCGGGAAAATATTATGGGCGTTGAGTCCCTGAATGAGAAATAACGCTTCCTTAACAGTGGAAAGTCCTTCTTTCCCTTTGATCTCACCTACTTCGGTTTCTAGGCTAGCCCACTTTGGTACAGCAGGGTTTAGGGCCAGACTGGCAAGAAGATTCTGATCATCCGGGAGATGGGATGCATCAATGGCGATAGACGTCATTCCGGCTTCAAAGAGCGTTGGAATTTCGATCTTTGCGAAATCCACATCTTCTTCTTTTTTGATGCCATAATGGTCGGCATGGACGGTCACAGGAATAGTGATACCCAATTCGTTACAGATGGCATCGACCTGCCGGGCAATATTCCAATAGTTGACCGCACAATACGCACCGGCGCCGCCTTCGGATCTGGCGATTTCGATGATGATGGCGGCATTGGCCCTCTGGGCGGCTCGAAGTGCGCCCCGGATGACAAAGTTATTGCGGCCGTTGGCTGCCATGGCGATGGCATTTCCTTTGGCGAGCATAGCCCGGTCGATGTACTTTCCGCTGACGATCAGCGCTTTTGAATTCGGAAAAAGTTTGACCACATTGGGCGGACGGCCGATTTTCAGCGCTTCTTCAAAATTTCCTGATCCAACGGGTTTGTTTTTGGACATGGCATAACCTCCTTTTGGTAGGCGTTTGCGGGTGTGCGGAAAAGATAATGCATTTGCTTACGGGTTATCTCTTTTGGATTGAAAATCATTTGATCTGATATCATGCAGTATTTCAAGAATCTCCGCTCTGGATGAATCAGGCGCCCATAGGGCCCCCCATCCGAGTTGGAACTGAAACAAACCATCATAGGCCGTATCATGAAACGATCGGATCCGATGGGGAATGCCGTATTCATTCAGGACGGAGTCGATAAGCTGTGCTTCTATGATATTGTCCAAAATCGCTACATTTACAAATTCCTGGTCTTTTCTTTCATTCATATCGTGATCCAATACCCTAAACACATAAAATAGTTCTATGTTATATTTACGATCAATTAGATGTTCTTTTGGATGAAAGGATTAAATCCGAAGATTGCATCACTATTATTTTTACCGTAATCGTAAATTTAGTCAATTAGAAAAAATAACGCTTTGAGAACCAAATACGGATATCCATATGGCATAAATTACATATTGATTGTGAATTTTATTACATATCCGCTGAAATATTTCGATAGAAAAATGTATGAAAAATGTATAATTATTTGTAATATTAATAAATAACGCACATTGTGGCGTCGGCACAGCATTTGCTTATAGGAAGGCCGCGGCCGGATGTTCGATCACATCCGTTAAAGCCGCGTTTGTTGCATTCATAAATAGATATACCCAATGAATTGAGAGATCAATATTACTATATATTGTTGTTTAATATGTCTTGACATACAACATTTTGTTTGTTACCCATAAAACCATTCGTTTGGTCGTGTGCTTTATGAACATATTTTCGCAATTGATCGAACCAAAGCAAAGATGTCGTCTAAACGGAAAAGGGGAAGATTCATTGGCGGTGTAATCGGCGCCATTATCTCAACAATTCATTGGGCTTATGAATAACGAAAACAAATTACTTGAATTAACCCCAACAGATTCCAACCCGGGACCCTCTGCAAACAGAAGGGAGATTCGCAAAAAGTACCTGATCAATAAACTGAATTATATCAATTTCCAAGATGATGTCGTTCTGGTCAATTTTAAACATCTCAAATACAACCACACGGTTTCCCACCCCGCCAAGCCGCAACCATGCCTTGGAGAAGAACTAAAATGCCTTTGGACCGAAACAGATAATGTCGGTCAACAACTGTCATCTTATAAATTCCAGGAAATCGTTGTTCCGAACGGTAAAAAGAAATTATTGGTAACATCCAGCGAGATTACCATTGATGACTCGGGAATTTGTATCGTTCTTCCGGAAACCTGCTGGGAGGTGAGTCCCCGGGAAATGAGACGCCATTTTTGCAGAGGCGTCAAGGTTCAGCTTATTCAGAACAGCGTTTCGTTTTACGGCGTTCTCGTCGATTTCAGCACAGCGTCTTTTCGTATCGAAATCACTGCAAAACCGCCTCAGACATTTCAATGGATAAACCCGAATATTCGGGTGAATCTGATATTTTCAGATGAAAACGAGGTCCTCTATTCAGGGGAATGCAGAATCATCAAGGAGACCGACGGTCATAAAGCAAAAAATTATGTTCTTGAACCGGTAGCCTATCAAATCCAGAGGTTTAAACCCAAAGAGTTCCGAAGCGACCGTCAGAAACTGGTTCCCTCACCGACCATTATCTTCAAACATCCGCTGATCGAAAAAATGATCAATCTCAAGGTCACAGATCTCTCGGGCTCGGGGTTTGCCGTAGAGGAAAACAGGTACGAAGCTGTACTTCTACCCGGCATGATCATCCCCGAACTGGAAGTGAACTTTACCAACAGCTTCAGCGTTAAATGCAAGGTCCAGGTCGTTTATCGCCAACTCAATGGTGAAGAAGATGCCGGCAATCGGGTGAAATGCGGCATGGCCATCCTGGATATGAATATTGATGACCATGGAAAACTTTCCGCGTTGCTCCATCAGGCAAAAGA
>CAZQAF010000017.1:46887-48096 GCA_964591175.1 uncultured Desulfobacteraceae bacterium | reverse complement strand
CAGTGACAAACAAACGCTGGGAAACAGACGTCGTAACGGCGCCTCCGGCCGCCGGGGTTTTAAAGTCAACAAATCCGACGGTATTGTTGGTGGGGGGAGTGAAATCGTCATGGCCAGCGACAATAATAGCCAGCCGCTGGGTGTCGGCCTCATTGTAGTCGGGCGCTTCAGCCGTAGCATCCGCGAAGCTGGTATCAAAGACATAACTGTAGTCACCGCTGCCGAGGTTCGTTAAGGTCCCTTGTGGATAGGTACCGTAGGGACTCGGGGGCGACTCATAAGCCCAGCGCTCGAAGTAGGGAGAATCCCAGGTTCCCCAGCCTCCAAGGGTGTCAGTACCCGCCGGTACGAGGTCGGCGATCATGAATTTGAAATCGTCAAGGACGAGACCCGTGACCGATCCGGCGGCAGTGGCCGCATGGAAGGTCACCGTTATAACCCCGCTGTTGTTGGTCAGGGTGATATTCGATAGGGTGACATCCAGCCCCGTGGGATCGGGGTGCTTCACTGCGATATCCGCGATTTTGCCTGCCCCATGACAGACATCACAAGTTTCACCGGTGGTGGTTACCGGTGTCGTCGGGCCGGTCGGACTGGTCGTACCGGGAGGGCCAGGGGGCCCTTGAGCCCCGGTATCCCCGCTGCCGCCGCAGCCGATAAACATAAGCACTCCTAAAATCATAACGGAGAAAAAGAGTGCATACCATCCCCTCTTAAAGTGGCCTCGTTTCATCATTTACACCCCACTGATTTGCTGAATTGATATTCCTGGTTATAGTTGTTTTCGTTTACTTCTGTCGAAAGCAGGCGGCAAGTAGAAGAAGATGCGAATAGAAATCAACAGTCGCTCAGACGGTAGCTTCGCTCTACACCCTCGACAGAACACTATGGTTCCAATTAGGTTTATTGGTTGTTTTTATTAGGGTTATTGGTTAATTCTGGATAAAAATCCGACATCACATTATGTGTCGCTTGATCGCCGAATATTTATTTATAATAATTTGCCTTGGAATTTGGCAAAACTTTTGGTGTTCATTGGAGATGAATAATTATCATTCAGTTTATTATCAATTATCACCCCTAAAGAAAACTTGTCAAGAAAAAAAAGTGCTACAACGTAGTAATTTTAATACGAACAAAACGACACTAATAAATTAACGATTAACGATTATTCTATTCTGGTATGCAAAAAGCGTACAAATTTAGATT
>CAZQAF010000017.1:12837-46787 GCA_964591175.1 uncultured Desulfobacteraceae bacterium | reverse complement strand
TTAACGATTAACGATTATTCTATTCTGGTATGCAAAAAGCGTACAAATTTAGATTACTTTGGAGTTATGCAAAGTTTTCAATCAGTTGTGAAAATCGGGTGAAAAATAGATATGCAAAATCAAGGAAAAAAACTATATAATTGTGGGGTAAATTACATAAAAATTTATTACATTAATTACATAATTTCTTTTGGGCCTTTTCGGATTCGCATCCCGCGATAGACGGGACGCACCTTGCCACCTCAGCCGAAATAGCGCCGATGGTTAATCTCGCTGCCGGTGGATTGGCTTTGGATGATATAAACCCAATGACTCATATATCACTCCAAACAGAAAGGCCCAATCAAAGGTGATTGGGCCTTTTAAATTTGGCTCCCCAGCACGGACTCGAACCGCGGACCCGATGGTTAACAGCCATCTGCTCTGCCAACTGAGCTACTGGGGATTAAAAGCATTGCTTAAAAAATTATATCTCAATTCCCTTCCCAGCAAACCCGATGGTTAATCCCGCCGCCGGCGGGACGCTGCCAACTGAGCTACTGTGGATCAAAATAAACGTATTAAATAATAAAAACCAAATACCAAGTCAAGTAAAAACACAATATGGCTTGTCATAATATTTTCGATACCATCATAAAGGAAACCTGACGGAATGATCTATTATCAGTATATGGAAAGTCCCATAGGGAAGCTTCTGGTGGCAGGAGATGGAAAAAAGTTGCATCACATCAACTTTACCGGAATCCCATTCCCATCGTCATTCCATGCCACCGGGTGATCGGCAGCAACGGCAAACTGACCGGATTCGGCGGCGGTCTTTCGATAAAACAGGCCTTGCTCGATCTGGAGCAGCAATATCGGTAATGTAAAAATTTCAGGAAGACCGAACCTAAAAATAGCGACATCTAAAAATTTTTCATTGCCGCTTTCAAGCGTTCGCGCGCCTCATTCGAATACCAGCTCTCGATGAAAACCGTCTCTTTCTGATCCTCACGGGCCTTGACCGCCTCCACGATTACTTCTACGCGGTTCTGTTTGATAATCTCATACCCGACCTTGGGAAGCCCGCCGATTGTATCGGCATGTTCGACGGCTGCGTTGACGACATTTTCGACGGGCAATATTTTATCTACGATGCCCATTTCAAATGCCTTTTCCGCCGGGTAGAATTCGCCGCTTTCCATCATCTCCCGTGCTCGCCGAATCCCTGCCAGCGCATGAAGCAATCTGTCCGGGAAATAGGGTACCGGCAAGCCGAGTTTAACTTCGTTCAGCCCCATCAGTTTGTGCCCTTGGGCCATAAACCGATAGTCACAACACAGTGCCAGAATACAGCCAGCAGCAATGGCGTGACCGGTCATCGCCGCGACCGTGGGTTTGGGCAGGGTAAACAGATCCATGCAAATTCCATTGAACGAACGATAAAATCCCTTAAAATCCTCCCTGTTCATTTCAAACAGTTCCGGGATATCAAAACCGATGGAGAAAAATTTTTCATTGGAACTTGCCAGAACAAGACCCTTTACGGCCTCATCTTCTTTAACCCTTCTCAAAATCGCTTCAAGCTCATAAACAACCTTTGGATTCAATGCATTGGTAACACCGTGATTCAGCTTTACCAAAGTCACACAACCCTGTTGTTCGACTGAAACCATTTCCATTGCGCCCCTCCTCCAACCCTGTTCCGAATAGAACGATCAAGGTGTTATATTCACACTCAAGTGCGAAACCGGATTTTTATTATACCGTTCATATGTTTAAAAGTGTCAAGATGTTTTTCGATGCATGGGTCCGTTGATGGTTTTTACCCCATGGGCTTTCGCAATCGAATGCGCGCGCAAGCTTCCAAAAGCCCTTGGGTGCATGCCAAAAATCTGACACTTTGCGGAATTCCTCGCCAATTCTTCCACCGATATTTGTCAATAAGATTTGATCATATTCTGTTATTATTAGTATTTTTTCATACACTGCCTTGGCATATTTCCTGCATCATTTTCCTGCGATACGTCGGATTTATTCATCGACGGATTCGGTTTTTTCGCAACAAGGCATCATAATTGACAGAGAGGAACACGGTATGCTGGTATCCTGTTCGAACTGTACTAAAAAATTTGACATCCCGGACGAACGTCTTCCAATGGGTAAAAAAATCGCCTTCCCCTGCCCGGTTTGCAAGGGAACCATTCAGCTCGATCTCACTGAAAATCCGTTTCAGGATAACAGCCGGCGAACGGATAAAAAACCCATTGATCACCCAACCGGTGAAGCTTTGAAAAAAAAGATACTACGACATGTGAAAGATTTGCCTCCCATGCCGCAAACCGTCCTCAGGGCCCGCGAGATCATGGCGAATCCGAATTCGGACTTCAAGGAACTAGCCAATCTTTTTGAAACCGATCAAGCCGTTGCCGCAAAGATTCTGAGGATGGCCAATTCTCCATATTACGGATATAGCGGAAAAATCACCTCCATCCAGCGCGCCGCTGTCGTTCTCGGGCATAAAACCTTGGGAGAACTTATCACCATGAGAGGTACCGCCGGTTTGTTGGGCAACAAATTGGTGGGCTACGGGCTCGATTCAGGGGCGCTTTGGAAGCATTCCCTGGCAGTCGCATTTGGTTCCAGAATTATCGCCAACAAGACGACACCGGCATTATCGAACGATGCTTTCACGTCAGGTCTTATCCATGACGCCGGGAAACTCATTCTTGATTCGTATATCGATGAGCGATGGGAATTGTTTGAAAAATTCATGACCGATTCCGAACATACATTTTTAGACGCCGAAAAGAAAATCCTGGAACTCGACCACACGGAAGTCGCTTCTGAAGTTTGCAAAACCTGGAACATACCGGAGCCGCTAACTGTTGCCATACGGTACCATCACTACCCTTCCCAATCAAACAACAGCGAATTGGCATACATCGTCCATGTCGCAGATGCCATCGCAATGATGACCGGGCTTGGGATGGGCATAGACGGCACATTGTATCAGATGGATGATACGGCCATGGCATTTTTGAACCTTCAAGAAAAAGACGTCAACGACATCATGGGCAACGTTCTGGAGGCTGTCCAAAAGATATCCGAACAATAATCGCTTTGTAGAATTAAACCATAAACGGTCACGGACCCGATTTGCCCTGGTAAAAGGAATTGCGGATGGCAAAAATCAATGAACAGGATTTGTTGGACGAGATCCGATTCGACATCAAGAAAAAGGACTTGATCAAGGCGAAACTGGTTCTTTCCGCCCTTGGACATGTGGGGCGAAACGTTCAAAAACAAGCCTTGTTTGAAGTCAGTAGGACAGACGATGATTTTGCCATTCCGCTCCTTTCCGGCGTCATCGCCGAACATCCGGATGTGACCGGGTGTTTCCCTAAACTAAAAGAGACCCTGTTTTCCAAACTCATTGACAATCCGGATATCCTTCTGGATTTACTAACAAACACAAAAGAAACTTCGATCAGGATGTTTTTGGCGGACGCGTCAGGTGAAATTCGCCTTAAGCAGGCAGTCCCGGTCTTATTGAAAATTTTGACCGAAGAAAAGGATGTCAACATCATCGAATCGGCCATCAGCGCTTTGGGAATGATCGGAGATCCTTCCGCGGTAAACCTCGTCAGCGAATATCTTTATTCAAACCATCGGAAGATTGTTGTCGCCGCCATACAAACACTGGGTGTCATCGCGACGCCCGCAGCCATCCAGAAACTGGCCGGCAGACTTGGCAAAGATACCGCACTGGACAAAATGATCATCGACATTGTCGCCAAAACCCAGGTTCCGGAAGTTCTGGAGATGCTCAATCAAATGCTGAAATCGCAGACCCCCCAATTACGCGCTGCCGTCAAGAAAAAACTCGGTGGAATCGGTGTAATGAGCATTCGTATTCTGATCAAAAACCTGTTTCTCGATAATTCTGATTTGGTGATTCATTCTTTGAATGTGCTGGGCGACATCGGAGACCCCCAGGCGATTCCGGCCATCAGAAAACTGATACACCATCAACCTGAAAATCCGAACATCCGATTCGCGGTTTACGAAACCCTGGGGAGATTGCCGCTGGACAAAGGGGTGTACACGCTGGCCGCCGGTTTGGACGATCCCGTAGATAACGTGCGAAATGCAGCAGCCAAAGCCATTGACCGCCACTATAACGCCGCCCTTGCCGGCGGTATCCGAAATCTTATCCGCTCCGGCAATTCGGAAGCATTGAAAACCATAACCGCCATCATTGATTCCCAATGCGACACCATTTTTTTAGATCTTTTGGAAGAAGACTACTTTAAAGGTCCGGCCATCGAGTATATGATCGAGAAATCCCACCCCGATGTCCGATATTATTTTGCGAGAATCCTTGAAAAGGCAGGGCGCAATGATCTTGCCGGAAAAGTCATGCCCAAAAAGCCGGCTAAAAGAAAAGCAACACTGAAAGTGTATGCCGTGGACAACTCCAAGATGATTCTGAACATATACAGAACCGTGCTTTACAATTTGGGGTGCGAGTCTCGTCTGTTTGAATTTCCTGCCAAGGCGCTTGAATGGGTTCAAAAAGAAAAACCGGACGTGATCCTCACCGATTTGATTATGCCCGATATTAGCGGTATCGATTTTACCAAAGGGGTCCGGCGATGGTACAGCAGCAGTAAACTTCCCATCATCATGGTCACCACCCAAAACGAAACCCACGCCAATAAAACAGCCTATTCCGCCGGAATCAATGACATCATTCACAAACCCTTCACCGAAACCCAAATAGGAAAAGCCTTAGCCAAATTTGCAGGCAGGCAACCCCCTTTTTAGGGCTCGCGCAAAAATAACTTCACAGAATTGGCGCCCGGATTTGGGTCAGATTTGTTCGATCCGAAATTGCCAAACCACAGGAATAGCGGGCCTATTTCGAGGATTTGGCGGTTGAGGATCGGGCAAAGATGGCCTGAAGACGGGATGCGAAAATGTGAAGTTATTTTTGCGCGAGCCCTTAGCACCTATCCATTGACACAATATCCCAGTTCTTCTATAGTGAACGTATTTGAAATCGACAGGGTCGCCATGGTTGAGAGACCTTTGAAAAATGTTGAATTTTGTTCAAGTTCAAGGGAGGCGAAAATTTTAACCGAAGGAATACATTGAGTATTTTGAGGATTAAAATTTGACCCTGACGCAGAAATTGGGCAAAAAGCGACGTTTTGCAAAGGTCTCGTTGATGACCCTCGGCGACCGTTGATACCATACCGACATCCAACAAATGAAAAAAGAGGATAAAAACCTGATGCCATTGCGACATCACATCAGTCTACTCAGCGGATTAATCCTCATTCCGTTGATGCTATCCGGTTGCGCAGGATTGGGCCGGCGCCTGGAAGCGCCTCGAATAACCCTGGCAAATTTTAGCGTTCAGGAAATAAAGGTCTTTGAGTCTGTTTTCAAAATCGAACTGCGTGTTTTTAACACCAACGAAATCCTTTTGGAAATCAAAGGTCTCAATTGCGATCTGGAGCTCAACGGCAAACATTTGGCCACCGGCGTGACCAATGTTAAAACAGATATCCCTTCCTATGAAACAGGTATTGTTCCGATGACGCTGTATTCATCGGTTCTGGATGTCATGAGGGTGCTGCGAGGGTTGGCCAAAACCGATAAACTCCAATATAAGCTCACAGGCCGCCTCCGCCTCGGAAAAGGCGCCATTCCTTCGACAATTCCATTTAGTTCCACGGGAGAACTGCCGTTGAAAGAATTTGTCGTTCCGACTGCGGGTTAGATGCTTATTTTGAACAACACCTTGTCATCATTAGGGCCATTGTAATCCAGCGATACTTGAATGCCGTCAACTTCACTGTTTCCTTTGGAAATGGTGAATCCGAGTTTTTTATGAAATGCGATGGAGCCTTTGTTTACGGGTGACGTACAGGCCCGTATGGTGTCACGGTGATGTTCTTTGCAGATCTTAAAAAAACGATGATACAAAAACTCCCCAAGGCCGATACGCCGATAATTCGGATGAACCCCGGCAAAATGAATATACCCTTCACGGGTTCTCGATGGTGATAGAAAACCGATTAAAAAAGAGATGAGTTCTTCTTCTTTTTCGATGACAAATGACGTATCGCAAAAATGATCAAGAAAAAGTTTCGGCAGCATCGGCGTCAGGTCTCTTCCCCCCCACCAGTTCTTCATTACGGTGATAATTCTTTGGTGATCTTCGGGGCAGGTTTTTCTGACGATTAGACCTACCGGCAATTTCGTGACCATAAGAGATATCTTTTTTAACAGTGCGATATTAAAAAAAGGTTGTCGGTCCTTCTTTCAAAGTTCAACGCAGTAATTGATATTCATATTTAGCTTGCATTGGGACGTTGGCACTATTGGATTCCGACCTTTCAACCCGATCAATCGAGAAACTTTTTGGCATCCATCCTTATTCCCTTTCCCGGCAATACCATAAGGGTTGACGTTCCATGGGCAATGAGGTTCCCTTCGTTATCTTCGACACTGGCTTCGGCATAATTGATGGACCGGCCGGCTCTGATGCAACGCCCCTTAGCGGTCATTATTCCCGAAGCGATTGATTTCAGATAGTTGAGCTTGAGATCGATGTTCACCAAACCGGCGTCTTCGGGCAGTCTTAAAAAAACAGACCAAAAGGTTGCGGTGTCGATAAGCGTAGCCATTACACCCCCGTGAACGATTCCGAAAGGCTGCAAATGGCATTGGGCGGTTTCCAGCTTCACCGTCGCCTGATCCAAAGAGATCGTGTCCAGTTTCATTCGAAGATGGCTGGGGAAGGGACTGGTATTCACCATTTCTATGAGTTTTTCGATATACGCTTCATTGGGTTGTGCCATTTAAAACCTCGAAATCTCCTTTTTTTGTATTTGCAGGCAAAGATTCAGAAACTATTTTTATCTTAATACTTCCGGCATAAGATGTGCGTGCTTAGGCAATAGCCATACTGGCGGCTGCCGCAATACGCTCGATCGCATGCGCGCGGTCTTTATCTGTCCGGATGCTTCCGGCGATGGGCACCTGATTTCCGTTTTTATCCGGATAGACAAACAGGCCTTTTTCTTCGGTAAAACGGCGGGGATCGGCTGATTCGCCGGCACCGGATATGATGTCTCCGTCGGCGTTGACAAGTGCCGTTTCTTCGGGTTTGCGCCCCAGAATCATCTGCTGAAAGAGCATTTCTGCGTCTGCTTGAACAAAGCTTACCCCGCCGGATCCTCGGCCCATAATTGACCATCCGTTGGGAACGGCCGTCTGCCTGCCGTTGACATTTCTATAAAGTTGCCCGACCATGGCACAGTGATCCGGGCTACCGGGCCGCGCCTGCAGCCATTGCCGGAATGTAACGGCATCACTGACTTCCCGGCCGTCGGAAATCCCATGTGTTTCGCGATAATGTTCTCTTGCAGCGTCCACGATGCCCGGCCACAGCGCTTCCATCACTTCCAGTTCCCTATGAAGCGCTTCTTTGGCAAATGCCTGCAGATCCGGATCAAGGTCGTCGATCTCGCTTAGGAACCCTAATTTTGCCAGCCCGTGATCCCGAAACCCGAATTGTCCGCCCACACGGATATACATCGATTTTACAACCGGTTCGCCGCCATCACCGCGCTTGACGGACCCGTCCGCATTTTGTTCATACGAAAAATCAGGCGTAATGACACATTTGGTAATACCGCCGATATCACCTGCTGTTACGGATTTAATGGGCCGCCGCGGCATTTTTTTCCCGTCCCAAAATTTTAAGCCCGGATCGACATTCTGCGTCACACCGCAAATTCCCATGATGGGGACAACATCGCGCATTTGCGAGATTTCGAAGAGTTTTACCAGGTTGCCCGCGGCAAACACAAATATGCCGCCCTCGGCCGCCACCGTGCCGTCCGCGGCCTCCAGCCCTTCGATGCGGCCGTCTTCGGCAAATCGTATGTTGGATATTTTTGTTCCGCGATGAAATGTCACATTGAAACCGGCATGCTGTTCCATATGTCGGAGTACGAGGCGGGCCGCAATCTCGGACTGAAACGCACCGCCGTCTTGAAGCAGGCAGGTTCCGCCCGCCAATCCCCCCTTGACGTCATCCAGTCCGTAAACACCGTCACATAAGGCGGCGATATCGTCATAGGATATCGTCCGGGAATTCAAGCCGTTTTCATTACATATTTCAAGTCCGCCGGTAATATAACCCGGCGGGAGTTTGCGGTCCATGAATTTGAGAATACCACAGCCATCGCTTTCATAGCCGTAAGTAAAATTGGACCTCAGCCTGAAATCGGGTATGGGGCCGTCCAGTTCAGCCATGGTTTCATGCCAGAGCTGCATGCTCCGGGTACCGATTTGGATCTGTCTTCCCAAACGGTTTTCAAATGCTTCCGCTTCAACCCCCTGATCAGCGGCAACATACTGCAGCAGCCATTCCAGCCCGCGATTTGAAAATGCTTCCAAGCGTTTTTCCAATTTCGCACCCGGAGACCCGAGCATGCGGCCGCCATCCACAAAGGTCAACTGTAGATTGATCCGGTGAATGCCATGCTCGAAATCATGCAATGTTTCATCAGGCTGCAAATGCGCACCGATCTGTGCGCTGATCTGTCGCGCCGCTTCACTATTTTTATCAAAGATGTGGATTTCCGGAAGTGTCAAGCCCTCGGCTTCATAGAGCCGGGTCAGTCGATAGGCCGTCCACACACCGACATTGCCGGCACCGACAATATAAATTACGCGAGGATATTCCTTGGAACCTGCCGTCATTATTTTTTCTCCTTTATAATATTGGCTTCGAGAAAAGGCATCCTGCACCCAAAAGGTGCTCCACAAAAAATAAAGAAATCAAAAAAATAATGCCTCATGGTTATACGCTGTGTCCTGAATGAATCAAATCATGACGGGCTGCTTTTCAAGCAGTTAATTTAAGTCGTTGATAATATGACATTTGATACTTAAATGGTAAGATTGCGTATTGACAGTATTCAATATGATTTCTATCATTTATATATAATGATGTCAATAAGCGTCAAAAACCGGTCCGACAAACGGACCGGAGGGCGGTATAAAGATTTTTACTCATAAAATTAACAAATTAGAGAAATAAATTCTCGATATTGCCCGACAACCAAAAACTATAGGATAACGATATGAAAAAGATACTCGTCTATTTTGCAGCCGGATGCCTGGGCGGGCTGGCCAACAGCCTGGCGGTATGGGCGTTCGGCGCGTACGGCATTACACATCAGTTCGGGGTGGCCATTGCCCCGACCTTGACACCTGCCTGGTTATACCCGCGAATCGTGTGGGGAGGAATCTGGGGCTTTGTGTTCTTGCTGCCCTTTTTAAACAGCAAGCTCATTACAAAAGGTGCGATCATCAGTATTTTCCCCACCCTTGTCCAGCTATTGGTGGTGTTTCCGCTAAAAGCCCACAAAGGTTATTTGGGATTGGATCTCGGGATGTATACACCGGCATTTGTGGTCTTTTTTAACCTGGTGTGGGGAATCGTAGCGGCGCTGGCCATAAAATTTTCAAAATGAAGCTCCCTGCAGCCCCGTAAACGGGATCTCCGCTTCGCTCCGACAAGCTTGCAGGGTATTCTGGCTCACGGGTGGTCGTTGACTCAGCGGTCATTAACTTTCCAAAAACGCCTTCAGTCTTTGCGCATGATTTTCTTCTTCTTGAATGATGACATGCAGTTGATCCAGCGTCTTTTGATCTTCGATCAGGGGCTGGAGCATTTTGTAAAAAAGGGCTGTATCTTTTTCAAACTCAAGCGCCGCTCTGATCAGGTCTTCGATCTTTTCCATGCTTGAAAAATCAGCGTCTTCAAGGGCAAAACTATGGGCGCCCACGGCATTTTGGAGCAGCTCCCTTCCCATTTTTTCCTGCTCCGGGTAATTCCCGCCCTCCGGGACTGTCGTTTTCAACGCTTTAAACCATTTGACGTGACGGGCTTCTTCATCGGCAAGCCAGTTCAACATAGACCGCAGGGGTTGATCGTCAATGTTTCCGGCGGCATTTCTATAGACGCGTTCGCCGTTTTGCTCGATCTGCACAGCAATATCGATAATGTCTTTTATAGAAAACATTTGTTTCTTTCCAGGACTCCGCGTCAATTACTGCCCGCAACGCTCTCGCTTGCGAGGCGGGCGGGTCAGTGCTTTCGACGTTGAACTTGCATCCGGGTTCAAAGCACCCGGTTTGTCTTGCACGAATGAACCCGGTCAGCTTTCCAAAAAGATTTCAAGGGGAATGGCGTGAATGTTGTTTGATATTTCCCGGGTAGATCCGAGCCGCCAGTCAACACACCGAACCTTGCCGTCTAAAAGCGCGTCAATGTTTTGAACCAGCCCTTTAATATCGATAATCGGATGACGGGAAAAAACTTCGGGCAGGCCGTATGTGAGACTGCAAGAAATGCATTTTCCGGGGCGCTGGGTCAGGCGCAGCATGAATTCAAGCCGGTTTTTCCGGGCCCCGCTATATACTAGGCAAATATCGTAAGCGCCCTCTTCGGCATCCCCGTAAAGGGCATCAAAAAACCGGTCCGACCGGTCTTCCGGGAATAACTTTCTCAATACTTCAGGCGTAAATAGCGTATCAAAACCCTCGGTTGGTTTCATCTTCAAAACCTCACAGGATTATAACAGATGGTTATACCTTAAAGTAATTTGTCTAAAATTACAAATTCCAAGCACCAAATTACAAATAAATCTCAAATTCCAATATTCAATGACCAAAACCTTTAAGGGCGAAACATTGTTTGGATTTTCGAATTTTGGTCATTGTAGTTTGCCTGCCCTGTTAAATAAATCGAAGATTTCATGCGAAGCATTATTTAACAGGGTAAAATATTTGTAATTTGATATTTATAATTTCAGTAAGTCAGCGAACATCCAACAAAGCAAATCCCCTCTCCGAGGATAACCAAAGTTTGCGCTTCTGAACCACGGCTTTTATTCAATATGGGGCATCAATGTCCACTTGATTATCCAGGATTGGGTGACCGGATCTTTGTCCAAACATACGATGCCGCTGTTCTGGAATTTAAAAACCGGTTTTTCAAAAGATCCCGTAATCAAATAGGCTGTCAGCCGTTCCATAAACGGCAGATGTCCTACCAGCATACCGGCTTCCGTACTATCGATGGTGTCGGCAAAGACGGTCACGTCGTCCATAGGATTAAGGCCGCTGCGCTCATGAATCCCTCCCGGCGGCTTGAGCGCCGCTTCAAAGATTTCAGCGGTCTGACGGGCCCTGGTCTTTCCGCTGTGAGTGATCTTTGATACGCGAATCCCATATCCTTTGGCCACCTGGGCAATGCGTTCAGTTTCGGCAGCACCTTCCTGAGAAAGCCCTTTTTGGAGATCTTGGTCCTTGGGCAAGCTTCTGCCGTGTTGAACAAGATAAAGTGCCATAGCGCCCTCCTTGAGATTTCGTCACATCGACCATTTGACGATAATCCCTAACTCTTTTCTTTTTTCTCTCTCAAGGCTGCGTGCGCGGCGGCCAGGCGCGCCACCGGTATCCTAAACGGCGAGCACGAAACATACGTCAAGCCCAGTTCGTGACACAATTGAATCGAATCCGGATCTCCGCCGTGTTCACCGCAGATGCCGCATTCCAGGTCGGGTCGCACAGACCGCCCTTTTTGAACCGCGATTTTCATCAGTAAACCAACACCGTCCCGATCGATAATCGCAAAGGGGTTCTCCGGAAGGATTTCTTTTTCCATGTACTCGATCAAGAACCCGGCTTCGGCGTCGTCCCTGGAGATGCCGAAGGTGGTCTGGGTCAGGTCGTTGGTTCCAAAGGAAATAAAGGCGGCATATTCCGCAATCTGATCACAGGTAAGGGCGGCACGGGGAATCTCGATCATGGTACCGAACTTGTAATTCGGCTCTATACCCTGTTCCTTCATCACCTGTCGGGCCTCGGATTCCAGAACCTTCCGCTGTATCTTCAACTCATTCACATGGCTGGTCAGCGGAATCATCACTTCAGGATGCACGTCGATGCCTTCTTTTGCCACCATGCAAGCGGCCTCGAATATGGCACGAACCTGCATAACGGTCAGTTCCGGAATATGGATACCCAGCCGGACGCCGCGAAGCCCTAGCATTGGGTTTGTTTCGTGAAGACTTTCCACGCGCTTGAGGATGTTTTCCTCTTTTTCGATCTTTTCCAGCAGCGTATCGATTTCTTCGAGGGTGCCTGCGCTTTTCAGGCGAATTTTATGATCCGACAAATCGCGCAGCAAATCAACGTGGTTGGGCAGAAATTCATGCAGCGGCGGGTCGATCAGGCGAATGATCACCGGCAATCCATCCATAACCCGAAAAAGGCCGGCAAAGTCCTCCCGTTGAAAGGGCAGAAGCGCTTCGAGAGCCTCACGCCGCTCACTCGGCAGGTCGGTCATGATCATCTTTTGTACAAACGGGAGACGTTCAGCTTCGAAAAACATGTGCTCGGTACGGCACAGGCCGATGCCTTCGGCACCGTAATCCCGGGCACGCTGAGCATCGGCAGGATAATCCGAATTCGTCCATACGCCGAGTGTCCGGAACTCATCCGCCCAGGAAAGAAGCTTCATCAGCCAAAGGTCCTTGATGTCCGGCACCATGGTTTCGACCTTTCCGGCATACACCTCGCCGATGGTGCCGTCGATGGAAATCCAGTCCCCCTCCTTGATAACCTTGCCTTTGACTTCTATGTGTCGCTTGACCATGTCGATTTTCATTTCGGAAACGCCCACTACGGCCGGTTTACCGAACTGCCGGGCGACCAGCGCCGCATGGCTGGTGCGACCGCCCCGGCTGGTGAGAATGCCCTGAGCGGCCAGCATCCCGTGCACATCATCCGGCCGTGTTTCGGGCCGGACCATGATCACTTTTTTGTTTTCCGACTTGGACCACATTTCGGCGATATCCGCATCAAGAGCGACAACGCCGAAAGCCGCACCGGGAGATACGTTCAGGCCCCTGGCCAGTTGGTCTCCTCTGGCCCTGACCGTCTTTACGGCATCTCTGTCAAACTGGGGATGCAGGAAAAAATCGACCTGTTCCGGGCTGATGCGCATCACCGCTTCTTCACGGCTGATCAACCCTTCCTCCACCATCTCAACGGCAATTCGCACCGCGGCCTGGGCCGTACGTTTGCCGTCGCGCGTCTGCAACATCCAGAGTTTGCCCTTTTCAATGGTAAACTCCACATCCTGCATGTCTCGATAATGCGCGTCCAGTTTATTGCAGATCTTTTCAAATTCTCCGTAGACTTCCGGCATCTCGGCTTTGAGTTTGTCGATATTTTTGGTAATGCGGATACCGGCGACCACATCTTCGCCCTGGGCGTTGGTCAGGTAATCCCCTTCGATTCGGTTTTCTCCTGTGGAACCGTCACGGGTCATGGCCACACCGGTAGCACTATCATTTCCCATGTTCCCAAAAACCATGGTCACGATACTCACCGCCGTGCCCAAGTCATGGGAAATTTTTGCGGCATTCCGATAATCCACCGCCCGCTTGCCGTTCCAACTCCTGAAAACAGCTTCTGTGGCCATAAACAATTGCTCATACGGATCGTCTGGAAAAAATCGGCCGGCATATTGTTTGAAAACAGTTTTGAACCTCTCGGTTATCTTCTTCCAGTCGTCGGCCAACAGTTCCGCATCGGTTTCCACGCCGGCTTTGATCCGGGCTTCGGTAATGATGTCTTCAAAGGCCGCATCCGGAACTTCCATCACAACATGGCCGAACATCTGAATCAAACGGCGATAGGAATCGAAAACAAAACGTTCATCGCCGGTCAATTTGACCATCCCCTCGGTTGTCTTATCGTTCAACCCGATATTTAGAACCGTATCCATCATGCCGGGCATGGAAAATTTGGCGCCGCTTCGACAGGAAACCAGCAACGGATTGTTTAGGTCGCCGAATTTTTTCCCGGTTTTTTCTTCAATTGCATTTAAATCTTCGAGCATTTGTTCTTTCATTCCTTCGGGAAAGGCGCCGCCTGAATCAAGATAAGCGTTGCAGGCTTCGGTTGTCACGGTAAATCCCGGCGGCACCGGAATGCCGATTCGGGCCATTTCCGCCATGTTGGCGCCTTTTCCGCCGAGCAGTCCCCGTACGTTTTCCCAATCCCCGCCGACATAGGCTTCTACTTCATCGACCTCATCCAAGAGATAAACCCACTTTTTAGCCATTTTGAAGCACCTCTCAATTGAAAAATTAAATTAGAATATTGAAACGACACAGTTAGCCATAAGGATGATTATCCATACTTTTTCTTCGGATATGATAATTACCAGTGAAATATCCGGGCTTGAATTCGGCAACCTATAAATGTTATGGGAGAGCGAACAACATGCGAGACTATTTAGTATAATAAAATCGATTTGCCTGTCAACGGAAAAGGCTTTTCGTTTTGAAGAACATTTTCAACCGAATAGACATAAAAAGGAGCTGCGCGGTGGACATCGTTCAGGCCATACAAACCCGAAAGAGCATCAGAGATTTCAAATAGGATTTTATATTTGTTTCGAATTTCGATATTCGGGTTTAGTATTTTTTGATAAAAGGTTTCGGTGTTAATTCGAAGTCGGTCCTTACTTAGAGTGATATACAGAACTTTAGATTCATCAACACCTTGTCCATCCGCATTCCGTATTCGAGCAAAGAAGACAACCTTCGGCCCGATGAATCGCTGCGCCGCATTCCGGGCATACCATATTTTTTATGCCGCCTGTATGGCCATCGTTAAAGTGGACATCCGCATTTTCAATCCGCTTTGCAACTTCTCGATACATATCCGCATAGGTTAAAGCGACTTCAAGCCCCTTTCCCATACCGGCCGCACAACTGTTCACTTCAACATCTTTGCCGGAAGATATGGCTTTGGTACACGCCGGGCAATGGATCGATTTCATGGAGCCGATAATCTTGTCGGGCGCCACCCCGGCCCGGAGGCAGTAAGATAATAAGATGCCCAGCGCCTTGGTATTGGCCGCACAGCCGCCGCCGACGGTCCTGATAAAAATTTCTACGACGCCGTCCTCGTCAAAATGGGGATCCACATAAAGTTTGCCGCAGGCGGTTTTCATTTTCAGGCTCGGGCCGGTGGTCGCCCTGGGCCGGTGTTTGAGCTCTCCCCGGGCCAATGTGTACGCTTCTTTTGCCTTTTCGGGGGTCCTTCGGGAGGTTAGGGCCTGAACCTCCCGGGAGCCTTCCCTGTATAGCGTAATTCCTTTACAGCCCATTTCCCAAGCTTTGAAAAATGCTCTGGAGATTTCGGATTTTTCCGTATCATAAGGCGCGTTGATGGTTTTTGAAACACCGGCATCCACGCCGCTTGACTGAAGTGCCGCCTGAACCATAATATGTTCATCGATGGAGATGTCTTTTGTGGTGACGAAATATTTAGGCAGCGATTCGGTCTTTTTTCTTTGCACCCAATCCTTGACGACAGCAGGAACGATATCGAGATGCTCATCTTCGAGGCACGCTTTGGTATAGTTGAATGCAAAATTCGGCTCGCAGCCGGATGAGCAGTTCGCAATCAAAGAGAGTGTGCCCGTCGGCGCGACGGTGGTCAGGGTACCGTTGCGTCTTTTTGGATCCCCAAGGGGATATTCTTCATATGCCGGTGCCATCCCTTTTTCTTTTCCCAGAGCCACGGAAGTCTCATTGGCGACGGAATAAATTTCAGTCATGACCGTTTTTGCCAGATCGATGGATTCGTCGGAGCCGTAACGGATATGTCGTTTGATGCACATATCGGCAAACCCCATGATCCCCAGACCGATCTGCCTGGTTTTTAATGTCATTTCTCTGATTTCCGCAATGGGGTAGTGGTTGACCGAGATGACAGCGTCGAGAAATCGAACCGCCGTCTTCACCGCATGGCGTAATTTTTCCCAGTCAATGTCCGCCTCACCTTCGATCCAGTCACCTCGAGTCATCTGTGAAAGGTTGATGGATCCCAGGTTGCAAGAACAATAGGGCAGCAGCGGCTGCTCTCCGCATGGGTTCGTCGCTTCGATTTCACCCATAGCCTTTAGCGGATTATATTTATTGATGGTATCCAAAAACACGATACCCGGCTCTCCATTTTCCCATGCGCCGTCAACAATTTTTTCCCAGAGTTTGGATGCGGAAAGGGTTTTGTATACCTTTTTATCGAAAACCAAATCATGATCCGAGTCATTTTTAACGGCCATCATAAAGGCATCCGTAATCCCCACCGATAAATTAAAATTTTTCAGGGTTCCTTCTATCTTTTTGGCCGCCAAAAAGCGTTCGATATCCGGATGATCCACACGCAATATGCCCATGTTTGCCCCTTCACGGGTCCCTCCCTGTTTGATAATGTCACCGATGGTGAAATCGAATATCTCCATGAAGGAGAGGGGACCTGATGCGATGCCCTCGGTTGAACGAATGTGGTCGCCCTTTGGACGAAGTCTTGAAAAACTCATTCCCGTGCCGCCGCCGTAGGCCTGGACATCCACGGCATCTGAAAGTGTTTTGAAAATGCTCCGCCTGCTGTCTTCCAACGGAAGGACGAAACAGGCACTCCCGCAACCTTGGTTGCGACCGAAGTTGCGCAGGGTGGGGCTGTTGGGCAAAAAGTCAAGGTTCAGCATGATTTCTTTATATCTTTTTCCCCATTTTTCGCGATCACTTGATCGTTTTTCATCTCCTGCGACTTTTTGCGCCACACGCTCACATAATTTTTCCCAGGTCTCACCCGGTGCAAAGTATCTTTTTTCTAATATTTTCATTGCATTTTTTGATATTTCCATTCTGTGTCCCCCGATAGATATCGTATCTGTCATATCTGAGAGATCAGGTATCTCCAAGATAAAATGACGTATGATTTCTTTAAAATAAAAACTCGAAACCCTACGATTATCATAACAAAAAGCAGATGGCAGGGCAAATAAATAAGACAGAAACAATAATGATCCTGCCTTGTTTGCGTTGAAGGTGGTTTCAAGGATTTCTTGTTTTCAGGCGATTTTAATGTGAGACCTTTGAAAAAGCCTCATTTTTGTTCAAGTTCAAGGAAGATGAAAATTTTAACCGCAGCAATACATCGAGTATTTCGAGGATTGAAATTTGAATCTGACGCAGAAACTGGGCAAAAAGGAGGCTTTTGCAATGGTCTCAGCTTTTCTTTTGTTTGGATCTATACATGTTTTCATCGGCCCGCTGAATTAGATCTTCGGCGCTGTCCCCTGGGTTCGAGAAGGCCACGCCGGCGCTTACCGTGACATCGACATCCCCCACCTGGTGAGAAAAAAATCGTTTTTGCTTGAGATCTTCTCTAAAATTTACAATTTTCCTTTTTGCGATGTCCGGATCCAACTTTTCAACGACAACGGCGAACTCGTCGCCGCCGTACCGCGCGATGAAATCATTTTTTCGAAAGGCATTTCTCAGGCAGCCGGCCATGATTTTTAACACTTTGTCACCGGCCACATGGCCCAATGTATCATTGATCCATTTAAAGTTGTCCACATCGAAAAGAATCAAGGAAACAGGTTCTCCCTGCTGGTTGGACATTTTCAGCGCATCACTGATTCGGATATCGAACGCGCTCCGGTTGAAAAGGCCCGTGAGTCCGTCTTTTGTAGCAGCCTTTTGAAAATAGGCGACTTTCTTTGCCATATGGCGTGCATCTTTTTCCGTTTCAAGAATCTTCTTTTTAAGTTTATCGATATTCTCCCGGGTTTTTTTGGCTTTTTCCGTTTCTTCTTTTTTTCTTAAGGCAAAAAGCGTTTTTATTTTTGTCAGCTTTTCAACAACGGCGCTTTTTATCTCATCGATGGTGTCATAGATATTAAACGAATCCGCGATGGATCCGACTTCGGTGTTGACTTTCGTTTCGAACCTTTCGATGTCTTTGAGTCTGACTTCCTGACCGAATTCGGCGGTGAGCGTCTTTTCCAATTCTTTGACATGATTCAGCAGCGTCAAGAATGTATTGTTTATATATCTGAAGTCTTCGGATATCTTGTTTTTAAGCAACCGGATATAGCTTAAAAATTCATTGGACGCTCCTTCCAGATCCATCTGCACGTTCTCTTTTCCGCAGTCGATGTCAATGAGGTCGGCCCGGGCTTTCAATTCGTCGGTTGTGGGATAAAAATCATCCACCAGAGTCACTACGATTCTTTTGATAATTCTGCACAGTCGGAGCAAACGCTCATTCAATTCTTCCAGCGTATTTTGTTCATCAAAAACTTTTTTTGTTTCCTGAGTAAAAATCTTGTTTTTGAGGATTTCAACCTGGGATTCAATCTTATCTACAGCCAGTTCCCCGGCCGGGTCAATCAGCCCGTTAAGCGCATTATATTCTCCCGATAACCCTTCATGCATCACCATAACCCTGCCAAGGGTATGGATGACGTTTGAAAGACATCTCTTTTCATCCTCCAGGCGCTGCTCGATGGATAGGCATTCTTTTTTTAAGCGCTCTATTTCATTTGATTTCTTGTTATCCACAAATCCCACCTCGTTCAATGCGGAACCGCCGTATGTGCCGGTGCCGCCGTCAGGATGATGTCTTTAAAAGCATCTGCGCTTTTTCCACAATATGGTCCGCAGTGAATCCGTATTTTTCCATCATAATATTGCCCGGCGCCGAAGCACCAAAACCATCGATACCGATAACGTCGCCGCCGGCGCCGACATATCGACACCATCCCATTGGCGATCCGGCCTCTACTGCCAGGCGAACCGGGACATCCGGCAAAAGGACACGATCTTTGTATTTTTGCGATGTCTTTTCAAAAAGTTCCCAGCTGGGCATGCTTACAACCCTCACGGCAATGCCTTTTTCATTAAGGAGGGACTTGGCTTCCAGAACAATATGAACTTCGGATCCCGTACCGATCAGTATGATATCGGGTTTACCTTCACAATCTTCCATGATATAGGCCCCTTTTTCCAAGCTGTTTTCTCCGGCACCGGAATTTAATACCGGCAGTTTCTGACGGCTCAGAATCAATGCCACCGGTCCGGTGGTGGTTTTCAGGGCCTGGCGCCAAGCCTGAGCGGTTTCCGTTGCATCGGCCGGACGAATAACGGTAAGGCCCGGAATTGCCCGCAGCGCGGCCAGATGCTCTACGGGCTGATGTGTGGGACCGTCTTCGCCCACTGCAATGGAGTCGTGGGTGAAGACATATATCAGCGGTATCTTCATAATGGCGGCCACGCGCAAGGAGGGCCGCAGATAATCCGAAAAAACGAGGAAGGTTCCGCCGTAAGGCCGAAGCCCGTGGTGAAGAAACATGCCGGACATGATGCCGCCCATGGCGTGCTCCCGAACACCGAAGCGGATGTTGCGCCCGGTGTAGGCATCTTTTTGGAATTCATGGGATTCATTCAAATACGTTTTGTTGGAAGGGGCCAGATCCGCACTACCGCCGATGAGTGTGGGAAGTTTCGGGGCAATGGCATTTAAAACTTTGCCGGATGCCGCCCGCGTGGCCAAAGGACCGTCCGATGCTTTAAATACCGGGATGTCTTTATCCCATCCGGTGGTGAGAAACCCGCTCATGGCATCCACCCATTTTTGCGTCATTTCCGGATATTTTTTACTGTAAGCCTTGAATTTTCCCTGCCATTCGTCCTCGGCTTTACTTCCGGCGTCAATGCATTCTCTGAAATGATTCGATGCCGCTTCAGGAACATAAAAGGAGGTATCTTCCGGCATGCCGAGGCACTTTTTGGTCAGACGGACCTCTTCTTCACCCAGCGGCGCGCCATGGGCGTCAGCGGAATTTTGCTTGTTGGGACTTCCGAAGGCGATATTCGTGCGAAGAACAATTAAAGACGGCTGCTTTGTGTTGGCTTTTACGGCCTGGACCGCGTCATAAACGGCCTGGACATCGTTGCCGTCGTCAACGCTGACGACATGCCAGTGATACGCCTTGAATCGAAGGGCGACATCTTCGGAAAAGGTGATCGATGTGGGACCTTCGATGGAGATCCGGTTGTCGTCGTAGATGCAGATCAGTTTACCGAGCCCCAAATGGCCGGCCAGGGATGCCGCCTCCGAAGAAATGCCTTCCATCATATCCCCGTCTCCGCAGATCATGTAAGTGTGATGGTCGACGATGTCATATCCGGGACGGTTAAACCGGGCGGCCAAGTGCCGTTCCGCCATGGCCATGCCCACGGCATTGGCAAACCCCTGTCCCAGCGGGCCGGTAGTGGTTTCCACCCCCGGTGTGTGACCGAATTCGGGGTGGCCGGGTGTGTTGCTGCCCCACTGGCGAAAATTCTTGATATCATCGAGGCTGACGGCATATCCTGAAAGATGAAGCAGGCTGTAAAGGAGCATGGAGGCATGACCGGCTGAAAGTATGAAACGATCCCTGTCGAGCCATCCGGGATTTAAAGGATTATGTTTCATCACCCGTGTCCACAGAACATATGCCGCCGGTGCGAGCCCCATGGGAGCGCCCGGATGGCCGGAATTGGCTTTTTGAACCGCATCCATGGAAAGTCCGCGGATGGTATTGACACACAAATCATCGACGTTTATCAGGTTTTCTGCCAGGCCTTCAGTCATCATTCATTTCTCCTTTTTTCAACATATGGCATGTGATGGTTGCTGATTTACAATGCCCGTAAAAATTCCGGCTTCAGGGCGATCTTGCCCGTCAGCGCCTTATCTATAAGACGCAACGTCTTTTGTTTATCCTTCGGCAATCTTGCCTTAATGGGAAGATAATTTGACGCATGGTTGGCATGGAAAAGACCTTTTGAAAGTTCCGTGGCGTCAATCATGGTTTTGAGCTCCTTTAGCATTTCATCCGGCTCTGGCAAAACGAATTCTCCGTTTTTAAAGTCCCGGTACATGGGTGTACCCGGAATGAGCATCAGCGTCAGCGCGCCGACATACTCCGGATCGATGGCGGTAAGGACCCGTCCGGTTTCACGGGCATGGATATTCGACCGGGTGGGACCGGCAATCCCCAGCAGCACGGTAATGGAAAGCTTGATTCCCGCGGCCCTTGCTTTTTTGCCCATCTGGATCATCTCTTTCGATGTCGCACCCTTGTTGATTTTTTTCAATGTGATGTCGTCCCCGGTCTCAAGTCCCATGTATAGGATGCCGAGGCCTTGTGCTTTGAGTGTTTCGAGGTCGTCAAGGGTTTTCATTTTCAGGCTTTTGCAATTGGCGTACGCCCCCACGCGGGTCACCCATGGAAGCTGCCGTTTGATCTGTTGCAGGATATGCAAAAGCCTTTTTTGGGGGATGATGAGCGCATCTCCGTCACATAAAAATACGCGGCGCTGTCGTTGGCAATGCGCTGCCGCAAAGGCGATATCTTCCATGATCACCGGATCCTTTTTTATGCGGAACCGTTCGCCTTTGTACGCGCCGCAGAATGAACATTTGTTTCTGGAACAGCCCACAGTGACCTGCAGCAGTATGCTGCCGGCCTCACTGGGCGGTCGAATGATGTTTCCTTCATAGTGCATATCAACGGTTCTCCAAAATGAAAAAATTCGACAGATTTTAACTGAATTTAAAACGTTTATGCAACCCTTTTTCTCACGCTGATTCATCGGATGGGAAATAGCGTTTACATTTGCTGTATAAGTTTGATACAGTTGAAAATATTTGAGTCAACTACCACCCGTGTAGCGGGTGGCGTGCGTTTTCGGCCATAGGCCGAAAATGCAAAAGCACGTCAGTGCTTTCGACGTTGAACTTGCATCCGGGTGCAAAGCACCCGATTTGTTTTGCAAGAATAATGGAATGCAAAGCGTTGCCTATGACACTTCACCTGCTCTTATTTGTAGTCGGATTTTCAATGCTCTATTACGGTGCCCACTGGCTGGTCAAAGGATCGTCGAGCCTGGCGCGAAGTATGGGCCTTACGCCCCTTGTTATCGGTCTGACCGTCGTGGCCTTCGGGACTTCTGCGCCGGAACTGGTGGTGAGTGTCGCTTCTTCCATTAAAGGCAAAAGCATGATCGCCGTCGGTAATGTTGTCGGGAGCAATATCTGCAACATCGCCCTGGTGCTCGGCATATCGGCATTGATACAACCCATCAGGGGCAACCGGGCCGTATTCCGGCGGGACATACCGATAATGATCGGCGTATCTTTGTATCTTTTGCTGATTTCGCTGAATTCGAAAATCGGAAGGCTTGAAGGCGCATCTCTTTTGGCAGGTATCGTATTGTATACCGCGTTCAATTATTACACCGCCGTCAGGGAAACCCGCAATAAAAGTCAGGATGAAGGTGCTGCTTTCCTGCATGTTGCCCAAAACATCGAATATATCACGTCCAGAACCCGGCAGGTGGCGTGGATAGCGGCGGGAATCATCGTTGTCGTTGCCGGTGCCGAGATCCTCATTGATGCTGCGGTGGCCATCATGAAGGTATTCGGCGTCAACGAAAAATTTATCGGCCTGACCATCGTAGCGCTTGGGACATCCCTACCCGAACTTGCCACTTCCGTTGTCGCCGCCATGAAAAAAGAAATGGACATCAGCATCGGCAATCTTGTGGGAAGCAATGTCTTTAACATCCTCAGCGTTCTCGGTGCCGCCGCCCTGGTAAAACCCATACCCATTCCCGGCGGTTTTGTTCAAAGCGGCCTTCTGATCGATTACCTTTTCATGATATTTGTCAGCTTTTTGCCGTGGCTGATGATGAGAAAAACATACATTGTGTCGCGCAGGGACGGCGTGGTGCTTCTTCTGTGTTATGTGGGGTATATCGTTTATCTCATCATCAAAACCTGACGGCTTTTTCTTGGCATTTTATGGCCGGATATCCATGGTTGGATACAGCCCTTTTTGGGGGCCTTTCCCATAGGGGTGAATAATATTAAACGTTAAATCCTGCCCCATCTGAGCGTGTCCCTTGTTTTGTTTTCCGTCAAAAAAAGCGCCGTTGGCCGCCAGAATATGCTCGATACGATGCTTGAATGCTTCGATGAACCCGGCGCCGCTGCCCTGGAATTTCATCGCGCCCAATGTCAGGCTTTTCTTGACCCTTGAGAGTTTTTTGACGGAAACGGCATGGGTTTTAAGATCATCGGCGTTTTTGATAAAGCCCCAGACGACGTAATCTTCCGGTATTTTAAGGGGTTCATCAAGGTCGATGATGGTATGGGGCATGACAATACACCGCTCTCCGATCTCGAGTGCAGATTCGGGCGTTCCCCGTAAAAACGCGTTGAACCCGACGAAAACATTTTTCCACAAGCGGGCGTGGATGATTTTCCCGCCGTGGGCCGTAACGTTGTTGCCTTCCAGGCGGGAATTGATGATATAGCAGTTTTCCTGGGCATTGGCGCCCTTCCCCAGCCAGGCATTTTCAAGGTAGGCGCGCTGGGCCACCAATACGTTTTCGCCGATAACGCTGTCACCTTTTACGAAGGCATACCGGTTTAAGGATGCGCCGGGCGGAATGGCAATGGGCGGCTTCAGATTGACGACATCAAAGATTTTCTGAAAATCCGTTTTGCGATCTCGTATGAAATCGATAAATAACCCCCGGGGCAAGGTCCCCGGCTCCAGGGAAATATACTTTTCAAGTACTTTATTTGAAAAAATATACCGAAAATCGAACGTATCCTTTGCATGAACCCATACGGTACCGGGTTCAATATTTTGGTGAGACAGCTCCCCGGCCTGTACATAAGAAAAAGCGCCAATGACGCTGTCGTGGACTGTTGTTAGATCCACGGTTGCGAAAGGGCCGATAAAACTTCCTTCCACCGGAGAACCGTGGATGTTGGCATAATGCATGGATACCGCATTTTGGATTAGAAACTCTTCCAATATTTCCGGGTCGTGGCTATAACAATGAACCAGGGTTTTGATGAGACAGGCATCTTTGATTCGGATAATTTCGTCATCGTAAACAGGAATGTCAGCCCCTTGAAAATGAAACCGGTCCCCTCTGGCTTTCAGCTCATCTCCCCGGATATCGCTCTTATAAACCACGGCGTGGTCCACCGTGCATCTGCCTAAAAAATAACTTCCCGATAGATTTGATCGAAATATGCGAAAATGAAACGGTTGTTGCGGGGTAATTCCGTAAAAAGCGTTAAATTTTACCAGCCGGTTCAATGGAATCGTTCGCCGCACAAAGGGGTCTGCGTCAAATTGAAAGTCTCTGAGATTGACATTGATGCGCGCAATGATTCGATCCATCAGATTTCCAAGCTGTTTCATGTGTTCTCCTCCGGATGCGGTATGGTGTAAAATTGTCAGTTGTCTTCAGATTCCAGTCCGAATCTTTTTATTTTGCGCCACAGGGAAACCCGGTCGATACCCATTATTTTCGCGGCTCTGGTTTTATTTCCCTCGCACTTATCGAGAACCCATTTGATGTAATTTTTCTCCTGTTCCTCAAGGCTCGGCAGTTTTTGATCATGCCGGCGATAGGTTTCAACGGAAAGATTGCTGATGTATTCCGGCAGTTCGTTGACGGTTATTTCCGGCCCGTTCGTCAGCGCAACCGCTCGTTCGATGACATTCTCCAGTTCTCTGATATTTCCCGGCCAGCCATACTGGCACAGCAATTCCATGCATTCTTTTTGAATCAATTGAACATCTTTGTTCATGTCTTTGCTCTTTTGGAACAAGAAGTGATACGCCAGAAGCGGAATATCGCCGTTTCGCTCGGTCAGTGACGGCAGTTTTATGGTGATAACATTCAACCGGTAAAACAAATCCTGTCGAAAATGCCCCTTTTCCACATCTTCTTTGAGCTCGCGATGGGTGGCCGCGATAAAACGAACATCCACGGGAACCGGCGTTTCGCCACCCACCGGTAAGACCTCCTTTTCCTGAATGACGCGCAACAGCTTCACCTGCATGCTCAGTGGCATATCCCCGATCTCATCAAGGAAAACCGTGCCGCCGTCGGCGGTCTTGATTAAGCCCGCCTTGGCCCTTGTCGCACCGGTAAATGCATCCTTTTCATGACCGAACAGCTCATTGGCCATGAGTTCTTCCGTAAACGAACCGCAGTTAAATGCAATGAATTCTTTTTCCGAACGGGGACTGAACCGGTGGATGGATCGGGCGACCAGTTCTTTGCCGGTGCCGCTTTCACCTAGAATTAAAACATTGATGTCCGAAGGGGCGATCTGGTGAATGGTTTTCTGAATCTCCATCATGACCTTGCTTTGTCCGACAATGGATGAAATCTTTTTCTGTTTTTTGAGTATTTCCTTGAGTTCGATGTTCTCAATCCGAAGACGCCGTTTTAACAGCGCCTCTTTGGTAATCTGACGAACTTCTCCGATATTATAGGGTTTGGCGATATAATAATAAGCACCGTCATGCATGGCCTGGACCGAGGTTTCTATAGTGGCGTAGCCGGTGATCATGATGACTTCGGTGTAAGGCTGAAGTTCTTTTGTTTTATGAAGCACCTGCATGCCGTCCATTTTGTCCATTTTCAGATCGGTAATCACAAGATCGAAATTTTGTGACAGAAGCATGTCAATGGCCTTCTGGCCGTTGTTTACGGCAACCACATCGTAGCCGGTTTTGATCAGAATATGCTCGAGGTTTTTTCTCGCAATATCCTCGTCTTCGACAACCAGAATTATCGCTTTGCGTTTTTCCACACTCATCCTTTTATAATTGCCGCTCTCCGGCCTGATGATACGGCAGGAAACCGGTGAAGGTCGTTCCTTTCCCGATTTCGCTGGAAACGGATATTTTCCCGTCATGTTGTTCCATGATGCCGTAAACAATGGAAAGCCCCAGGCCCGATCCCTTTCCGACGCCTTTTGTGGTAAAAAAAGGGTCAAAAATTTTTGAGAGAATTTTTTCATCGATGCCTTCGCCCGTGTCGATCACCTGGAAAGAAAATCCGTCTTCCGCCTTCTCATGTTTGGCGCTGATGGTAATCTCACCGCCATCCTTCATGGCATGAACGGCATTGACGATTAGATTGATCAACACCCGTTCTATTCTCTGCGTCCCCAGGGTAGCCCGGATATCTTCGGGGACATCGATGTTGAAATATATATTGTCCGGCACCTGAGCTCGAACTTGGGATATGGCGCTGTCTACCAAATTTTTAAACACTACCTGCTTCAAGGTCAAAGACCGCTCCCTGGCGAACTCTAACAGCGATCGAACGATCTCCTTGCCCCGCTCCACTTCTTTTTCAGCGCCGGTGAGCAATTCTTTTTTATATTCCAGGTCGTTTTCCGCCAGTTCCTCGATGAGGATTTGAAGGGAGGTGGATATATTGTTGAGCGGATTGTTCAGTTCATGGGCCACGCCCGAGGTCAGTCTGCCCAGAGAAGCCAGCTTCTGAGCCTGCACGAGCTGTTTGCTCCGCTTGTTCAATTCATCGATCATATTGTTGAGGCTGGTCACCAGAGATTCGAATTCATCCCCGGTTTTTATTTCCGGGATATTATCAAAATCTCCCCTGGCGATTTTGGTGATGGCGTTTTCAATGTTTTTCAACGGCCGGTTGACGTTAAAAATCAAAAACAGGGCAATTAAAACAGAGAGGATAAAGACCGGTATCAGCGCCAAAAAATGGATCGTCTTTGATTTTCCGATCAGATTTCGAACGAATTGGCTCTCTTTTGTGACGATTTTTTCCAGCTCGCTGGTGAGAATTCTACCCTGGGTTCGAATGCGTTCGACGGTCGTCGGAGGGACCGTCAAATACCCTTGTTCCTGAAGTTTCAGAAGATTGGCGAGAGAATTCTTGTATGTCACCAGTTCGGCAATCCTTTCATCGAGGTTCTGGGCCAGGGTATATTTTGAGTATCGGGTCAATATACCGCGAAGGATATCCTCGGCCTGGCCGATATAGTTCAGGGCTTCGATGATGTTTTTTTTATCAAAGGATAGAAAGTAGTTTTTCTCGTACCGGCGGGCTTCAAGAATGGTGTTTAAAAGGTCATACTTTCTTTCGATAATCTGGATCTTCTGATTGAGGATATACTGGCTGTAATAACTGCGTGCCCATATCAGGCCGCTGATGGCGATAAAGATGACAAAGGCTAAAAATATTTTCCCTCTGATGCTGATTTTCATCTTTGCATATGATGGGATACCGGATCCGATGCCAAAAACAGCGGTTATCAGGTGTAATAGGGCATTGCAATTTGACAGAATACGTTGTTGACGCCGGGGATGTTGCGTGCAATTTCGGTAATCTGCCGGGTTAAATCATCCTGATAGACTTCGCCGAGATGCCGCTGCAATGCCGGACTGACATAACCGGATTTTTTTCGCTTCTGAGCCGCGACCGTTACATGAACATCCCCGTTTTTAACAAAAATATCGGTCTCGCATACAGGTTGCAGGGCCGCCCGCAGCCGGCTCGCAATGGCAAAATCTTCCACGATTTGTTTCGACTCATCGGTCGTTCGGTAAGTCTTGCTCCGTGCCGCAAGACAAATGATTTCACAGGCGTCTTCAATTGTCAAGTTTCCGATATTGATTACAATATCATAAAGCTTGGGGTCATGGATATCTGTCTTGTACAGATACCGGGTCCAGTGGATTCGATTCTTGTCCTCATCTTCAATGATCCCGGCCGCCTTTTCTTTTGTGACGTTTTCACGTCGCTGCAGCAACTTGATCCGGTCGTCTTTATCGGCCAGGATTCTTACTTTGAGCACCTGGGGAATCTCGGTCAACAAAAGATGGCCGCCATGGCCGTGATAGACCACATTTCCTTTCCTGGCATAGTCCAATAGCGCGGCTTTGATATATTCAAGATACCGATCTTTGCCACGGACCATCCGCTCTAAAATGCTGGGAGCATCATTGAGCGATCGTATCAGTTTTTTTCCCGAGACATTAAAAAGCTGGGCGGCCTCGACGAGAATCTCTCGGCTCACACATTCATACCCGAGCATTTTAGCCGTCTTTTCGGCAATCTCCTGACCGTGGCTGAAACATCCTCTAGAAATGGTAATCACCGCCATTACCCATTACCTCCTGAAACGCCTTTTGTAAAAATCATTGAATGCCATAAAAGAAATAGAGAACGGTCAATTCCACCGCTAAAAAGAGGACCGTCATAATGGCTCCCGCCTTGGCATAGTCCACGGTACGATAGCCGCCGGGCCTCATAACAAGGGCGTTGACCTGATGCGTCGGGAGGACGAATGTATTGGATGCCGACAATCCCACGACCAGCGCCGCCATTCGCGGATCTCCTCCTGCCATGACCGCCATGTTCATGCACAGCGGGACCAGAAGCACCGTTGCGCCGACATTGGAAATCACCAATGTGAAAAAAGAGGTCATGATGCCCACCGTCGCCAGCAAGACGATGGGCGAAGGATTACCCAGCATCCCGAGAACGAATTTTGCAATAAACGCCGCCGTGCCGGTTTTTTCAAAAGCGATGCCCAAAGGAATCAGGCCGGCCAGAAGAAATACGGTCATCCAGTCCACGGCGCGATAGGCTTCATCCACCGAGAGCACACCGGTGATGATCATGCCCAGCGCTCCGGACATCAGCGCCACGGAAAGCTGGATCTTGAAAAAAATAATTTGCGCCAGGGCCACGGCCAGCCAGGTCACTGCCAGTCTGGCCTTTTCCGGACGCATGATTTCACCTTCAAGGGCCGTCGCAAAGGTGAGGGCCCGGGGCTGCGGCTGATTTCTTAAAATATGGAATTTCTCCCAGGGCGCCTGGAGCAACAATGTATCGCCCATTTGCAGCCGGACGTGAGTTAAGTTGCTGTAAATAATCTTATTGCCGGTAAACAGCGCCACCGGGTTTACACCGTACATTTCCTTAAAATTAATCTGGCTCATGGTTTTGCCGATCAGTTCCGATCGGGGAGAAACCACTGTTTCGGCCATTCCCGCATTGATAACCGCGAGACTCTCTCCAAAAACATCCAGTGTGCTCTTGATCTCCCAGCCGTATTCATCGGCCAGCATTCTAACCATTTTTTCCTTGCCGATAACGGCTATGTCATCTCCCGGAGAAATGGCATCGCCGCTTTTCGGCACAAAGGATTTTTCATTTTCCGCTGAAAAACTGACGGCCACCACGGTCACCAAAAACTTCGGCCGGATGGCCAGCTCTTGCAGTGTTTTAGGGCCTTCAAAGGTATCTGGAATATGAATTTCAAACGTATTTTCAAGCCCTTGATAGGCTTCCATCAAAAGCGCCGTAACCCCTTTTTCCGCTTCTCCTTCTGCCGCAGGCAAGATAAATTTGCCGAAAAAGATAAAATAGATGATGGCACTTAAAAGCAGGCAGACGCCGATGGGGGTTTGGGTGAAAAGGCCGAAAGGTTGCAGCTTTTTCCCGCCGAGAACCATCAGATCGTTCAAGAGAATCGTGGGACTGGCTCCCACCAGCGTGATGGTTCCGCCGATGATGGCACAAAACCCCATGGGCATCAGGATCCGAGATATCGGTATTCCCATTCTTTTGGAAATTCGCTGGGTCGCCGGAAGGAACAGGGCCGCAGCGCCGATATTCTGCATCATGCTCGAGATAATGCCAACCGTACCGGATATAAGGGTAATGACTTTTTTCTCGCTGCTGCCGGCCAGCTTGATGATGGGACCGGCCACTTTGTTCATAACCCCTGTCTTGTCGAGACCGGCGCCGATGATAATGACCGCCATGATGGAAACAACGGCGTTACTGCTCAAGCCGACAAATGCTTCTTTCGGCGAGATCAGGCCGATAAGCGGGAGCAACGCCATCATGATAATTCCCACGACATCGACCCTTACCCATTCAAAAATAAACAGAACGACGGCAAAACCAAGTACAATCATTGTCAAGATCATCTCAGGTGTCATCGCTAAATATCCCTTCCTGTGTCATCACGTGTGATTTTCGAAATCTTAATGACCTCTCCGATTATTTCTTTTTTCTGAACTTAAAACACAGCCAGAAAGCAAAACCAATAAGCACAAGACCAAAAAGGAAATGTGTATCCACGCCATCCTCCCTCTTTTGATTTTGAAAAGAGTCATATAATGCATAGATTTAAAATTTTTGCAATATGGAATATGGTTTCCGATTAAAAAAAAGAAATTCTGAAATCCACATAAAATCAGAATCTTCTGTTTCAGGGGTACGGTCGATTCATGGGGATTGATGAGGGTATAACGTATTTTGTTTATGGGTAATAATGACCTTGCCGCCACATCAAGTTTCATATTGAAACAAATACCATCTCAACAGCCAATCTCTGGTTTCAAACTACATCGAGAAAATTCATCGGTTCGTAAAAGCGATCCTTTGATGAACATTCCGGTTCAGGGATTTTATTTTGTCCCGAAAGATATCGATTTGAGAATTGTTTCAATATTTTTCGATTGAATCCTATAATAATTTTTGCTAATGGCATATGAACTGTTCATTCTTTGAAGATCATTAAAAAAAAACCGTTACCATGTGGACTGAGTTGATTCTTGCGCTAATGTAATTGCTGATTTTAAAAAATTCACCGGGAAAACTTTATCGCTTTTTCCGGTGAATGCCGACAAAGGAGAATGCATGGACTCAAAAGAAATAATCGACAAACTCGAGGAAAAGAACCTAAAAGCCATGGAAGGCGGGGGCCTTGACCGAATCCAAAAACAGCACGATTCAGGGAAGCTCACCGCCCGTGAGCGGATCGACAAACTTCTGGATGACGGAACATTTGTCGAGTTCGACCGATTCAAAGTGCATCGCTGTACCGACTTCGGAATGGAGAAAAAAAAGATCCCCGGCGACGGCGTTGTTACAGGGCATGGGCTGATACATGGAAGACAAACATTTGTATTTGCACAAGATTTCACAGCTCACGGCGGCTCTCTTTCTCTGGCCCACGCTGAAAAAATCTGCAAGATTCTCCAGCATGCCATGCGAGTCGGTGCGCCGGTCATCGGCCTCAACGACTCCGGCGGCGCGAGAATCCAGGAAGGGGTCATGAGTCTGGCCGGATACGGCGATATATTTCTTCTAAATGTCCTGGCATCCGGCGTCATTCCCCAAATCAGCGCCATTATGGGCCCCTCGGCCGGAGGCGCCGTCTATTCTCCGGCGCTGACCGACTGGGTTTTTATGGTCGAAAATACGAGTTATATGTTTATCACCGGACCCGAAGTCGTCAAGGCCGTTACCCGAGAAGACGTCACCATGGAAGAACTCGGCGGTGCAATGGCGCACAGTGCCAAAAGCGGTGTGGCGCACTTCCCCTGTCCCGATGATGAGACCTGTATCGAAAAAATTCGAGAACTCATGTCATTTCTGCCCCAGAACAACATGGAAGATCCGCCGCGCCAATCCACGGCTGACGATCCCATGCGCCGCGAAGAACGCATCCGAGAGATCGTCCCTTCGGACCCCAACAAGCCCTATGACATGCGCGATGTCATCACGGCCTGCCTGGACGACACCTATTTTTTTGAAGTGCATGAACACTGGGCGCCCAGTATCGTCGTTGGTTTCGGCAGATTTGACGGTATGCCGGTGGGGGTTGTCGCCAATCAGCCCGCGGCAATGGCCGGGGTCCTCGACATCAATGCCTCCAATAAAGGCGCCCGGTTCGTCCGTTTTTGCGACTGTTTTAATATACCGTTGGTTATTTTTGAAGATGTCCCCGGATTCATGCCCGGCACTCACCAGGAACACGGCGGGATTATCAAGCACGGCGCTAAATTGATCTATGCATTTGCCGAATCCACCGTACCCCGGGTGACCGTCATCACCCGCAAGGCTTACGGCGGCGCATATATTGTCATGAGCTCGAAACATCTCAGGGGTGATGTCATTCTGGCTTATCCCAATGCGGAGATTGCGGTCATGGGCGCTGACGGCGCCGTAAATATCATCTGCCGGAGTCAGATTAAAAAAGCCGAAGATCCTGAAGCGGAAAGACAGCGACTGATCGAGGACTATCGGGATAAATTCTCGAATCCATACAGGGCCGCGGAACACGGTTATATCGATGAGGTCATCGATCCGGCGGACACCCGACTGAAAATCATCCAGGCGCTAAGGATGCTCAGCAACAAACGAGACAGCAATCCTCCGAAAAAACACGGAAACATTCCCCTTTAAACCTTTAGAAAGGAGCGCGTTACATGAGCTGGGATCAAGTATTGGAACTGATTAAGAGCATCCTTTTAACGCAGACAGGCATACCGAACCTGGATATCGGCCAAGTGATCATGATCCTCGTTTCCTTTTTTTTCCTTTACCTGGCCGTCGCCAAAGAGTATGAGCCGCTGCTGCTCGTTCCCATCGGCTTTGGCATATTTTTGGTGAACTTTCCCCTGGTACCGCTCATGGGCTTTACCGAGCACGGAAACCCCGAACTCATCCAGGCATTTTATAAATACGGTATTCAGTGGGAAATCATCCCCTGCCTGATCTTTTTGGGTCTGGGAGCAATGACGGATTTCGGGCCGTTGATCGCCAATCCGAAGACGCTGATCATCGGCGCCGGCGCGCAGCTAGGCGTATTTATTACCTATTGCGGAACCCTCTTTTTCGGCTTTACGTTAAAAGAAGCGGCTTCGGTGGGAATTATCGGCGGTGCGGACGGACCCACCACGATTTACCTGACCGCCATGCTGGCGCCGCAGCTTTTAGGGGCCAATGCCCTGGCCGCCTATTCTTACATGGCCATGGTTCCCCTCATACAGCCGCCCATCATGCGCCTGATGACCACCCCCGAACAACGCCGGATCAAAATGCGGCAGCTCCGGCCTGTTTCCGCCAGGGAAAAACTTCTTTTCCCGCTTATCGCGTCAATTTTTATTATCCTTCTGATCCCTGCGGTGGCCCCGTTGATGGGAATGTTCATGTTCGGAAATTTTATGCGCGAATGCGGTGTGGTGAAGCGCCTCAGCGATACCGCTCAAAATGCCATGATGAACATTGTCACGATACTTCTGGGGCTTTCGGTGGGAGCGACCATGCAGGCGGATGTTTTCTTGAGCTGGAAACCGATGCTGATTTTCGGCTTTGGGCTTTTGGACTTCGTTATATGCACGTTTGGGGGCATCCTTACCGTCCACATCATGAACAAGTTTTTAAAAGAAAAGATGAACCCGCTCATCGGTTCCGCAGGGGTTTCCGCAGTCCCCATGGCGGCCCGGGTTTCTCAGGTGGAAGGCCAGAAAGCCGATCCCGACAACTGGCTGATCATGCACGCCATGGGCCCCAACCTTGCCGGCGTCATCGGTTCCGCCTCCGCAGCAGGAATGTTCATTGCCATGTTCAAGTAGGAGGGATTTATGAATCGTTTAACCCACGAAATTTTCAAAAGCGCAATCCGGACGTGGCTCATTTTGGCTTGGATGCTGGTGATCCTGGTACCTCGAACGACTGTTTATGCGGCGTTTGGTGAAGATCTGGAAAAACCCAAGCCCGAATTCACCCGTGAGGGAAATGTGATCACGGCCAAGCTCATTCCTCGCGCAAAAAGCACCAGCGTTTCGATTCACTTTCAGGTGTCAGGCGGCCGCCTCGTCAGCGTCGAAGGCATGGATTTTCAAGAGGCTGCGCGTCCCGGCGTCGACAATAAGGATTTCAAGTCCGAACTTTTTGCAATCAAGATCGACGGGGTTCCGCCGGATGGCGTGGCGAAGGTATCCGTCACGTCGGCTTTTTTCAGCAGTTCGACCGAGTACTGGGTATTCAACCGAAACTTGAAAGAATCCTGGATGAATGCCGACGCAAAGAACATCAGCCTGCCTGACATGATCCAAAAGCTTGTGGTTTCCGTAAAGGATGGCGGGCCTTTTGACAGCGACGGTGCGGTAGACGGCCGGATTACGTTTACAGGGGGACCCAAGGACTCTTTTTGGGGATATGCCCTGGGCACCCTTTTTATCCGGTTCTTCGGTATTTTCCTTGTTCTGTCCATTCTTATGATCGGCATGATCATTTCGGGCAAAATTTTTCAAATGTTAGACAAAAAAAAGGCGAAAAGGGAAA
>CAZQAF010000017.1:0-12737 GCA_964591175.1 uncultured Desulfobacteraceae bacterium | reverse complement strand
CCCTCCTCGACTCTGCTTTCCGCCCGGTCTTCCACGCTTTCCGAAACCACAAAAGCGATATCTTTTTGCTCTCTGGTGATGGATTCCAGTGCCTCTTCGGGTTCGCTGAACATCACGATGTGGTGAAACGGAATCCCTTTTTCGGCGGCTGCTTTTTGAAACAAACCGGCATTTTTTTCAGACATGCTCTTAAATTCTTCACAAACCTGGTTGCGGGAAGATGAAAATAGCTTGAATGTTTCGCAGGACAGCGGCGCCGTATTCAGGGCCAAAATTTCATAGGACATCCGCTGCGCCATTTCCAGGGCATAATCCATGATCTCTTTTGAAAAATCGCTTTCCCTGCCCAAAACCAGCAGTTTTGTGGGCGCCTGAGTTTCTTTTTGGTCCGCCATTGTTTCCACGGCATATTCGGATTCCCCGGCTTCGGCAAAGGTAATCGCTTCTTGATATTTGTCCATTTTGTTGCCGGTTCTGCTCATTTTTCGTTTGATTCTTCCTAAAATTCCAGCCATTTTTTTGCCTCCTCCTGAAGTCATCTATATTTTTTCATTTTTTTGTTTTCTAACTGTGAACCGTGACCACGGGAACGGATAAATCTTTTTTTATGTTCGCAAGGGTGGTTTTCTTTTCAAAAATATTTACGCTCCCGCTGCCCCCAAAAGCATCGTAGATGGTCAAGATAACGTCCCGATGGTCGTTGACATAGTCGACGATCTCTTTTTCCGGATTTCCCGACGTGATCGAAAAGCGACACTGGACGCCTGCTTTTTCCGATTCTTTCAAGAGATGTTCAACCTGCTCCGAGCCTTCAGCCATCATATCCAAGGCTGTCTCGTGTTCTCCGGCTTCCGCAAAGGTTGCCGCTACCATGGTGCTTTCCATAACCTTTTTTGCAATCATGGCGTTTTTTCGTATCTTTTTGATATACTTTCGATAATACTGGGGTCTGATGATCTGGAATATGCTCAGCTCCGCACTGATCCGCTTGCAAAGCGAAATCGCATAATGAAATACTTTTTGGTCGCCGCTCATACCGTCTATGGTCAATAATACTTTTTTCATGGTGATCCCCTTTTATCCGCTGCCCCTTTCAGCCCGTTTAAACATGCATCTTGGGACGGGTCTCTTCGCTTCGGCGAACACGGTCTTCGACCTTTCTTCGGGACTCGCTTTCCGGGCGATCATGCATGATATCGAGCGCCGTCTCATGCTCGTTGGCCTCGGCAAAGCTAATTGCCGCCATCAATCTGTCGAAAGTCTCTTTGAATTTAAACATGGTGGAATCCTCCGTTGCTTAACATTGTTTTTGCTGTTGATCATTGTTAGAGCAATTCCTGTGCCGGTATCGTCAAAAAATTATATCTTATTGATATTATTGTAATTATATCGCTATAAGCGTGTGAATGACATCCAAACAGAGTGTTGCAACATGCAATAGTTTTTTGAGTGATAAAAATATTTTATTTAATATGAGGAGGTTATACAATATTGCAAAAAGGAATGCTTCGTTGCACATTGTAACGCTAAAATATCGCTTAAAGTCCGGTTGTAAAAAATTATTGCGAAGGGCAGTTGAATTTGATTGTATGCAAGAAATGAAGCTCCCTGCAGCCCCGCTGAAACGGGATCCTCCAAAGGCGGATAGATCTCCGCCACACGACATAGGGGAACACGTCCGCTTCGCACTGGCAAGATAGCAGGGTATTCCGGCGAAGGCGAATAAAGGAATCCGATTATGCGAATATTTAGAAAGGAAAAAGGGCAATTGAAGGAACTGCCGGCGGAACTCAATGAATTAAAAGAAGACGTACAAAGTGCCAAGATGCCCGAACCGGTGGAAAAAGTCGTTTATAAAGAACTCGAGCGGCTGACCAAAACCTCGCCTTCAAGCGCTGAATATACCATCGGAATCAACTATATCGATTATCTGTTGAGTCTCCCATGGAACAAAATGACCAACGACAACCTCGATATTAAGCGGGCGGAATCGATCCTCAACGAAGATCATTTTGGGCTGGTCAAAATAAAAGACCGAATTCTGGAGCATCTTTCGGTCAGGATTTTGAAGATGTCCGGCCGACATAAGATCCTGGTGGTGGATGATGAAAAAATTACCCGCCAAAACCTGGAACATGTTTTTAAAAAAGACGGCTATCACGTCAATACCGCTTCGGACGGCCAGGAAGCGTTGGATTTTCTGGGAAAAAGCGCCTTTGATGTTATCGTCACGGACCTCAAAATGGGCAAAGTCGACGGCATGACGGTTCTGGAAAACGCCAAAGCGGTCAACCCGAGCACCGAAGTGATTATCATCACAGGGTACGCCACCGTATCCACGGCCATTGAGGCCATGAAAAAAGGATCGTATCATTATCTGACCAAGCCGCTAAAACTCAATGAAATCCGTTCAACCCTCCAAAAAGCATTGCATAAGAAAACGGTTCGCTTAGAGCCCAAAGGTCCGGTGCTTTGTTTTGCCGGCCCGCCCGGAACCGGAAAAACGTCTCTGGGCATGTCCATTGCCAGAAGCTTGGAACGAAAATTTGTCCGCATATCTCTGGCCGGCATGAAGGATGAGGCTGAAATAAGAGGCCATCGTAAAAGTTATGTCGGTGCACTGCCGGGAAGAATTATTCAGGAAATTCGCCGTGCGGAAACAAAGAATCCCGTGATTATGCTCGATGAAATCGATAAAATCGGTCGTGATTTTAAAGGAGACCCTGCCGCGGCACTGCTGGAGGTTCTCGACCCCGAGCAGAATACGCATTTTGTGGACCATTACCTGGATGTTCCTTTTGACCTGTCCCGCGTGATGTTCATCGCCACCGCAAACGCACTGGATCTCATACCCGGCCCCCTGCTGGACCGGCTGGAGGTGATCACCCTCTTGGGATATACGGAAGAAGAAAAAGAGAAAATCGCGAGCCGGTATTTAATCCCTAAAGAAATTGAAGAAGCGGGACTCACTGAAAATCCGCCGGTATTCACACAGGAAGCCATCCATAAGATCGTCCGGGAGTACACTCGGGAAGCAGGGTTGAGAAATCTTAAGCGCCAGATAGCTTCCATCTGCCGTAAGATTGCCCGTGAAACTTTACGCGGCGGGTATAAAAACGAGCCGAATATCTTAAAGCCTGAAATGGTGGAGGAATTTTTAGGCCCTCGAAAATTCTATTTTGAAGTTGCGGAAGCCAAAGAAAGGGTGGGCGTGGCCACGGGGTTGGCATGGACGGAGGCCGGGGGACAAATCATCTTTATCGAAGCCGCCAAAATGAAAGGAAAAGGAAATCTAATGCTCACCGGGTCATTGGGAGACGTGATGAAAGAGTCGGCCCATGCCGCGATGAGTTACATTCGAAGCCACGCCGCTGATTTCAATATCCCGGACAGCGTATTCGAAACCCATGACATCCACATTCATGTACCTGCCGGCGCGATTCCCAAAGACGGTCCGTCCGCCGGCCTCACCATCGCCGTTGCGCTTCTCAGCCTGATAACGAACCGTTCCTGCAAAAGAAACGTGGCGCTGACCGGCGAACTGACGCTGAGCGGAAGGATCCTGCCGGTGGGCGGGGTCAAGGAAAAGGTCCTGGCCGCACACCGGGCCGGTGTCAAATCCGTGGTTTTCCCGGCCAGAAACGATTCGGACATAAAGGATATCGCGGAGGATATTAAAAAAGATATTCAGATCATCGAAATCGATGAATTGGAGGAGGTCATCGATTTGGTGCTGAATTAGCGGGAGGGGTTTATCAGATATACTTGAACATGGCAAAACTCAGGTCTTTTGGGGTAGGATTTCCGGTTTTTACAAACCCGCGGCTTTGATAGAACGCCTCCGAGGAAGGAAATTTGGGAACTTCTACTTCCAACTCCTTCATTCCCATGAGCCTGGACAAATTTTCACACTGCTCATACAACAGCGAACCATAGCCTTTTCTGGAGTAAATCATTTTGAGCTGCAATGTTTTGATGACGACCTTCACACCCCTTCGAACCACGAGCGCACAGCCGATAAGATCTTCCTCGTCGTTAAGCAGCATGGCCAGATACCCCCTTTTCATCTCTTCTTGAATTTTTTCGGGCGTTGCAAAGGCCACCAGTCTTTCAAGATCTTCCGGACGATACTCGCCTTGATGAACATCCTGAGTATTTTGCCGGATCAACACCGCAACTTTCTTTGCTTCGGAATCACTCAGCGGTGTTGAATTTCCCCTTAAATTGTCTATGACTTTGATTTTCATTTGTCAGTTTTTGTTTTAAAAAACCCGGACCTTTATCGTTTATTTTGAATTGAGGATATTGTGGATGTCTTTTTCGATCTTTTGCTGATAATGGTTTAAAGCGGCATTGTTGCTCATGATCATATCAAGCTGTCGGGTATGAAGCGTCAGATAACCCAGAATTTCAAGACGTTTTTTCATGTAATCCACATCAAGGTATTCTGCTCGTGCAATGAGATTGTCTTCCCTTACATTTACCCTAAAGCCCTGCTCTTGAAGTATTTCTGCAATAAAATGAACTCTTCCGAGTCGTCGCTGATGATCTGCCGCGCCGCCTTTAAATTGGAAACTGATGTAATTTTCCATAGAACGCTCACTGACCAGTGCCTCCAGGATGGAAAAGTGATACCCCAGCCTTGAACTTAAGCTGCAATAATTCTTGGAGATCATAAAATAATTGCGGGCGGCATAGTTTGAACGAAGACCGGAGATTAAGTTCCTATTTGTGGTCGATTGAAATACAACCGACGCAAAACCCTTGCCGTCGATCGCCGGCGGGCCTTCCCATGGAACAGCACAAAATCCCTTCCAGAAAGCCAGCATCGGGATTGAGGCGATATTTTCCAGCTTGACATATCTGCCGTCCACTTCTTCTTTGAATCCATCGTCCAGATTCAAAATCCACCACTGCATAGGTACGTTATATAAAAGTTGTTTGCTCGATTTCTCTGAAAAGTGATGTTCCTTACCAAAATTGAACATCTCATATACTGCTTTTTCATGGATAAACCGGGTGATATCATGGAGGGTTTTACAGTTGACCGGACTAAAATATGGAGAGTCCGGATCGAGCAGGTTTAAAGGGGTGATAAGGCCGCTCACTTGTTTCAAGGTTTCATAAACCGGGCTGCCTTGCATAAGGTATTTCTTTTGCCCGGATTTCACCAGTAACGACTCAATTTTTCCTTTATAAATGGTTAAGGAGTCGGCATCAACAGTGACCAATTCACCATGATTCAATCGAGCCATAGCATCGGGCATTCCAAAGAGCGCAGGGACACCGAACTCTCTGGCAACGCTGGCGAGATGCCCGGCAAAGCCGCCCTGTTCCGTTATAACGGCAGCAGATCGATTTAAAAGGGATGCCCATATGGGAAGTGCCTGCCGGATAACCAGTACCGCGCCTTGAGGAAACCGCAGCATATCTATCCCCTTGTCCACCAGATAGACTTCCCCGCTGGCTACACCCGGATTTGCGGTGATTCCTCCCCTGGCAATGACATCGTCATTTATTGCCTTAAATTCGGGTTCAGGAAAATCCGTCTTTAGCGTCTTAATTTGCTTCAAAGGCCGGCATTGCAGTATATATATCGTGCCATCCTCAGTAACGGCCCATTCAATGTCCTGGGGCATTGCATAGTATTCTTCAATTTTAGCCGCAAGTTCCGCCAAACCCAATATCCTATTATCATCAATGGAGGCCAGATCCTTTTTATCTCCGGTCAACGCCATTCGGCAGACCCCTTCTTCCGGCAAACAGATAAATTTTAATTCTTTGGCATTTACTTTTTTACGGATAATTTCTCTGGGAAGTTTTTTTGAAACTTCAAAAAGATCGCAGGCACCGCTACCGTCAACAACCGACTTGGGCAACCCCCATGCGGAATTTATAAAAATCGAATCATCGGCCATGTCAATGGGATTTCGGGTATAGATGACACCACCGGCTACGGCATCTACCATGCGCATGCATCCCACACACATGGAAATATCTTCATCCTTAAATCCCCTGTTCAACCGGTATGTAACGGCCTGAAACGAGTATTTGCTGGCCAAAATCTCCTTATATGCATGAAAAATGCTATCAAAACTTACGTTTAACTCGCTACGATACTGGCCTGCAAATGAACTGTCCCGAGTATCTTCTCCTAAGGCACTGCTCCTTAAGGCCAAAGTTATTTGGCCTTTTGTTTCTGATTCAAGTTTATTATAGGCATGGTTGACGGCATCGACCAGATCATCCGGTACTCTGGATTTAATAATAAGCTGCTGGATTTCTGAACTCAGGGTAAAAAGCTTTTCTATATTATCCACCTCAGCGGATTGAAAACGCCGGTCAATTTCCGCCTGCAGGTCATTTTCTTTGATAAACCTTTCATAGGCTGCCGAAGTAATGACAAATCCTATGGGAACCCTGATGTGAAGTTTGTTTTTTATTTCCCCGAGATTGGCCATCTTGTTCCCCACAACATCGTTCATTTCCTTATCCACAGCATCTATGGGTACAACAAGCCTTTCATCCTTCATCGATTTCTTCTGTAAAAGCACGCCATCGATCTTGTGTTTGATATTATTAAACCGGACATTGAGTTCCCCGTACTTGTCCTGAGCGAGTTTCTCAATATGACTTATCATATTAAAGACATTGACGGAAACCGCCGTGCAACTTGCCCGGACAAAGGCCATGCCAAAGGGTTGTCTGCCGTCAAGCGCCCGCTCCATATCAGCCATAATTTCTAGCGCCCTGTTGTTGGCGTTTAGCAGAAGCTTGAAACTGTGATACCGATCCTTGAAGTCAATGCGGAGTTTTTCGACATCCGCATCCGAAGGTTCCGGCTTTTTAACAAAAAGCTTTTTAAAATAGTCTAACAGTGCGCCCATAATTCCAAGTTCCGGAGTTTCAATAGAAGCAATACAAGACGAATCCTCACATTTTATAGCCTAATTGAAAAAAAGGCCAAAGGCAAGACGGATGCCGTTTGCTCTCAGCCTTTTCAATGGACAAACCTCAATCCTTAATGTCCCAACTTCATGCCCCACCCCTCAAACATGAACATAATTGCAAAACCATACCAGAGGGTATAGATGACATAAAACACCAAAGAAAATAAGACAATGAAAGCGCGGTCGGATATTTTCTGAGGCTCGATCCGGTAGTAGTTGTACGACGTTTCCACCGCTTTTTTTACAACCAAATCGACAGTTTTTGCTTCCTGAAACTGTTTTTGCTTTTTTAAAACCTTATCCATCGCAATGAGTGACTGATGCCAGTTAAAGAGGACCTGTCTTTCGTTGTACCCGTATTTTGAAGAAATGGCCTCCCCGTCGTTCATATACATTCTGTCTGCATCCGCAAGGCAATTGGCAAGGATTTTCCCCAGATCCCCCTCAATTTTCAATTGGGTTCCGGATATATTGACCAGTGCGCCGCTTTTCATAAACAAAGCGGCTGTCTGTTGGGTCTGGCTTTCGTCTGCCATCTCAATGGTCGTGCTGACTGATCTGCCGGAAAACGGTTCTGTTTCCGCCTTAACTTTTGGGATGTAATAGGCCGATCCCTTTGAAATAGAATTGTATAGGTCGTCTAAATATTCCAAACCGTTTTGCCCCTTAAAGACCGGAGAAAAGATGACGATCAAAACAACTGTAAATCCGATCAACAACGCAAAACCGCCATAAAATTCTTTCTTTTTTTCTATCATAATTCAGCCTCCGCACCTTTAAGTACTCGGATATTCATTAAAAACGTGCCGATTACCCACACCGCAAATATTAATATCACCACGAAAAATGCCCATATTCCGATTTTTTCCAGAAACGCTCCGGTTCCTTTTGATATCTTAATGATATCCATGGCACCCAATTTGGCCGGCAGCGCAAAGACACGGTTAACAAAACCGGCGAGAACCGCCATGGCATAGAAACCGCGGATCGTGATGCCGTGAACGACCTTAGTCACAATCGCCCCTATCTGGATCCCCAATAGAGAGCCTAATAGCATCCCCATGGCGAGCGTGTAGAAAATAAACCCGTAAATCGCGTACTGACTGATTGAGGCATAGCCGGCAGTGAACACAATCTGAAAAATGTCGGTTCCCACCGTGGTCATGGAGGAAACGCCCAGAACATAAACAAATATGGGAAAAGTTAAAAAGCCGCCGCCAACACCCATGATTGCAGCTGCAAGTCCAACCAGAGCGCCGCTTAAGACCAGAAAGACCCACGAAATACTTCTCCCTTCCGGTGTAAGATCATAATCGAATTTGACTTTTGGAGGAAGATTAACAGCCTGGATCTTTTTGGGAAGGCTCCCTATTTCCACTCCCTCAGCTTTTTTGCCATGGACTTCCCTTCCGTGAAACCCTTTGCGTTCGGCCCTTTTGGCCTTTAGAAAGTCGGTCATGGCATAACTACCCAGAAAACCGAGCATTAAAGAATAGACGGTCGTGATAAATGCGTCACTGAGGACGGGATTGATTTCATATAATAGGCGGTTGATGACACCGCCGACGGTGGCGCCTATAATGGCGCCGATTAAAAAGACCATTGCCAGGGCCACGGAAACATTCCCCAGCTTGCGGTGGATAACGCTTCCCATGATGGCTTTTGCAAAAATATGGAAAAGGTCGGTTCCCACTGCTAAAATACCTTTAACGCCGGCACTCATCAGGGCGGGTGCAATGATAAATCCGCCGCCGGCACCGATGCAGCCGGTAATCAGGCCCGCGCCCAGCCCGATGAGAATGGAGACGACAAATATGCCTGTACTGTAAAATGCGGGGCTGTAAGCCTTTTTACCACCCAATAATTTTGGCAACGCCCCGCCGATCTGGTCTGCAAACGCGATGCCTCCCAAAATAATGGGGATGGTCAGCAAGCCTAAAATTAGCAGTCGTTTTTTATCGCTAAAAATGGTATTGGATACACCAATCTCCCAACGTGCATGGGCCCTTGCACCCATCATCATAAATTGCCCCCACTTTTTGAAAAAGTTCATGTTGATTTCGCTCCTTTCTTTTGATCCGCCAGTTTGAGAACCCCGAGTTTTTCAATTTTTTGTTTCTGTATGGTTCTCTTTTTAAAAGCGTCCTGAATCTTGTAAAAAAGCTCATCAAAATCCGCCGGTTTCATAAGATAATCAAAAGCGCCCAGTTCCATGCCTTCTATGGCCGCTTCTATGCTGGCATGGCCGGTTAACATAATGACTTCCATCAAAGGGTCTATCTTCTTAATCTCTCTTAACGTATTTATTCCGCCGATCCCCGGCATTCTGACATCCAGCACAACCACATCTGCCGGCTGTCGGTTCAAATAATCGAGTGCCTCTTCGCCGCTTCCGACCCCCGCAACATCCACGCCGCGTTTTTTCATGCGCTTAATCAATGTTTCCAAAAAATCGATTTCGTCATCCACAAAAAGAACTTTCAAGGATTCCAACTTCCTCACCTCCTAGATGAAACAACGTCTTTTAATTTTACAATGAGTTCCTCAAAATCACAGGGTTTAGTCAGATAATCCGAAGCCCCGAGCCCAATGCCGTCTCTGGCCGCTTCTTCGGACCCGTGCCCTGTGAGCATAATAACGGGGAGATCCGGAACGATTTTTTTAAAGATTTTTAAAATTTCGATGCCGTCCATATCTTCCATTTTCAGATCCAGAACCACCGCATCAAAATCCGTCTTCCTCAAAGCCTGCAATGCCTCCTTGCCGCTGTAAGCTTTGGTGACGTCAATGTTCCGTTTGGACATCCTTTTGGATATGACGTCAACAAATCCTCTTTCATCATCCACGAGAAGGATCTTCAGCAGCTTGTCTTTTTCCTCAAACATGAAAAGCAACCTTTTAAATACGTTTTTAATAGAAGTCTTTCTTTACTTTGAGCTTTCAGCTTTGAGCTTCCGATTTTCAGCCTTCAGGCGGCCCTTGCACCGGAATCCGGATGTAAAACGTGGTCCCCGAATCGATGACGCTTTTTACATCTATTCGACCTCCCATTTTTTGAATGATACCGTAACAAATGGACAACCCAAGACCGGTTCCTTTCCCCACCGGCTTCGTGGTAAAAAACGGCTCGAATATTCTCGAAAGATTGGCTTCCGGGATGCCGGACCCGTTATCCGAAACACCAATAATAATAAACCCTTCTTTAAATTCAAACTGGGTGGATATTGTCAGTTCACCCCCTTGGCTTTCCATGGCATCGATGGCATTGTTGATCAAATTCAAAAGAACCTGCTGCATTTCCGACTGGGCGAGATACGTAGCGGGAAGATCATTCTGAAAATCCGTATGAATCGCTATTTTGGCGTATTTTGCTCTTTGTTCCGAAAGCGCAACCAGTTCTCCGATCAACTCGTTGATATGGGTTTCCTGAACCCTGGAGTCCGTCTTTCTTGCAAAACTCAGCAGCTTGTGCGTAATTTCTTTGCACCGCCGTCCCTGGGTTTTAATCTGATTTAAAGCCCTTTCAAATTCATCCAGGTTCTCGCTTTTTCGGAATTCCTCTTCCTCCAGTAAATCTTTTATCCATCCGGCCTCTTCCACCATAATGGCCACAGGGTTGTTGATTTCATGGGCGATACCTGCGGCCAGTTTACCGATGGATGCCAGTTTGCCGGTTTCTATAATCTGTTTGTCCATCAGTTCCTTTTCCTGGTCAGCCATGGTAATACGACGGACCATTCTTTTGGAAAGTATAAATGCGGCAAAAACAATTCCCAAGGCGCCGAGCACCATGATCATGACGGCAACGATAATCGCATTGTAGAAATCTAAATATGCGTCACGATGATTCTGCTGATAAACCAGAAGCCAATCCCCATCTTTTAAAAAGGACGCCACGTAGATCATCTTTTTACCCGAATTATCCTTCCTTTCTACGATATGGACTTTTTGCGGATCTTCTTCCTTGATCTTCAGAAAATCTCGATAGGGTTCATTTTTGGGGACGATATCAAAATAGGGTTTGGTTTGAAATTTTCCTTCTCTGTTAAGGATATAGGCAAATCCTGTTTCACCGATACGGATGTTTTTAACAAAATCATTAAACGCCACGAAATCAATGGTCGCCCGCAAAATCCACGGATCACCCTTCCAGTTATCCTTCACTGCGACGATAAAATGAGGAAGTCCGCGAAGACCCAAAAAAACATCACTGATAAAATACCTTGTTTTCATGGCCTTTTTAAACCAGTCCGCCTCAAAATATAATGCTTCCCCGAGTCTGAAGGGGCCGGTATACGCCACTTGGAGACCCTGTGAATTGACAACACCCAAGTCTACGAAAACAGGGCCGAAAGACTGTTGCAGCATATCCAGCCTGTCCTGGAGAAAAGACGCATCTTTTAACTCATCGAAACAAAAAGTTCCCGCCAAGAATCGGATATCTCCCAGCTTTTCCTTTAAAAAATTATCAATAGTCTGTTTATGCTTGAGCACCAGCTCTTGAAGATGCGCTTCCACTTTTTCATGATATGACACGTGGAACCGATAGAGAATAATACTTCCCACCAGGATCAAAGGCGTGAATGAAACAATGATGATGGTCAGGATCATTTTCCGGGTTAAAGATCGGTAATAGTCGTTTTTTTGATATCTGGCCTGCTTCATTTGCGGATGTCTCTGAATATTTATTTCAATCATCGGGCGTCTTGAACTTCTTCAAGTACGAGTCCTTCAAAAGGCTCCGGACCACATCTTTCAAGTCTTCGCTGCTGCTTCCTTGTTTTGGAACAAACGCTGCTTTACTGGCAGATGAAGTGGATTCGACATAATCATTTAGATCGCTGTGAATGACAAACAGCAACGGCGGAACTCGATCTTCAAGGCTCCTGAACAGATTCAACTCACTGACATCGGGAAATATCGGATCGATAATAACGAGGTCGATGGGTGCAGGTCCGTAAATCAGGTCTGCCAATTCCCCGCTGTTTTTTGCGAGATGAACCGTGTATCCTTCGGATTGAAATTCCCGCTTCAAAAAATTTCTGATATGCGGATTTCGATCAACAATCAGTAGATTAAATTCTCTTTGCATCAGCCTTTATGGATAAATTAAAATGTTTCTCTAGTAACTTCACGACGGTCTACCATATATAACAATCGTGCCTTCTCTTTCAGTGCTGTCTTGAGTCTATCGATCTTGAACCGATCGATGCCGTACATACGGATATACACCCGGCGCAATCCTTCCGGAACCATGTCGTAAGACGTCAGGATGCTTGCCGTACGACCGCCATATTCCCGGATGATATCCATCACTTCTTTTATGGCGCCCGGCCGATCCTCCACCTCCATGCCGAATTGAATCCCTCTTTTTTCTGCGCCGGTCAGTGAAACAATGGTTTTGAAAATGTCATTCTGAGTCACCACACCCGCAACCATCCCGTAATGATCCACCACCGGCACCCCCGAAATTTTGTGCTTTAAAAGAACTTCGGCTGTCTCTTCAATGGTATAATCCGGAGGAACCGTAACAGGATTTTTGGTCATAATCTCTTTAATTGTAATGTTTGAAATTAAGTATAGCAGTTCATGAATTTCCAGTGTCGTGGCATCGGAAGCGGACGCTCTTTTGATATCCCGATCCGTTATAATTCCGACGAGTTTGCCTTTTTCCATCACCGGCAGCATCTTGATGTCGTATTTTTTAAGCAGCTTAATTGCATCATTCATGGACGCGTTCACATCAATGGTAACGGCCGGTTTGCTCATCCAATTTTTGACCAGCAT
>CAZQAF010000016.1:35083-51957 GCA_964591175.1 uncultured Desulfobacteraceae bacterium | reverse complement strand
AATAAAGCGCATCCTGCCGATACCATTGTAATGATTGTCGGTATGCACGATACGCTTTATACCGGTTATGCGGAGATGGCGTTGATAAGTTTTGAGAGACGGGAAATTTTGCGAGATGCTGTTTTTTTGTGGATAACACCCTTTTTGGCGGCTTTGTCGATTTTTGATTTTGCCGTGTCGAGCTTTTTCACTCCCGCTTCTTTCGATGATTCGCCCGCAACAAGCCGAACCTCTTTGACCATATTTTTTACACTTGTTTTTACGGACTTGTTGCGCAAACGTCTATCTTCATTCTGCCGCGCGCGTTTGAGTGCTGATTTATGATAAGCCAATTTTTAAACTCCTTTTTATGTTATGTTTAAAAAAACTTAAATATGAACTTATTCTTTATATGTCAAGATATTTTTATTAAGAACCATGACCGCCTTAAAGAAACAAGCCGACAATGAAAATGAACGCGTTGCAAAGGCTGCAGGCGTTGTTGGCGCAGCGACATTTTTAAGCCGCATTTTCGGATTTATCAGAGATGTCGTCATTGCCTGGTTTTTCGGCGCCGGACTCAGTTCGGATGCATTCTTCGTGGCGTTTAGAATCCCGAATCTTTTAAGAAGGCTTTTTGCAGAAGGGTCATTAAGCGTTGCTTTTATTCCCGTCTTTACCGAGACGATTACGAACCAGGGCAAAGACGATGCCTTTGAAATGGCAAGATCCGCTGTAAGGCTGCTCTCGATTTTGCTGGTTGTTGTTTCCGTCGGGGGGATTTTATTATCCCCGCTGATTGTTCGCATCATTGCGCCGGGTTTTGCCGATTCACCTGAAAAATTGTCGATCACCATTTTTTTAACGAGAATCATGTTCCCGTATATTTTCTTTATCGGGATGGTGGCGCTTTCCATGGGGATTCTCAATGTTCTCGGCCATTTCGCAGCACCGGCCCTGGCGCCTGTTTTCTTGAACCTCTCCATTATCGGTTCGGTTTTTTTGCTTTCGTCCCACATGAAAAACCCTGTGATCAGTCTGGCCGTAGGGGTGGTCATCGGGGGGATTTTACAGCTTGCGCTGCAAATACCGTTCTTGATTCAAAAAGGATTCTATTTTTGGCAAAAAGCAAAACTTTTTCATCCCGGACTCAAAAAGATCGGACTTTTGATGCTTCCTACCATATTCGGCGCTGCCGTCTATCAAATCAATATTCTGGTGGGAACCCTATTGGCGTCACTGCTTCCCGAAGGTAGCATTTCCTATTTATATTATGCCGATCGTCTGGTACAATTTCCACTCGGGATATTTGCCATCGCAACCGCAACCGCTGTTTTACCGAGTATTTCCAGACAGGCTGCGAAAAAAGACTTCGAAGCTGTCCGAGATACGTTTTCGTATGCCATGAAACTGGTATTTTTTATCACCATCCCTGCAATGGTCGGCTTGATTGTGTTAAGGGAGCCGATTGTGGCATTGTTATTCAAAAGGGGCGCTTTTGACGAAAAGAGCACGCATTTGACGGCGTATGCCCTATTATATTATAGTATGGGATTATGGGCTTTTTCAGCCGTTCGGATTGTGGTTTCGACATTTTATGCGCTTCAGGATACAAAGACGCCGGTACGAATAGCCGTTATTTCTGTCTGTGCCAATCTCATTTTTGGGATCGTTCTTATGGGACCGTTGGGCCATGGCGGTCTGGCGCTTGCCACGTCTCTGGCTTCGATATTGAACCTCGGACTTCTTCTCCGGGCGTTAAGGATAAAGCTCGGCATGCTGGGCTTGAAAACGATTATGGTCTCTGCCAATAAAACCATACTCTGTTCGGTATTTATGGGTGCTGCGGTTTGGGCAACATCCCTGTTCATTATTCCTTCAGCGGAAGGAAGTCTTGCCGGCCTTTTTTTGGGGCTTGCCGGGAGTATCGCCATCGGCTTTGCATCGTATGGTTTATTTTCCTTGTTATTAAAAAGCCGGGAGCTGAAAGAGGTCTTGGCCATCGCCAGAAAAGGAGTGGGCAAAGCGTGAATTTGAAAAAAAATATAATCCTTTTTGTGGCAATAATCAGCATGTTTTTGATGTTACTGTTTATTATATTCGGTGAAAATGGCCTTACCGATTTATATAGACTTAAGACAAAAAGAGATCGTATCGTGAAAAAAACCGGGGAGCTGACAAAAAAGAATCTTTCCTTGTATCGTGAAATCGAACGTTTGAAGAACGATCCCAAATATGTCGAAGATGTCGCCAGGAAGGAGCTCGGTGTTATTGGCAAAGACGAAGTGATCATTAAAGTCAAAAAGCGAAAAAGGTAAAACAAAATTGATCGAAAACGATGTGTTCTATACCCGAACCATGGCAAAGGTGTATACGGACCAGGGAGATTTGAAAAATGCCGAAAAAATTTATAAATACCTTTTAGCCCGGGAACCCGGACAGCGGGATCTTGTTGAGGCGCTCTCCGAAATCGAAAAGCAGCGCGTTGGAAAATCGCCGGATGAGCTTTTGGCGTTGTTTGACCAATGGATTGGGCTTTTGCTCTCGCATCGCAACATACAAAAGCTTTTAAATTTTAAACAGTTACTCAAAAACGGCAGGTGAGTTTCTAAATATGAAAAGCGTTATCGAGAATAAAAACATCGTATTGGGCGTCTCCGGCGGCATCGCGGCATATAAGAGCGCCGAACTCTTGCGGCTTTTTATAAAAGAAGGCGCCAATGTCAGGGTTATCATGACGCACAACGCGCAGTCGTTTGTAAGCCCGTTGACCTTTCAGGCCTTATCCGGCCAAACCGTCTGTACGAGCCTTTTTGAAGATAGCGGTGATGCGTCCATCAGGCACATTGAATGGGCACAAAAAGCCGATGCCGTGGTCGTCGCCCCGGCGACCGCCGATATCATCGGTAAGCTGGCCAACGGCATCGCAGATGATCCCCTGAGCACTTTTATGCTGGCGGTAACCTGTCCTGCGATCCTCTGCCCTTCGATGAACACCCATATGTTCGAGAGCAGTGCCGTACAAAGAAACCTCGATAGACTTCGTTCCGATGGGTATTTTGTTATTGATCCGGAGTCCGGCAACCTGGCCTGCGGAACCACAGGACCCGGCCGTCTTCCGGAACCCGAGGACATCCTTGACAGGACGGTTTACTACCTTATGCCGAAGGATCTCAAAGAAAAGAAAATACTGGTTACTGCAGGCCCCACTCGAGAGCCCATCGATCCCGTCAGATTTATCAGCAACCCTTCCTCGGGAAAAATGGGATTCGCAGTGGCAAAGGCTGCCGAGCACAGGGGCGCTGTCGTCACGCTGATCACCGGCCCGACCACTCTTTTGAATCCCAATAATATCAGCGTGATCAGGGTCAACACGGCCCGAGAAATGGCCGGGGCCGTTTTTGAACATATGGAACATTCGGATATTATCATCAAAGCGGCTGCGGTTTCCGATTTCCGTCCTGCGGCTCGTTCGGACCACAAAGTCAAGAAGGACACGGAACAACTGGTTTTGCCGATGGAAAGGACCCAAGACATTCTAAAAGAAATCGGCAGGAATAAAAACGGAAAAATTCTCATCGGATTCGCCGCGGAAACAGAACGCCTTGAACAGTATGCACAAAAAAAACTGGGGGAAAAAAATCTTGATATCATTGTCGGCAATATCGTGGGGTTCCCTGATTCAGGCTTTGATGCCGATACCAATACGGTGACCCTGTTTTACAAAGACGGGACAAAAGAAAAACTTCCCAAAATGACCAAAGAGGATGTCGCAAATCTCCTGTTGGATCGGGTCGTCAAAATGCTATGAGATGTGTTGAATCAAATCCCAAATTTCTAAGATCAGAGGCGGCCTCCGCCATCGAAGAAATACTGACTTATTTCAGATTCCTGGCGGAAAGAGGATGCGCCGGATTTGAATGCTCGAAGCCAGCGCTGGATATGATCGGTGCCTGGGGACGCAGTAAGAAGGTCTGTTCTGAAACGTTGAAGGAAATTCGAACGGATTTGGGAGACTGCCGGCGGTGCCGTCTTTCGAAAGGCCGGAAACATATCGTATTCGGTACCGGCGCCCCCCATGCAAGGCTCTTGTTTGTGGGCGAAGGTCCGGGCTACGAAGAGGACCAGAGCGGCGAACCTTTTGTCGGGGCTGCCGGGCGACTTCTGACCCGGATCATAGACGCCATACACCTTTCACGAGAACAGGTCTATATTTGTAATATCATCAAGTGCCGCCCACCCGGCAACAGGAACCCAATGACGGATGAAATTGAAGTCTGCTATCCTTTTTTAAAGCGTCAGATCGCATCCGTAAAACCGGACATCATCTGTGCCCTCGGAACATTTGCCGCTCAGACCCTTCTTGAGACCGGGTCCCCGATTTCAAAACTCAGAGGGCATTTTCATGATTATTCGGGGATAAAGGTGCTGCCGACGTATCACCCGGCCTATTTGCTTCGCAATCCGGAAAAGAAGCGGGACGTCTGGGAGGATATGAAGAAGTTGATGAAGGCTTTAGACATCCGGGACAAGTCTCTGTCGAAAGGCGTGAAATAAGACGGCCCGTGCAAAGGCTAAATAGTTCCTGAACAGGACTTTCCGTTCAGGCATTATTTAGAAAAATAGCCCTTCCTTACGAACAATGAAAAAATTAATTCTTATCATACCGGCCTTGTTTTTGCTCATATTCAGCTTTCCGGGAAACTCTTTTGCAGCCGCCAACGCGGTATATATCATAAAAATTTCAGGCTCCATCAACCCCGCCATAGCCGACTTCGTGGAAAAAGGGATTCTTAAGGCCTCAACGGACGGCGCTTCATGCCTCATCATTGAGATCGATACGCCCGGAGGCCTTGCTGAATCGATGCGGAAAATCGTCATGGCCATTTTTGCAAGCAAGGTTCCGGTGATTTCTTATGTTGCACCCAGCGGCGCCAGGGCCGCTTCGGCAGGGGTTATGATTACCATTGCTGCGGATATCGCCGCCATGGCGCCGGGAACGAATATCGGCGCCGCGCATCCGGTGGGGCTCGGTGGCCGAGATATCGGCGGGACGATGGCGGAAAAAGTTACCAACGATATGGTTGCCCAGGCCAAAAGCATTGCCAAAAAAAGGAATAGAAATGTTCAATGGATTGAAAAGGCGGTTCGAGAAAGTGTCTCCGTGCCGGAAACCGAAGCGCTTAAAACCAATGTGATCGATATTGTGGCAAAAGACATCGACGATTTGATACGCCAGATTAACGGTCGAAAGATTGAAAATAAAGGTGTTTTAATACTCGATCATCCCCAAAAGAAATTGATTGAAGAAAGCTTGCGAACCAAAATTTTAAAGACCATCAGCGATCCGAATATTGCGTATATCCTTATGATGGTCGGTCTTGTGGGTTTGTATTTTGAGCTGTCCCACCCCGGTGCCGTACTTCCGGGGGTGGTCGGCGGAATTTCCATTGTTCTGGCATTTTTTGCATTTCAGACCATACCGGTCAATTATGCCGGGATTTTGTTGATCATTCTTGCCCTTGTATTTTTTATTTTGGAGATGAAAATCGCAAGTTACGGCCTGTTAAGCATCGCAGGCATCACCTCGCTTTTATTGGGCTCATTAATGCTGTTTGAAGACAGCGACAGTGGCGTGGGGTTGTCCTGGGAAGTGCTGGTGCCGACGATGGTTGTGGTTTCGGGCTTTTTTGTCTTTATATCGGGGCTGGTTTTTAAATCCCACCTGTCGAAACCCAAAACAGGAACAAACGGCCTCGTGGGTGAGATCGGAGTGGTCAAAGAGACCATTCTGAAGGAAGGCCGAGTGCTGGTTCACGGAGAGGTGTGGAAGGCAATTTCAAAAGATCCCATCGAAAAAGGCTTCAAGGTCAGGGTCGTAAAGATAGAGGGCCTGGTTCTTGAAGTAGAGCCTTTGGAGCAAAATCGGATTCAATAATTCTAAAAAGCCCTTCATGGCTTATTATTACAAAAAAGTCAATTAGATACAGGAGAGAAAAATGTATACGTTGATAGCGATTGTCGTGTTTATAATCTTTTTTCTTTCGGTAGCGCTGCGTATTTTAAATGAATACGAGCGCGGCGTTATTTTCAGGCTCGGCCGGGTGATAAAGGCAAAAGGCCCCGGGCTGATCATACTGATTCCCTTGATCGACAAAATGGTAAAAGTCAGCTTGCGTCTTGTTGCCATGGATGTGGATCCGCAGGATGTTATCAGCAGGGACAATGTATCGGTAAAGGTGAACGCGGTTATATATTTTAGGGTTATCGATCCCATAAAGGCGGTCATCGAGGTTGAGAATTACAGCTATGCGATGTCTCAGTTGGCGCAAACCACTTTAAGAAGCGTCTGTGGTCAGGCCGAACTCGATGATCTGCTTTCAGAAAGAGAAAAAATTAATGATCACCTTCAGGAAATCCTCGATACCCATACGGATCCTTGGGGTATAAAAGTGGCAAACGTGGAGCTGAAACATATTGATTTGCCGCAGGAAATGCAGCGATCTATGGCCAAGCAGGCAGAAGCGGAACGAGAGAGACGCGCAAAGGTCATCAATGCCGATGGTGAGTTCCAGGCCGCTGCGAAACTGGCCGAGGCAGCCGAGATTATTCGTGACCATCCAATGGCCCTTCAACTCAGATATCTTCAGACCATGCGGGAGATATCTTCCGAACAGAACACCACGACAATATTTCCGTTTCCCCTTGAGCTTTTCAGGCCGTTTCTCAACAAATTGGATCCGGGCAAGGAGGACAAAGGGGATTAATGATCTATTTACTATTGACATCATTAAAAAAAATTGTTTAATTAAAAAGTTTGATGGTAATAATAGATTTTGTGCAAATTTGATCCGGAGCGGGGGTTTGCAGCCTCCGCTTGTACTTTTAAACCATTGTTCAAATAAGGAGATTTAAGGGTATGGGTGTGAAGAATAAGGAAGCCAAAGAAAAACCTCTGGAAAAAATGACGGCCAAAGAATTACGAGAACTTGGAAAACAAATGCCTGAAATAACAGGTGTTTATGGTATGAACAAAGCGGAACTCATCAGCGCTATTAAAAGCGCAAGAGGAATCGAAGAGGATACCAAAACAACATCCGATGCATCGGTCCGGGAAATAAAGAAAAAAATAAAGTCCCTCAAGGCGGATCGTGAAGCGGCCTTGAACAACAACGATAAAAAAATGGCGGATGTTTATCGGCGCCGCATTACGAAACTAAAGAAAAAAACGCGCCGGGCGGCCTAGCAAGCGCCAGTAGGCAACAACGATAAACCTTAATGAATGAGCACCTTAAACGCATGATCGATCCGGCGTCATTGGCTTTCGATATTGATGGTGTGTTTGCAGACACCATGTCATTGTTTCTCGATATTGCCCGGGAAGAATATGGTATTTACGATGTCAGTTATGAAGACATTTCGTGTTATATCCTGGAAGAATGTATCGATATGGATTCGGATCTTATCGAAACCATTTTAATCCGGATAATGGATGGCACACATCGGCCGACGTTAAAGCCGATAGCAGGTGCCACGCATGTCCTGACGCGGATCGGCGGGGTCCACCGTCCCATATTGTTCGTCACCGCCCGGCCTTACGGAGAACCCATATATCAATGGATGCAAAGCATTCTGCCCCTTGACGGTGATTCGGTAGAAGTTGTTGCGACAGGTTCATTTGATGCCAAGATCGATGTGCTGACAAGCAGGAATATTTCATATTTTGTAGAGGACAGACTTGAAACATGTTATCCGCTTTTTGCGGCGGGGGTTACGCCCATTTTATTCAAGCAGCCCTGGAACAGAAAGCGACATCCTTTCATGGAAGTCGGCACTTGGAAAGAGCTTGAATCTTTAATCGATTTTTGATGACGTCAAATACTTTAAAAAATCAGGTCAGATCTTTTATCGATTCCCTTGAGTCTGAAAAAGGATTCGCTAAAAATACTTTACGGGCGTATTCCCATGACCTTGAAGAGTTTGTCCTGTTTATCGATGGCAGCTATTTTTCAAAAAAGAATCAAAAGCATGCGGATTCGCCAACAATCGATCAAGTCAACAGTTTAATGATAAGGGGTTATCTGGCGTTTTTACACAAGAAAAACAAAAAAGTGACCATCTCGAGGAAACTGTCAGCCGTCCGGTCCTTTTTCAGATTTCTGGTCAAACGCGGCGTTATTTTAGACAATCCGCTGGATCAGATTTTGACGCCGAAACAAAAAAAGACAATACCGGTATATCTCCCGGTCGATGATGTATTCAGACTGCTCGATTCGATAAAAACCGATACCCTGACCGGAAAAAGGAATCGTGCTATTTTTGAAACACTTTATTCCAGCGGGATCCGAATTTCGGAGCTTGAAGGCCTGAATGTTTTTGACGTGGATTTTGAGAAACGTTTGATTCGCGTCATGGGAAAGGGCAGCAAAGAAAGAATAGTTCCCATCGGGCAAAAAGCCTTGACCGCTATTATGGATTACAGAAAAAGATTGAAATCCGAAACCGGTATCGAAGAGAACAGCGATACGGCTTTGTTTTTGAACAAAAGCTTAGGACGCCTGACAGGTCGTTCCATTGCCCGAATTCTTGAGAAAACGGCAAAAGAATGCGGCCTGTTGATACCTGTCTCACCCCATGCGCTGCGCCATACATTTGCAACGCATATGCTCGATGCGGGAGCGGATTTGAGAGTGGTTCAAGAGCTTTTGGGGCATGAAAGCCTTTCGACAACGCAAAAATACACCCACGTCAGCATCGACAGGTTGATGGAGGCCTATGATAAGGCGCATCCGAGACGATGAGGACGAAACCTTAAAGAAGGTTAAGACGATGAAATTTCATGGCACAACGATTCTCGCTGTTCGACGGAATGGAAAAACCGCCGTGGCCGGAGACGGGCAGGTGACACTGAACAACATTGTTATCAAGCACACGGCAAAAAAAGTGAGAAGGATATACAACGACAAAATCATTGTCGGGTTTGCCGGGGCGACGGCAGACGCCCTGAATCTTTCGGAAAAACTGGAAAAAAAACTTGAACGTTATAATGGAAACCTGACGCGCAGTGCTGTCGAGTTGGCCCGGGATTGGCGAACCGACAAATACTTGCGGCGCCTTGAGGCGATTATGATTGCCGTGGACGAAAAAAACATGTTCGTTATATCCGGAAGCGGTGATGTGATCGAACCGGATGAGGGCATCATGGGGATTGGATCAGGCGGTTCCGCGGCACAGGCGGCGGCAACCGCCCTGATCAGGCATTCGGACATGAATGCTGCCGATATTGTAGCGGCGGCCATGAAAATCGCGGGCGCCATATGCGTATTTACAAATGATGCGGTTACCATTGAAGAATTATAACCCTTTCGTTCAAAAACCTAAAAAGTGATGGAAAATGAATCTTAAACCCAACGAAATCGTTAAAGAACTTGACAAATATATTATCGGCCAGCACAACGCAAAGCGTTCGGTCGCCATAGCGTTGCGGAACCGGTGGCGCAGGCAGCAGGTTCCGGAAGATCTCCGCGATGAGATTGCACCGAAAAATATTATACTCATCGGCCCCACCGGCGTGGGAAAAACCGAGATCGCGAGAAGACTCTCGAATCTCACCGATTCACCGTTCAATAAAGTTGAAGCGTCTAAATTTACCGAAGTCGGATATGTGGGTCGCGATGTGGAATCTATGGTAAGAGATCTGCTGGAACTTACCGTCAACATGCTCAAATCAAGAGAACAGGAGGCTGTGAAAGAAAAAGGGCATCAGATTGCCGAAGAGAGAATGCTGGATCTCCTCCTACCGGAAAGCAGATTAAAGCCGTCTTTTAAGAAAGAAGAGGACGAAGAAACAGAACTTGAACCTGCGACGAACCATGTCGGCGCATCTTCTTCTACAAGAGAGAAGTTACGGAAAATGCTCCGTGACGGCAAACTGGACAGTCGGTATGTGGACCTTGACGTTACGGATCGCGCCATGCCGGTTGTGGAGATTTTTTCCAACGTCGGTATGGAAGAAATGGGTATTAATTTCAAAGATATGATCGGGAACCTACTGCCCAAAAACACCAAACGCAGGAAAGTCAAGGTGCCGGAAGCCATGGAGATCCTTTCCGCAGAAGAAGCTCAGAACCTGGTGGACATGGATAAAGTCGTAAAAGAGGCCATTAATAAAGTCGAACAATCGGGAATCATCTTTCTTGATGAAATCGACAAGATTGTCGGATCGAACGGGTCGCAAAGCGGCCCCGATGTGTCCAGAGAGGGTGTTCAAAGAGATCTTCTTCCCATTGTCGAAGGGAGTGTGGTTACGACGAAGTACGGCCCGGTCAAGACGGATAATATCCTTTTTATTGCCTCGGGTGCTTTTCACGTCGTCAAACCTTCGGACATGATTCCTGAACTGCAGGGTCGCTTTCCCATCAGGGTGGAGCTGGATGCCCTCGGCAGGAAAGAGTTTGTCAGAATATTAACCGAACCGAAAAATGCGCTGCTTTTACAATATCTGGCACTGTTAAAAACCGAAGGCGTTGATGTGGTTTTTGAAGATGAAGCGGTTGAAGATATCGCAAGGATTGCCGAAGAGGTCAACGATATGACCGACAACATTGGCGCAAGAAGACTCTATACCATAATGGAATACCTGCTTGAGGACATTCTTTTTGATGCGCCGGATTTGGCAGAAAAAAAGGTGGTCATTGATAAAGCCTTTGTTGAAGAAAAATTGAAAGATATAAAAGATGACGAGGATCTGAGCCGGTATATCTTATAGTAAGAATTCGATCCCAGAAGGGCCGGCTTTGATATAATTTTTAGAAAGAGTCGTTTTACTTAAAGAAGAGAAAATGAATCCGAATGTTGCCGACATACTGATTGAGGCGCTTCCTTATATTCGCCGCTTTTACGGCATGACCATCGTTGTAAAATACGGTGGCCATGCCATGGTGGACGAGCAGCTGAAAGCCGATTTTGCACGCGATATCACTTTGCTGAAATTTACGGGATTGAACCCTGTGGTCGTCCACGGCGGAGGTCCGCAGATTAACCGGGTTCTCGATCAGATGGGGATACAGTGCAGATTTGTCAAAGGAATGCGTTTGACGGATGAAGCGACGATGGATGTCGTTGAGATGGTTCTCGGCGGAAAGGTTAACAAAGACATTGTGGCCCAGATCAACCAGCAGGGCGGTAAGGCCGTGGGATTGAGCGGAAAAGACGGCGGACTCATTCGTGCCAAAAAGCTTCATATCGTTTGCCAGGAAGATGAAAATAAGCCGCCGGAGATCATCGATCCCGGATTGGTCGGAGAGGTGGCGCAGATCGATCCGAACATCATCAATACATTGAGCCGTCAGGGATTTATCCCCGTTATCGCGCCCGTAGGAGCAGGAGATTCGGGAGAAACATTCAACATCAATGCAGATCTGGTGGCCAGCAGTATCGCGATGGCCCTTTCCGCAAAACGCCTGATATTTTTAACTGATGTCGACGGCGTTCTCAATTCGTCCGGAGATTTGATATCTTCAATCGATATGGAAGATATCGATCGGATGTTAAAAGAAAAGACCATTTCAGGCGGAATGATTCCCAAGATCGAGTGGGCCCTGGAGGCCTTGAAAAACGGCGTCGAAAAAGTTCATATTGTCAATGGGAATAGACGCCATGCCCTGTTGTTGGAGCTTTTTACGGACAAGGGCATCGGTACGGAAGTGACCATTTAATTCAGCATAGAAACCTTGGTCCTTTGAGCCGGGTTAACAATAAATGGCTATGCTTTGGAGTTTTGTGTATAAAATCACAAATTCAAAGCACCAAATTACAAATAAATCTCAAATTCAAATATTCACTGCCCAAAACCTTCTCGTACGAAATCATTGTTTGAATATTCGAATTTTGGTCATTGGTATTTGGCATTTCAATCAGTCAAGGCGCATTCAGCAAAGTGAATCCCTCTGGGATAACCAAGCCTGGCCTTCTGGGAGAAAGTTTTTACAATCGTACTGAGGAACTGAAATGAGCAGAGATATTATGAATACAGCGGATAAAGTGATGACCAATACGTACAAACGATTTCCCATTGTCATCACAAAAGGCAAAGGGTGCAGCCTTTGGGATAGCGACGGCAAAAAGTACATTGATTTTGTTTCCGGCATCGCTGTCTGCAATTTGGGCCATGCCCACCCGAAGGTGGCCGAGGCATTATCAAAACAGGCAGGGATTCTTTTACATGTATCGAATCTTTACTATACTTCGCCTCAGACGGAACTGGCCGCCAGGCTGACGGAAAATAGCTTTGCAGACCGGGTGTTTTTCTGCAACAGCGGTGCTGAAGCAAATGAGGCGGCGATTAAGCTGGCCCGTAAGTATTATAAAGATAAAGGAGAAAAAGGGCGTTACCGAATTGTTTCCATGGAACAATCTTTCCATGGCAGAACAATGGCCACCCTTTCCGCCACCGGTCAGGAGAAAATTCGAAAGGGGTTTGAGCCCATACTTGACGGGTTTGATTATATCCCGTTTAACGACATCGATGCGCTGCACAAAGCGATCAACGCGTCCACGTGCGCTGTTTTACTTGAACCGATCCAGGGGGAAGGAGGGGTTCGTTGTCCTGGCTCCGAATATCTTAAATCGGTAAGGCGTTTATGTGAAGAAAGTGGCGTGCTTTTGATTTTCGATGAAATTCAGACCGGTATGGGCAGAACAGGAAAGCTGTTTGCATATGAACATTTTGGTGTTGAACCGGATATCATGACCCTTGCCAAGGCGCTTGCCAATGGGTTGCCCATCGGGGCGATGCTGGCCAAAGAAGACGTCGCCGAAGCGTTTGGCCCAGGATCCCATGCATCAACCTTCGGAGGAACGCCCATCGTCACCGCAGCGTCGCTCCAGGTGATCAAGATCCTTACAGAGGAAAATCTTATTCATCATTGCGCCAAAATAGGGGACTATTTCAAAGAACGGCTGTCATGGCTCAAAAGCAGACATGACTCCATTGTGGATATTCGCGGAATGGGACTGCTTTTAGGGATGAAGCTCAAAACAGAAGGCGAGCCCGTTGTCAAATCATGTATGGAAAAAGGATTTTTGATAAACTGCATCCAGGGGAATATTTTACGGTTTATTCCGCCGCTGATCATCGAAGAAGAAAACATTGATGCGTTGGTGGCATGTTTGGATCATATATTAGTTTGAGAACTCGATATTGATGACAAATCATCAATCATCAATCGCCAATCATAAGGTGGGGTTTTCGTGAAAAAAGACATTTTAACACTTATTGATCTTACCAAGGCTGATTTTGACATGCTTTTTGAGCGAGCGGCGGCGATCAAAAACCGGGTTCAAAGCGGTGTTCCCGAAAGATCTCTTTCGGGCAAAACGCTTGGTCTTATCTTCGAAAAGCCGTCCACTCGCACACGTGTTTCCTTTGAGGCGGCGATGGTCCAGTTGGGCGGAACACCGGTATTTATCAGTGCTAAGGATACCCAAATTTCCCGCAACGAGCCGGTTCGAGATACTGCCAGGGTGCTTTCAAGATATCTGGACGGTCTGGCGATTCGAACCTATTCACAGGAAATTTTGACCGAGTTTGCCGAATTTGCGAGCATCCCGGTTATTAATGGCCTTACAGATCTTTTTCACCCATGTCAGGTATTAAGCGATATTATGACGGTGATCGAGTATAAAGGCGGGTATAAAGATCTTAAAATCGCCTGGGTTGGAGACGGGAATAATGTCGCGCATTCCTGGATCAATGCCGCGGCGGTTCTGGGGTTGAGGCTAGTTCTGGCCTGTCCCGACGGATATTTGCCTGATCCGGATATCCTGAAAAGGGCCAAGGAGCGGAATATCGGGGATATTGTGTTAACCACCGACCCTCTTGAAGCTGTAAAAAATGCCGATGTTGTATACACCGATGTTTGGGCCAGCATGGGACAAGAGCGTGAACTGGACGGGAGAAGACGGACTTTTGAGCCGTTTCAGGTCAATCGTGCGCTTTTAAAAAACGCGGCTGAAAATGTTATCGTCATGCACTGTCTTCCGGCACACAGGGGTGAAGAAATCAGTGAAGATGTTTTGGAAGGTCCAAACTCCGTGGTATGGGACCAATCTGAAAACAAGCTTCATATGCACAAGGCGATACTGCGTATATTACTGGGAGGAGATTCATAGTGTCTGATACTGTTAAAAAGGTTGTATTGGCCTATTCCGGCGGACTCGATACCTCCGTCATTCTAAAGTGGCTCATTGAAACCTATGGATGCGAGGTTGTGGCATTTGCGGCAAATATCGGCCAGGGTGATGAAGTCGATCATATAAAAGAAAATGCTTTAAATACCGGTGCTGGCAAAGTTTATGTCGATGATTTGCAGGAAACATTTGTAAAAGATTATGTTTTTCCGGCATTTCGCGCCAATGCGATTTATGAAGGAAAATATCTTCTGGGTACGTCTCTTGCCAGGCCGCTCATTGCAAAACGACAAATGGAAATTGTCGAAATAGAGGACGCCGATGCGGTCAGCCACGGCGCCACAGGAAAAGGAAACGACCAGGTCCGGTTTGAACTTGGCTATTTTGCCATAGATCCGAATATAAAGATTATTGCGCCATGGCGGGAATGGAATCTTAATTCCCGCAGCGCGCTGATGGCCTTTGCCGAGCAGCACGGCATCAAAGTGCCGACAACCCATGCAAAGCCTTACAGCACCGACAGAAATCTTCTACACATCAGCTTTGAAGGGGGACAGCTGGAGGATCCATGGATACAGCCGCCAAAGGATATGTACACCATGAGCGTTTCTCCGCAAGATGCGCCTGATAAATCAGAGATTATCGAAATTACTTTCGAACAGGGCGATCCGGTATCGATAAACGATAAGACAATGTCTCCGGCAAATCTTCTCAAGGAACTCAACAGGCTGGGGGGACATCACGGCATCGGCCGGGTCGATATTGTCGAAAATCGTTTTGTCGGCATGAAATCCCGCGGAGTTTATGAAACACCGGGCGGAACGATTCTGAGGGTGGCGCATATGGCCATGGAGTCGATAACCATGGATCGGGAAGTCATGCACTTGCGCGATTCACTGATCCCGAAGTATTCGGAACTGGTGTATTATGGCTTCTGGTTTTCGCCTGAGATGAAGCTGCTTCAAAATATGGTCGATCAAACCCAGAAAAATGTTTCCGGGAAGGTGCGTCTCGAACTTTATAAGGGCAATTGCATGGTCCTTGGGCGGCAATCTGACAGGTCTATTTACAGTCAAGATTTTGCGACGTTTGAGGACGATACCGTGTACAGCCAGAAAGACGCCCAGGGGTTTATACGACTAAATTCGCTGAGATTGCGCATACAGAAGATGATGGAAAAATTTTGAAACACCTGTTTTAAAAGAGGTGGTTATGTCTGAAAAACTTTGGAGCGGCAGGTTCTCCGAAAAAACCGATCGAATCGTTGAAGACTTTACATCTTCCATCGATATCGACAAACGCCTGTATGTTTATGATATTGAGGGAAGTATCGCCCACTGCCGCATGCTTGCACGGACATCTATTATTTCAGAAGCCGATGCTTCGGTATTGATCGAAGGCCTTGGTGAGATTAAACAAGAGATCGAACGGGGTAACTTCCAGTTCGATGATGGCCTGGAGGATATTCACATGCATATCGAGGCCAGGCTTATCGAAAAAGTCGGAAAATCCGCTCAAAAGCTTCATACTGCAAGAAGCCGAAACGACCAGGTTGCGCTGGATGTGAGGATGTATCTGAGAGAAGAATCCGTAAATACCATCAAACGCCTTATCTCGCTTTCAAAGGTAGTTGTGGATCTTGCAAAAACATATATTGATGTTGTTTTGCCCGGTTACACGCATCTGCAACGGGCCCAACCGGTGCTTTTATCCCACCATTTCATGGCATATTATGAAATGTTTTCAAGGGACATCGCCAGGTTCGATGACGGATTAAAACGGATCAATGTCATGCCGCTGGGCAGTGCGGCCCTTGCCGGAACAACATATCCCATAGACAGGGAATACACGGCACGACTTCTTGATTTTCCGAAGATATCGGCAAACAGTATCGATGCGGTTTCCGACAGGGATTTTATCATCGAATTTGTCTCGGCCGCAAGTATCTGTATGGTCCATTTAAGCCGGATGTCGGAAGAATTTATTTTATGGTCTTCATCCGAGTTCGGATTTATCGAGCTACCGGATTCCTTTGCGACCGGCAGCAGTATTATGCCTCAGAAAAAAAATCCCGATGTTCCCGAACTGGTGCGCGGGAAAACCGGACGGGTTTTCGGAGATCTGGTTTCCCTGTTAACGATGATGAAGTCATTGCCGCTGTCCTATAACCGGGATATGCAGGAAGATAAAAGCGCCTTATTCCAAACGGCAGACACATTAAGACAATGCATTGACATTTACATAAAAATGCTCCCGAAGTTGAAAATAAACCGGGAAGCCATGCGGCAGGCAACATCCAAGGGCTTTTTAAATGCAACCGATATGGCAGACTATCTTGTGGCCGGCGGCATGCCGTTTCGCCAGGCCCATGGCTGTGTCGGTGAGGCGGTGGCATATGCTTCGAGCAAAAAAAAGGAGCTCCATGAGCTCACTTTGAAAGAGTTAAAATCCTTTTCATCTCATTTCAAGAAAGACATCTTCAATATTTTGAGCACCGAACAAATGATCAATCGGAGAAAATCCATTGGCGGGACGGCCCTTGAATGTGTAAGGGCGGCCATAGATAAAGCGGAAAAAGACCTCGCAGATAACGGATTGTCATGAAAAAATACTTTAAAAAAGGGCTTGTTTTGCTTTGTTGTGTTGCAATATTGCTGGCGACTTTCTTTTCAGCATGCGGTAAAAAGGCACCGCCGAAGCCGCCG
>CAZQAF010000016.1:0-34983 GCA_964591175.1 uncultured Desulfobacteraceae bacterium | reverse complement strand
ATTGCTGGCGACTTTCTTTTCAGCATGCGGTAAAAAGGCACCGCCGAAGCCGCCGGTAAAACAACCTGAACAGCAGAAAGTAGAAAAACAGAAAATAGAAAAGAAGAAATAAAAAAGAGGAAACAGAAAAGAGGAAAGAGAAAATAGGTTAAATATGAACCATTTTACTTACCGCGGCAATGAATTATACTGCGAAGATGTTCCGGTTCGATTGATCGCAGAGAGCGTCGGCACGCCATTTTATTTATACAGCCATGCTACTTTAAAGCGTCATTTTCTTGCCTTTGACGATGCCTTTGAGGGCATGGACAGACTCGTATGTTATTCCGCAAAGGCCAATACAAACCTTGCCATTTTAAAACTGTTCAAAAATCTTGGGAGCGGACTCGATATCGTTTCCGGCGGCGAGTTATATCGCGGTTTGAAGGCGGGTTTTTCTCCGGAGAAGATCGTATATTCCGGCGTCGGCAAACGCATTGACGAGATTGATTATGCACTGGAAGCCGGCATCTTGATGTTCAATGTGGAATCTCTCGAAGAGCTCGAACTGATCAATGAAAGAGCGGGACTTTTAAAAACCAAGGCGCCGGTGGCGATTCGGGTGAATCCCGATGTAGACCCGAAAACACATCCTTACATTTCAACCGGACTCAAAAAAAACAAGTTTGGTATCGATCGAAAGGCAGCCATCGAAGGATACCATGCCGCCCGGCAGCTTAAACATATAAAAGTAGTCGGTATCGATTGCCATATCGGATCGCAGATTACAGATGTTAAGCCCTTTATCGAGGCGCTGCAAAGTTTAAAAGACCTCATTGGTGAGGTTAAAGAAATGGGGTCCAAAATTAAATACCTTGATATGGGAGGCGGCCTCGGCATAACCTATGACAACGAATCCCCACCCCATCCCAAAGACTATGCCAGGGCCATTGCAGCGTCTCTTAAAGACGTTCGGCTCAAACTGATATTGGAACCTGGGAGAGTGATTGTCGGTAATGCCGGAATATTGGTTGCCAAGGTTTTGTTCAGGAAATCAGGTACAGCCAAGGAATTTGTCATTACAGATGCGGGGATGAATGACCTGATGCGGCCCACACTTTACAAAGCCTTTCATGCCATCGAGCCGGTTACCCATTCCGAGGGCCCGCAGATAACAGCGGATGTTGTGGGGCCGATTTGCGAATCCGGAGATTTTCTGGCCCTTGACCGAAAAATTGCCGATGTCAAAAGGGGGGATCTTCTGGCGGTGATGAGTGCCGGCGCCTATGGCTTTGCAATGTCATCCAATTACTGTTCGAGGATAAGAGCCGCTGAGGTCATGGTTAAGGATGACGGATTTTATATCGTTAAAGATCGGGAGAACTACATGGATTTGGTGAAAGGTGAATCGATACCTCCCTTTATCGAGGGGTGAAGTCCAATATGGAAGAAATAGAATTTTACAAAATGAGCGGCAGCGGCAACGACTTTATCGTCATTGATAATCGTCAAAATAACATCGATAAAAACGGCATTTCGGATTTTATCGCCAAGGTGTGCCGAAGAAAAATGGCGGTCGGTGCTGACGGGTTTATACTCATAGAAAAATCTGAAAAGGCTGATTTCAGGTGGCGGTTTTTCAATTCCGACGGCAGCATCGCCGAGATGTGCGGAAACGGCGCCCGTTGTGTGGCACGGTTTGCCTATTTAAATGATATCGCCGGACCGAACATGTCTTTTGAGACATTGGCCGGCATTGTTGAAGCCCATGTTACCGGCGATCGGGTTAAGGTCAAAATGACCGATCCGACAGAATTCAAAACAGACGATACCATCGATCTTAAAAATGGTCCGATTGCCATCTCCAGCATTAACACCGGCGTGCCCCATGTCGTGATCGTGAAGAAACGAATCGAAGATGTCGATATTGTTGAAATGGGTCGAGAGATCCGGTTCCACGAACGATTTTCACCTGCCGGCACCAATGTTAATTTTGTTTGCCATATAGAAGATAATACCATTGCCATCCGGACTTATGAACGCGGCGTTGAAGATGAAACATTGGCCTGCGGTACCGGATCTGCCGCCGGCGCCATTGTGATGGCCCATAAAATGAAAATAGGATCTCCCATAAATGTTCAGACACAAAGCGGTGGATATCTAAGCATCTTTTACAGTGAAAAAGAAGGCAGATATTATGATATTTACCTTGAAGGAGATGCACGCATCATTTACAGGGCACAACTCTGGGAAGATGCTTGGAAAGACAGTTGAGGAAAAAGAATAAGGGAAACCACGGATAAACACGAATAAACACAAATTAAAATATAGTATTTATGTTCATTTGCGTCCATTTGCGGTTATCTATTTTCTAAAAAGACGAGATTTTACCGAATAATGATTCATACCGCATATATCGGTGTTGGTTCCAATATCGGCGACAAACTTTTAAACTGCAAAAACGGGGTCATGGCACTGGCTGAACGCCAAAATACAAAAATAAAAAAATGGTCGCGGTTTTATCAAACCGAACCCGTGGACTATAAAAATCAGGATTGGTTTATCAACGGCGTTGTCAAGATTGAAACCGATATCGATGCGTTTCAACTGATAAAAGAACTTAAATCCATTGAACATGCAGCCGGACGCATGGATAATACCGTGAGATTCGGTCCGAGGATACTTGATATGGACATTCTTTTATTTGATGATATCGTCGTGAATTCCTGCGGTCTGATTATTCCGCATCCCAGAATGCATAAAAGGCGATTTGTCTTAAAACCAATTTGTGATATAGATCCGTCCATTGTGCATCCGGTTTTAAACCAAGAATTGCGATACCTGTTGGCTGCTTTGGATGAAGATGGGCAAAGGATTATTGAATATCAATGCGACTTTTAATTTTATTGGGTCTTCTATACTTGGGCTATCGGTTTTTGAAATCCTGGATGCTTAAAGACACACCGGCGCAAAAACCGGTATTTGAGAAAAAAACAGCCGAAATCGATGATGTTATGGTCAAAGATCCTTATTGCGGCGTATATTTCGCCAAAAAAGACGGTGTGCATCTGAGCGTGAACGGTGAGAATCTCTATTTCTGCAGCGAAGCATGCAAAGATAAGTTTTTAGACGAACAGGCAAGTTAGAGTTATTCCAAATAATATATACGGGGAGGCTTATTGAATGAAATTTTTTATTGATACTGCGAACGTTGATGAAATTAAGGAAGCGCACAGCATGGGGATGGTTGACGGCGTGACGACCAATCCCAGCCTGATTGCAAAAGAAGGGCGTGATTTTGAAGAAATTATCAAAGAAATCTGCGAAATCGTCGACGGCCCCATCAGCGCGGAGGTGGTGAGCACCGATACGGAAGGCATGCTTGAAGAGGCGCGCAAGCTCTCAAAAATTCATAACAATATTGTCGTGAAAATCCCCATGATAGTGAACGGCTTGAAAGCCGCACGTAAACTTGCTGAGGAAGGCATCAAAACAAATGTAACGCTGGTGTTTTCACCGCTTCAGGCGCTAATGGCTGCAAAAGCAGGGGCGACGTATGTAAGCCCTTTTATCGGCCGCTTGGACGACATCTCCCAGGAAGGTCTTTTGCTGGTTGAGCAGATTGTCGAAATTTACGGCAACTATGCCTTTGATACTGAGATCATCGTTGCGAGTATTCGCAATCCCCTTCATGTTCTGGAATCCGCTTTAATGGGAGCTGATATTGCGACGATTCCCTTTTCCGTGCTGAACAAATTGGCGGCACATCCCCTGACCGATAAAGGGCTCAAGGCATTTCTGGATGACTGGAACAAAGCAAAAGGGATATAATTAATTAAATGTTTCCTATAGGACAGGTCAAAAGGATATTGAGCCATCCCAACGGATTGACGCTTTTTAGAGTTGCTGCGTCGCCTATCATCGTGGTGTTACTTTTGTTTCCAAGCAGACTCACCACTTTTTTAGCTGCGCTATTTTTCAGCGCAGCAGCCATAACCGATTTCTTGGATGGATTTTTTGCCAGACAAAAAGGGCTGGTGTCGAATTTTGGGAAAGTGATGGATCCGATTGCCGATAAGGTTCTGGTTTCGACGTCGTTTATCATGCTTACTGCCCTGGGGTGGATTCCGGCGTGGATGGTTTGCATTATTATCGGAAGGGAGATTTCAGTAACCGGTTTAAGAAATATTATCGCACAAAGATGTCAGGATTTGTCTGCATCCAGTCTGGGAAAATACAAAACCGGATTTCAAATTGCCGCTATTATACCGTTGACCCTCCATTTCCCCTATTTTGGCATCGATTTTCATGCCATAGGGATCCTGTTTTTGTGGGTGGCGTTGCTGCTGACGATTTGGTCGGGCGCTGACTATTTCATAAGGTTCAGAAGCCTTCTCCGTGCATAAATTTTTGTGTTGACAAAATGGCAAAATCTCTTTATGAAAATGAGTCTATTGAGCGGGAATAACTCAGTGGTAGAGTGCGACCTTGCCAAGGTCGAAGTCGCGGGTTCAAATCCCGTTTCCCGCTCCATTTTTTTGGCGGCATAGCCAAGTGGTAAGGCAGCGGTCTGCAAAACCGCTATTCACCAGTTCGAATCTGGTTGCCGCCTCCATTGATATCAAGGGGAGACCTTTGATAAATGCTCATTTTTGTTCAAGTTCAAGGAACGCGAAAATTTTAACCGCAGGAGTACATTGAGTATTTTGAGGATTAAAATTTGAGTGTGACGCAGAAATTGGGCAAAAAGGGGCGTTTTGCAAAGGTCTCTAGGGGTTATGGTTAAGGCCGTAACCCTTTTTTTTTGTTTGCCACCATTTTTCGATCAATTTGTTCAACAAAAAATTACATCTGTAAAATTGGCAGCCGCTTCTTTGTTTAGAAGTGGTTTCAAAACCTCCCCTCGGTCTCAATCTCTGTGTTAAACTGTGATGTCCAATCCTCGAAATATTCTTGATATTCCTGCGGTTGGCCTTCACAGTTTGCCTTGACCTTAAACCCGATTGAAGGTTTTGAAACCACTTATAGACTTCTTAATGATTTCATCTTTTAATTTTTTTCAAATTATTTAAAAACATGCCATAGAATGTCAAAAAGGCTGCTAAATATTGACAACGGTTTTTTTGCAAAATTATATTCAATTAATGCAAGCAATTGAAAACACTTATAAAATTAAATATTGCGGAATATCGGGAGGATTTGGCATGATCTATGCTATTGGAATATGACAATCCTTCGATGCCATGGTAGCCGCTTTTATGAAGGATCTTTCACATGCTGATTTAGGGATCATAATGGTTGAAAAGTATATCTGTTGAGCAATTGGAATGACGGCAAATTATCTGCCGTTGGGTATTCGGTTGACGACCAGTTTATGGAATATTTTTGATAAATATCAGTTTTTAAAAAAATCTTGACCTTTTAATTAAGTATATATATCTATTTAATTTGTAGAAGATGAAGAGACTTCGTCCTTCATTTTTTACCCCCACGAGCCCCTGGAGAACCACTCCGGGGGCTTTCATTTTACAACCCTATATTTCCGGCCCCCATAACCCATCACGTTTGATTGAATTGAGTCAAAAAACGGCATTTTTTTTGACCAAATTTGTCAATTGCGCATCAATTGCAATGCCGGCATTCGATTTCGTCATAACTTTTAACATATTGAAATATCATTAATATAAAATCTATTTGGTGAAAAATATTTTGATTTTGCACGCTTTTTGCAGGTCATCGTGCGAATATTGGTCAAAGTTATGCTTTCAACCGAAAATGATGGGATTTTATTAAACAACGATAAAGAGGGAGGTAAAACACGAATCATTTATCTAAATTATAGTTTTTAATACATTCGCTTTTTTTTACTGTGGGGGTAAAAAATGAAACGGAGTTTATCAATAGTGCTGGAACCCGGCTCTCTTATGAGCCGGACGTGTACTATCTTTTCACTAAAACCGCGACATCTCTTGATGCACTTTTTTGCGCGGTAACGATAGCATCGGGAGATGTCGTGGAAGAAATTTCCTTCTTTAATAGACGAATTGCGGCTGTCTTTTGCTTTTTGGGTTTCTTTCGGCAAAGCAGATCACGCATTCTACTGCCGAAGACACCCAAGTTGAAACTTTGGGCCGCATGCATCGGTGCCGCTGTTGGTATGCTGTCCCTGTTGTCGACTGCAGGAACAGCGTCGGCTGCCCCTTGTGACCTCAAAAACAATCCTCCTGCGTTTGTCCGCCACGACCTGACAACCAGCTATTGCGAGCTGTGCGGTTACGGCTACATCACCATCATCGTGTCCAACCCGTACGAAGGGGTGGACATGACGAGCATGACGGTGGTCGAAAACCTGAACACTTCCGGGCTGACCTTCGATCCGACCGCTCCCATGCCGGTCACATACAGGATCAATGGCGGCCCCCTACTGGTGGGGTCGGCGCCGCTGATCAGCGGCGCCAATGGGTCGATCCTGACCTGGACATCTGCCCAGATTCCGGATCTCGGCCGTCTGGAATACCAGCCCAGCAACAACAGCTTCGGCACCATCGCCATCACTTTTTCGGTGTCACGCACCGGCGCATTGTCCCAGGAGGGATTGGTCAGCGCCACGCGTCTGATCGAGGCGAATCTCACTTACAGCACCGACGAGAGTTGTTTTTCCGGTTCGAGAACTGTCACCACGGGTCTGGATATTTTGCCGCTTCGCGAGCCGCACCCCAATGTCAGTAAACGGGGGCGGAATGTCGATGCCAGCCAGGGTTCGGGAGCGTATTCTCAGACGGTTTACGGCAACATCAACGACGATGTGATCTGGCGCATACGAGTTAGCAATACCGGCTTGGCAGACCTTCAGGACCTGCGATTCGACGATTTGATGGAGGCCGGCAATGTGGAAATCAACTATGCTTGTCCCACCGAAGCGTCGGCCTCGGCTGTCGCAGCCAACAACGGCGTCAATCCAGGCGGCGGAGGCTGCGTTCCGGCCGGCAACTATATTGACAATTTCGATGTGGACAACCCCTTTGGTAATCCCGGCAGCGACTCGCCCGACCAGGTCGATGTGCAGCAGGGGCAATCCGCCGACATCTACCTTGTCGGAAAAATCCCGGCCAGCCCCAACAGTTCCTGTGTAACCAACAAAACCAATACCGTCTCAGACATCCAGTGGGGTTGCGAGGCCGATTCTCCCGCAGGGGGCATTACCGCCACATCAACAGGCAGTTCTCCGGGCAATGCTTCGGCATATTTGAGTACGTTGTCCGTCAATTCCGGTAGCAATCTGAATATCCAAACCGAGATTGTCGGCACCAATACGTCGCAGCCCGCGGGCAGTAAGGGGACGGTGAGAATCACTATCCGCAACAACACCGGCGGTACGGTGAAGGGGATCAAGCTCAGAGATGTCCTTCCGCCCGAATACGTGGTCGATTCCACTTTCACCCCGACGGTGACGGCCACCGGTGCATACGGCAGTTATCCCGGAATGACCGACCGGATCGAGTGGACCAATCCGGTGGCCGGCACATTTCCCCTCACGACCAGCGATCCTGCCGTGGCCCTGTCCAACACCGCACCGGAATTCAGGCTGTACAGCAGCACCACCCATCCCATATACGCCGATCAATTCGACATGCTTCGCAACGGCGACCGGTTGGTTATCACCTTTCGAATCGTTCTGATCCGGCCGCAGTCCTATGACAAGACAGCAAATCTCGATGTCCGTACCGAAGCGCCCAACAGTGATCCGCCGGGGACCGATCCGGACAATTCGATACAGCTGACCAACCAGTTGTACGTCGATTTCGAGGATTTCTGCCAGCCCGGAGTGATCAAACATCCGCCGACCAATCCGCTGGTGACCACCCATCAGTCCGATCCCGAGGATCTGGACATCGACATCGCCGGCAGCGAGCTGATCTTCATTCTCACCAATGATCAGAGCCAACCGCTGCCCCTCACGGTCAACCTGTCCAATAACGGCGGGCATGACGCTGCGGATTACTTCGCTTATGTGACTTTCGGCGCAACCATGAATGTGACTACCGTACCTTCGGGATGCAGCATCACCAGTAATCCGCCGCCGCTGGATGTATGGCGGATTCCGGCAACGATTCCCCCGGACGCCACGGTCTATCAGTGCACCGGCTCTGCCATTGCTCCCGGACAGACGCGGTCACTCCATTTCGAAGTCGTCAAGAGCACCGATCCGGCGGACATTGCCGCGGACGACCTGACCTTCCGGGCCGATGTAGTGGGCGAGATCACCCTGAGCGACGGCACGCCCCTGTGGTTTCCCACGCCGGTCAATCCAAGAGCAGATGGCGGCATTGATGCAGCCAACAATTACAGCCTGGACGGCATTCGTTCGCGCGTCATCGGTTTTAACCTGCTTAAATCGCAAGTCGGCACCTGTACGGAAAACAACCCACCGCCCACGGGCCTTCCGGACACCCAGGTTCAAATCGGCGAAGAGTGTTCATTTCATATCGAAGCCGGCGGCTGGTTCGGTTTTCAGACTCCGGGTTTCGCCTTGATTGCCGTACAGAACATCAAAGTCATCGATCAACTGCCGGATGGCCAGGGTTATATCTCATCAACCGATCCGTATACCGCCAGCACCAGCGCCATTCAGAGCATCAGCCTCAACCCGCCGGGTCTGGCGCCGCTGGATGAGGTTGCCGGGCCGGACTGGATGAATTGGACCTTCAACCCGTCGGCCCAGCGCATCACGATAAAGGACCAGTGGTTCCGAGCGGATATGACATCGCGCCTGCTGAACGATCCCATCGATACCAGTGCGGCGCCGAATCAACATGCTGCACCAAGTACGAATGTTCTCAATTCGTATTTTCAAGCCATTTTCGATAACGATGCTACGGCCCAGCTCGAGACCTATGATTTGGGTCCCAACACCGTGGGCTATCCGCGCGAAAGTGTGCGCCGTTTCGATCTCACCGTTACCGAGCCGCACATCAACGTTGTTAAGGAAGTATGTAACGAATCTTTATACGGAACCGGGACAGGATGCTCTCATTTTGTTCCGCTGGCCGATGACGGCGATGCCTATAATTCATATATCTATCGCATTACGCTCACCAACGAGGCGAGCAGCGGCGGCGTTCAGCGTGCCCCGGCCTATGACGTTACCGTGACCGACCGCCTCGATGCCAGCGATCTTTCCTACGTACTGCCTTTTGCCACCGATGGTCTGGATAACGACGGCGATGGTTCCAGCGGCGGTGCCGACACCGACGGAGAAGGGGTGATCAGCGATAATACCGTTAAAAACGGCACACCGGCGGTAATCACTTTTTCTTACACCAACAGCAATGTGTTGCAGCGCATCGATCCGGGCCAGTCCGTCCAATTGTACTACCGTGTCGATTACGACGATGATGCGGCGCCGCTGCAGACGTTTACCAATGCGGCGGATGCGACGTATGACAGTCTCGAGGGGGTATCCGGCCATCAGAGTGCGCCGCAGCAGCCCAACAGCGATAAAGGCGGCGCGCGTGTCTACACCTCTCAGCAGGCCTCTGCCGCCGTGCGGATCATTCCGGTCGCCACGCAACCCAAGACCATCGCGCGTTTGTCGAATACACCGGCGGTCTCGGGCCCGACCACGCAAGGCGTGTCCGTCGGCGAAGAAATCGAGTACCGGCTGAACACGCTGCTTCCGGTGGCGTTGTTGCGCAACTTCGTGATCCGGGACGAATTACCCGCGGGAATGCGCTGCAGCGAAGCCCCGGCCGTCAATCTGAATGCTGCGCCCTATTCGGCAGCCGGCTTCGTGCCCGGCGGCATCATTACACCCACTTGCAGCGGCACCACCGTCGAATGGAATTTCGGCGATCAGCGCGTGACCCAAGGTACCGCCGGAATTGGCAATCGATATGATTTCGAGATCGGGTTCATTGCCCGGGTCGAAAACACCTCGGGAACAAATGACGGCGATATCGTTTCCAACGGTGTTCCGGCGACCCAAACCTTCGCCCGGTATATCGATGAAACCGGCAGCCTGGTCTCCATTGATTTCGGCCAGGTCGACGTGCAGGTTCACGAACCGCGCATCAGCCTGACCAAGACATTTGCCGTGGCCAATGCCGATGCCGGGGATATTCTGACGGTGACCGTGGCCGCCGAAAATACCGGCACGGCAACCGCATATAATCTGCGTGTGCTCGACGATTTGGCGGCGGTCGGTCATCTGACATTCCTGGGCAATGTGGGCGGAGCCGACCCGCCGGACAATATCGATACTGCGACGCTTGGTGCCAACCGGCCGATTTTCAGTTGGAACGCTGCCAATCCGAAATTTGCCGTTGCACCGGGTGAAACCCGCACATTTACCTTCGAGATTAGTGTCGACACCGGCGCTCAACCCCAGGAAGTATTGGACAATACCATTCAGGCCAGTTGGACGTCGCTGCCCGGTAATACAACCGCCCTCAACAGCACCGGAACGATCGGCGCCGACGGCAGCCAAACCGGCATGCGCATCGGCGCACTGCCCAATGCCGGTGACGCCGTCAATGACTATGAAACCACGGCCGGCAGCCAGGTTACGGTTCCGGCGGTTACGTTTAACAAAACCGATCTCGATCCGGCCGTGATCCCCGCCATCGGTAAGTACAAAAATTTCCAAATCGATATCCATCTTCCCGAAGGCACGTCCCGCAACATCATTGTCACGGACAGCCTGAATGCCGCCGGTGTGAGTTATCTGCTGGCCAACAACGCCGGATTCGACATCACCTATACTTTCCAAGGTATTGCGACCGTCAACGGTCAGGCAGCAGGAGAGACGGCCTTCAATGCCTTCCCGGCGGATGGTTCCAGCGGCAATGCAATTTGGGATATCGGTACGGTGGTCACCCAGACAGAGAACGACACGACCCAAAATGCCATTGATCCGCTTATTCGCATCCAATATTTCGCCCGCGTCAACAATGACCTTGTCACGGACAGTGGTGACACTTTGCAGAACGGTGCAGTGCTGAATTATACCCACGGCGAGACCGGTGCCCAAGTGACGCTGACGGATGATACCGCGGCAGTCACCGTGGTCGAGCCTGTTCTCACGGCAACCAAGACGGTGAGCAACGTAACACCTGGCAAGCAGCCCGCAGACCCGCCCAGTGGGGGTGATTTGCTCGAATATGTCGTTGCCGTGCTCAACAGCGGTACCTCAACGGCGTATGACGTCAATGTGGTCGATACCCTGCCGTCGGAATTGTCGCTTTACACGGGCTTTACCCCCACGGCCTTGATCAACGGCGCGCCGGCGGCAGGCTTCGTCGCGACCCCGGCCAATGCCCCGGATGGTCCGCTGGTCTGGGGGCGGGGCAATGGCGACGGCAGCCTGGATATCCCCGTGGGCCGGTCCCTGGTCCTGACATACCGGGTGGTCGTAGAAGAGGCCGGCATTGATCTCAGCAACAGCGTGATGGTTGACTGGACCTCTCTGGACGGTGCGAGCAGCGACGAACGTACCGGTGACGGGTGCCCCAATTGGACTGCACCCAATGATTACTGTACCGGTCCGGCGGTCGCCACTACCACAACCGTTGATAACAACAGCATCGACAAGACCGTTTCCGCAGACACCTTCGATAGCGCACCGTGGAGCACGGCCGCGGATGCCGTTGCCCGCATCGGCGATTTTATCACGTATCGTTTGTCGATCAATCTGTCCGGCGGATTGACGCGCAACCTGCGGGTTCAGGACACGCTGCCCGGCGGCATGGCTTTTGTCGATACCGTGAGCATCAACGGCGACACGACCGCAAACTATACTTCGCCCGCCACAGGACCGGGTTCCAACTTTGCCTATGCCGCCATCTCATCATCCAACGTGCCGGCAGCCGGACAAACCGGCACCTTGACATGGAACATCGGCGATATTGTCAATAATCCCTTCGGCGATCCAACCACGGATAGCCTGGTCATCATATATCGCGCGCGTATCCTTCCGGACGCCGGCATTGCCCATGGGGCCACCACCACGCTTACCAATACGGTCAACATGGACTATGAAACCGCTGCCGGTCCGGCGACGACCCGAACGGACAACGCATCGATCACTGTCGTGCAGCCCGATCTCACGGTGACCAAATCCGCCGTGGCCGCGGGCGGCGATACGGTGCTGGCCGCCAACGAAATTGTCACCTACACCGTCGACATCGCCAACAGCGGTGGAGCACCAGCCTATGACACGCTGCTCACGGACGTTATTCCCGCGGGGATGCGTAACGGTGCGGCCACCGTCACGACCGTCAGCATGCAACTGCTGTCCGGCGCCGTATGGACGAATCTTGCGCCGGTTTACGATGCCGCCACCGGTGTTGCCACCTGGAACTTCGACACGGGCGTGGCCGATCAATATACCATTCCGGCCGGCGATACCCTGCGCATCGTCTATCAGGTGCAGGCCGATACCGACATCGGCGCCGGACTGACCCTTACTAACGCGGCCCAGGTACAGCACTACTATTCCCTGGACGACGAAGATATTCCGACCCAGGGGAATGTTAACGGAGAACGCCAAACCTACGGGCCCAGCAACGTCGCCACTGTCACATTCACGACAGCCACACCCGGTGCCCTGAATAAAGCCAACCCGGCGGTGCTCACTGTTTCCGTGGGCGAGCCGTTCACCTATCGCATTACCGTGCCGGCGGCGCCCCATGATACAGCCCTTCACGATGTGCGCATTCTCGACGACCTGAGCGCTTCGGCTGCGGACCTGGTCTTTGTCAGTGTCACCAAAGTTTCCGGCTCCCAACCATGGACCCCGGTAAATACCGGCAGTGCCACCAACCTCGTGATCGAAGATACCACCACCGGTATCGACATCCCGGCCGGCGAACAAATTGTCATCGATGTAATGGTGGTGCTGGCTAATACGGCGACGAACGTCGTTGGACTTCAGTTCAACAACACCGCCGACTACACCTACAACCAGATTAGCAACGACCCCACGACCCGGACTTCCGGCGGCTCGGATACCACCGACAATATGACCATCGTCGGTGCGGAAATACTCACATTGGAAAAAACCGGCCCGGCCACCATGCAGTCGGGCACGCCGGCAACCTTCACTCTGAACGTACACAACCCGAACACGGGTGCGGCTTGGAATCCCGTCATTTTGGATCGCATGCCCCATCAAGCAACCGGCGGCATGTGCGATGTGGGCCCGACCAATGTGACCGCCCGGATTTTCCAGGCTGACGGGATAACAACGGTCTCCGATCCACTGGTTCAGGACACCGACTTTACCATAAGCTTCGACGGGGATCCCACCTGTGAATGGCATTTTAATCTGTTGTCGCATGCCGGCGGTATAGGGCCCGATCAGCGCCTGATCGTCCACTACGACGCGGCACTGGATCCTTCCACGGAAAACGGCATCACGCTGACCAATGTCGCTGGTGCGACGCGATGGTACAGCGCGGATCCGAATGAGGCCGGCGCCGCACCGCGTATCTTCAACCGCACACTGAGTGACGGCACGCCGGGAACACTCGATCATGAGGACCGCCACATCGTCACTGCCGAAGCGCCGATCCTGACGTTCGAAAAGTCCGTGCAGAATATGACGACCGGTCAGAATCCGGGCAGCAATGCCAGTCCGGGTGATATCCTGCGTTACACCATCCGGCTGAGCAACAACGGGCCGGTGGGGCTATCGTCTTTTTCTGTGGTGGATGAAGTCGATCGGCTCAATGCCGTGCCGGCCTTCGCTTCCGGCAGTCTCAACCTGATCAGCGTACCCGCGGGTGCCGATACGTCAGGCACCAGTGCGTCGGGCGGCACGCACGGCACGGGATTGTTAAATGTCGCCAATCTCAGCATCGGTGCCCAGGGTGAATCCAATGACACGATGGAGATCGTATTCGAGGTCAGGCTCGCGCCGGTGATCACCAGCGGAACCGTAGTACTCAACCAGGCCGAGCTGGTCTCGGAAAACCTGAACCAAACTTTGTCCGACGATCCCAATGTGGCCGGCGACACGGATCCCACCCAGACGTTGATTGCCTCGTCGCCGCGCTTTGAAGTCAAGAAGATCTCAACCGTCATGTCGGGGGATGCTACCGTTTTGATGGCCGGTGAAACATTGCGGTACACCCTCACCATCAAAAACATCGGCAGTGAAGATGCCGTGGATGTGCGTCTGCGGGACTACACCCCGGCCAACACCACCTATGTGGCCGGCAGTACGACCCTCAACGGACAAGCCGTGGCCGATTCGAGCCCCGGCGTCAGTCCACTGCAAACCGGCATCCTGCTCCACGCGCCGGAAAACGCTACGGCCGGCTACCTGCGGGCCGATGCAACGGCCGGGGCGAACAATGTCGCCACGGTGACCTTCGACGTGGTCGTAGACCCCAACGCAATGAACGGCTTGATCATCGAGAACCAGGGCTTTGTGAGCGGCAGCGGCGCCGGGAGCGGCCCGCAGCCCGAACAGCCCTCCGATGATCCCAACACGCCGATTCCCGACGACCCGACCCGCAATATCGTAGGCAATCTGCCGCTGCTTTACGCCCACAAGACCGTACAGATCCAAGAGGATTTAGGCTCGCCGGGGATCGTCGATCCGGGCGACGTGCTGCGCTATACCATCGTTGTCAGCAACTTCGGCGCCATTCCGGCCACGGGCGTGGTGCTTACCGACGCCGTGCCCGCCAATACCGTTTATGTGGCCAATTCCCTTCGCCTGAACGGTGCGTCGCCGGGTTCTGACGGCGGCGTATCGCCGCTCATCGCCGGTCTGTCGGTGAATTCCGACGACAATCCCGGTGCCGGTATTATCTCGAGTGGCAACAGCGCAACGATCACTTTCGATGTACGGGTTAATATGGGCGTGTCCACGGGGACTCTCATCAGCAACCAGGGCAGCGTGGCTTCCAATGAATTGCCGATAGGGCTCACCGATGCGGACGGCGTGCCGTCCAACGGCAACCAACCCACCGTCGTTGTCGTGGGAGATGCCCAACTGCTTACGGTGACCAAACAGGTGCAGATCGTCGGCGGCGGTGCAGCCGAGGCCGGCGGTCAAATGGAGTACGTGATCCGCGTAACCAACAACGGCAGCCTGCCTGCTATCCGCGTCGTGATCAGCGATAACCTGAATCCGCCCCTGGGCGATCAGGTGACCTATGTGGCCGGTTCAGGTACCCTGAACGGTTCAATTGCCGGGGTCAGCTATGCGGGTTCGATCCTCACCGCGGATTATGCAGCACAATATGGTGATCTGCCGCCGGGTGCCAGCGCGGTCGTGCGTTTTCGCGTGCAGATCAACCCGGCACTTGCCATCGGGACAACCATCACCAATACCGGCGTGGTTCGCTGGAACGATCCTACACAATCCGATTCGGCCAGTGTATCCATTGACGTGGGCGGCATTCCGGGCAGCGCCAGCCTCAACGGTGAGGTCTGGCATGACGCGGACCTGGACAAGCTCTGTGACAGCAACGAACGGCTACTCGATGGCTGGTCGGTCGCGCTTTATCGCAATAACCAGTTGGTCCACACGGTGACCACCGATGCCAATGGCCTGTACCGGCTGAGCGGTCTGGTGCCCAACGCCGGTACCGCCGATCAATATGAACTTCGCTTCCGTGCGGCAGGCGCCGGGGCGAATACCCCATCGCTGGGTTACGCGGATTCGCCGTTTACCGACGGTCCGCAGCGGATCAGTGCCATTGCCGTGTCCTCGGGGGCCAATCTGCAAAATCTGAATCTGCCGCTCTGGCCCAATGGCGCGGTGTACAATTCAGTGGGCCGTGAACCCATTGCCGGCGCCAGGGTGACATTGCTGAACGCGGCCACCGGAGCAGCCCTGCCAAGCCAGTGCTTCGATGACCCGGCCCAACAGAATCAGGTTACGGCCCTGGATGGTTTTTACAAGTTTGACTTGAACTTCAGCAATGCGGCCTGTCCGGCAGGCGCTGACTACCTCATCCAGGTGACGCCACCGGCGACCGGCTACATGTCCATGCCGTCCCAAATCATACCGCCGGCCAGTGATGCCGCCACGGCAGCGTTCTCCGTGCCGGCCTGCCCCGGCAGTACAAATGATGCAGTGCCGGCCACGATCGAATACTGTGAGGCCGTCGCTTCGGCGGAAGTACCTCCGCCGACGGTTCAGCCGCGAACAGCGGGTACCGTCTATCATATGCATCTCTTGCTAGGCAATGGAGCCGTGCCCGGGCAGAGTCAAATATTCAACAATTTCATTCCCATCGATCCCGAACTGAATGGGGCCGTGGCCATTACAAAGACCTCCCCCTTGACCAATGTGACCCGGGGATCGTTGGTGCCGTATACGATTACCGTGACCAATGTGTACGGTGTCCCGCTGTATGACATCAGTATTGTCGATCGTTTTCCGGCCGGATTCAAATATGTGGCCGGTTCCGCCCGCCTGGACGGCGCACCTGCCGAACCTGCGGTCAATGGGCGGGAACTGACCTGGAACAATCTCCAACTACAGGTGAATCAGAAATATACGATCAAATTGCTGCTGGTCGTAGGTTCCGGTGTCACCGAAGACGAATACGTGAACCGGGCCTTTGTGCTCAACACCGCCACCAACAGTGCCGTCTCTGCGGAAGCGACCGCTACCGTGAGGGTTATTCCCGACCCGACCTTTGATTGCACCGATGTGATCGGCAAGGTGTTCGACGATCGCAATCTGAACGGTCACCAGGACAAGGGCGAAAAAGGCCTGCCCGGCGTTCGTGTGGTGACGGTACGGGGTCTGATTGCCACATCCGATAAATATGGTCGTTTCCATATTACCTGCGCGGCAGTGCCTGACGAGGACCGCGGCAGCAATTTCATCCTCAAGCTGGATGAACGCACTTTGCCGAGCGGCTATCGTATGACGACCGAAAATCCGCGCGTTCAGCGGGCCACCCGCGGGAAGATGCTGCGCTTTGACTTCGGCGCGACCATCCACCATGTGGTGCGTATCGATATCGCCGATGGGGTGTTTAAGCCGAATACAACCCAACTGCGGCTGCAGTGGACCCCCAAGATCGCACGATTGCTTGAAGTGCTGAAGAAGGCGCCGTCCGTGCTGCGCCTGTCATATCTTGCCGATGTTGAACGCAAAGGCTTGGTGCAGGACCGTCTTGATGCACTGAAGAAAGAAATCGAGGGTCAGTGGGAGCAATCCGGCGGTGGCTACCGGCTGACCATTGAAACGGAAATTTTCTGGCGTCGCGGGGCGCCGGTGGCTGGAAAGAGATAACGAAATGAAGGAACCTATGTTTCCTATCCTAATCTTAATGAAACGATTCTTTTTGAAACACGGTGTCGCGATGTTGTGTTTTTGTATTGTTCTCGCAGCATTTAGCGAAGCCGCTTCAGGATTGGAATCAGGGGTAAGGGAAGCGGGTACACTCGGAGAGGAGACTGAAATGCACCTGCCGGTGGGTCAATCCTTTAAATCGTGGATCCATGATCCGGCCATATTCGAAAAGAACGAAGGGGATCGCACGGAGATTCGTGAAGTGGTCAAAAAGGATGTGAAAACGATCAAGCTCGAAAACCTGATTCCACCCATCCACTTCGGTTCGGGTGAAGCGAAAATTCCAGAGAATTACATTAAGCGTCTCCGCGAAATCCTCGACAGCATGAGCGATCGCACCAATGTGCGTCTGCACTTTATCGGTCATGCCGACTCCCAGCGCCTTACGGGCGAGCTGATCGCGAAGTACGGCGACAACGTGGGGCTGTCGCGTGAACGCGCGGGCACCGTCGCCGAATTCTGCCAGCGCGCGCTGAAGCTTCCGCCTGAAGCCATCTCATACGAAGGTCTGGGCGACAGCCGGCCGGTAGCGAGCAATGCAACAGAGGAAGGTCGACGGCTCAACCGCCGCGTAGAAGTACAGGTCTGGTACGACGAGGTGAGCGAAAAGCCGGCCGAGAAGGAAGTTATGGTTCCCAGTGAAGTACGTCAGATCAAGGTCTGCCGGACCGAGACCGTATGTAAATTGCGTTACAAGGAAGGCCACTCCCATCGCGCGCGCATTGAGAACCTGATTCCTCCCCTTCATTACGACAAAGGCATGATCGGCGTGCCGGAAGAATTTCTGCAGCAGATCCGGCAGGCGATGAGCAATCTTCGCGGCAAACAGAATCCGCTGGTAAAGATCATCGCCTATGCGGATAACCTGCCGTTGGAAGGACGCGACAAACGCATATACGGCGATCCGGTCGGGCTTTCCAAAGCGGTGGCCCGGCGTGTTGCGCTGGCTGTACAGGATGACTTGGACCTTCCCAATTCAGCCATTGATAGCGAGGGCAGGGGCGCCTCTCGGCCCATCGCCACCAACGATTCACAGAAGGGTCGGGCGCTGAATCGACGTGTTGAAGTTGAATTCTGGTACGACGATCCGCTCCAGGATCTGCCCGATGAGCCCCAACTATGCCCGGGTGAGCCCGGTGCCGAAACCGTCACCCGTGTCTACCATTCGGCGTTAGGCGGCATCGATCCGATTCTTTTCCAAAACGGGCAGCCAATTATCCCGGAGGGTTATACCGATAAACTGCGCGGCATCATGGATGAGATCAGTGACAAGACCAACGTTCGTCTGCGGTTTATCGGCTATACGAGCGACAAACGCCTGGATCGGCGAACGGCCGCGATTTACGGGGATGATATCGGCTTGTCCATGTCGCGAGCGCGCCGGGCTATGGATGCCGTCAGCAAGCAGATGGGATTGACGAAGGGGCAGGCGGAGTTCGACGGCCGCGGTTATGTTCAGTCCAATGACGTGGTCAACGCCGGTTTTATAGAATCCGATATATCGCGTGTTGCCGTGGAGGTGGTCTATGATGACCTCATGGTTCGCGATGACTATGAAGGGGTGGAGGTCACCCCGTTTACCCGCGAAGTGCATCCGGCCGATCCCTTTGCTCTGAATCTTATGCGTATTACCGTGGACGGAAAACCGCTCGATGATCCGGGCAAATGCAGCTCGGATGTTCAGCGCTGCACCGACGTTGCCCTTGAAAACGCCCATATCCAGTTCAAGTATGACACGTTGAAGCTTGAGCCGCGATTGAATGTGACCGCCTGGCCGCGTACGATCCAATATCATGATTCTGCGGATACGGCATTTGTAGAGAATCTGGTGCATTTCCGCATGTACAGCAATTACCGCAGCTTCATCAAGCGGGCTGAGGTCCGGGTTTTCGAAGAAGACCAGTCCAACCGTGACACGCCCGTCGCCGTCATCAAGATGGATCCTGACGGTATGGCCCAATGGCAGCCGAAGTTCGAATCTTTCTCTGCACCTGTCCACAAATTGAAATACTTGCTGCGGGTGTATGATTCGAAAGGGCTTTTCGATGAAACCAAAAGCCAGCCGTTATGGGTGGTCGATCATATCGATGCGCCGGCTGCAAAAACGAATTTTCGAAAGGAACTGCTGGCCGGTTACGGCGAAAGCCGCATCGCCGTCCACAATATCCCCCTTAAAGGCGGTACGGTTCAGACCCTGGGAACCGAAATTCCCAAAGGACACAAGGTGTGGTTGGCCGGCTATGCCGTACCGGTGGACGACAAGGGGAGTTTTGCAGCCGAGGAGATCCTGCCGGAAGGCATGCAAACCGTTGAAGTGGCTGTGCTCGACAAGTTCGGCAGCGGCAAGTTGTACCTGCGTGATCTGGCCATGAAAAAGAGCGACTGGTTTACTGTGGGTATCGCCGATTTGACCGCATCCGCCAACAAGACCGACGGCCCGGCCGAACTGCTGGCGCCGGACAAACCGCAATACAGCGACGATTTTAGCGCCCAAGGCCGCCTGGCGTTCTATACGAACGGCAAATTTAAAAACGGCTGGTCTTTGACGGCAAGCGCCGATACGCGGGAAGGACCTCTGGACGAGATTTTTTCGAATTTTTTGGACAAGTCCCCGGACGCCCTTTTCCGGCGAATCGATCCGGATTACCACTACCCGACTTTCGGTGATGACAGCACCGTTGAAGAAGATGCGCCGACCCTGGGCAAGTTCTATATGAAGATGAAAAAAGAAAAAACATACGGACTCTGGGGCAACTTCAAGATTGCCTATACCGATAATGATTTGGCTCACGTGGACCGCGGGCTGTACGGCGCCAATCTGCATTATCAGCCCCTCGGTACCACCAGCTTCGGGGAGCCGCGCCTGCTGGTGGACGGTTTTGCCGCAGATCCGGGCACCGTAGCGGGGCGTGATGAATTCCGCGGTACGGACGGGTCGCTCTATTTTCTGCGCCGGCAGGACATTCTGGAAGGTTCCGAACGCTTGCGCATCGAGGTCCGCGACAAGGATTCCGGGATGGTTCTTGGGGTGAAAAACCTGACGCCGGTGCTCGATTACGATATCGATTACCTGCAGGGACGCATCCTGCTGGCGCAACCACTTCCCTCAACAGCGAACGACGGCATGTTGGTGAGCACTGAATCGATCACCGGGAATCCGGTCTACCTGGTGGCTCGTTATGAATTCACCCCCGGATTCGACGACCCGAACACGATGGCTGTCGGCGGCAGGGTCCATTACTGGGTAAGCGACCATGTCAAAATCGGTGTGACCGCCGACCGGGATGAAGAAGAAGACATCGAAAACAGTTTGGGCGGCGCGGATGTAACGATCCGCAAATCTGCGGCATCGTGGATCAGGCTCGAAGCCGGCCGCACCAGAGGCCCGGGCCTGCTCACCACGACCTCCAATGACGGCGGTTTCAACTTCGATACGTCGGATTCTATGAATAACAGCGAGGTCGATGCTTGGGCGTATCGCGTCGATGGCAGCGTCGGCTTCAAGGATTTTTTTGAAAACGGGCGCGGCAAGGCCACCTTCTACTTTCAGGATCTCGAGGCCGGTTATTCGGCGCCGGGCAAGGCCACCGCCAATGATCTGGCCCAATACGGCGGGACCGCGGACCTGCCGGTTACCGACCGTTTGGGTGTTCGTGCGAAAATAGACAAACAGGTTCAACCCGAGGGCCTCGAGACCGAAGACGGCGAACTGGACGTCAATTACCAATTGGATGAACACTGGACATTGAGCTCGGGCGCACGCCACGACAGCCGTAATGACAACTCGGCGGTCGTGCCTGCGACCCAGGAAGAGGGAGACCGCACGGATGCGGTGGCCCGGCTAAAGTACGATTCCCGCGCACGATGGTCCACCTATGGTTTTGTGCAGGAAACGATTCAAAAAAGCGGCAACCGCGAGGACAACGGCCGGATCGGTGCCGGCGGCAGCTTGCGCATGACCGACCGGTTCAATATTGTCGGCGAGGTTTCCGACGGCGATCAGGGGACGGGCGGCAAGCTCGGTACCGAATATCTGTACTCCGACCGGACCACCCTGTACAGCAATTATACGCTTGAAAACGAACGCAGCGATAATGGTCTGCTTGCCAGAAAGGGCAACATGGCAACCGGTTTTCGAACGCGTTATTCGGACAGCGGGAGTGTGTACTTCGAAGAGCGCTATACCCACGGCGATGTCCCAACGGGTCTGACACATTCCACCGGCATAAAACTTGTGGCTTTCGATCGGTTCAACTTCGGGGCCAACGTCGATTTGGGAACACTCAAGGATCCTTATACCTCCGCAAAACTCGAAAGGACGGCTCTGGCTGTGAGCGCCGGTTATGGGTTCGACAGGCTGAAGATCGCCAGTGCCATGGAATATCGGATCGACAACATTCAGCAGCCGGATACCAGTTTCTCCAAACGCACCTCCTGGCTGCTTAAAAACAGCTTGAAGTGCCAGCTGTCCGAGGATTGGCGGCTCATCGGCAAATTGAATTATGCCGCAAGCGAGAGTTCGATGGGGGATTCCTACAGCGGCGACTATACGGAAGCGGTTCTGGGCTATGCGTATCGCCCGGTTCAGGACGACCGTCTGAATGCGCTGGTCAAGTATACATATTTTTACAATGTCCCGGCGTCCGATCAGATATCCGGCACCAATACAGCAGCCGACTTTGTCCAGCGCAGCCATATCATATCGATGGATGCCATGTATGATTTGACATCGCAATGGACCGTTGGCGGCAAGTACGCCTACCGTTATGGCCAGGTGGCTCAAGACAGGGAGAATCCGGAGTTCTTCGACAGCCGGGCGCATCTGTTGGTGCTGCGCGCGGACTGGCACTTCATATTCCGATGGGATGTGCTGATCGAAGGACGCATGCTGGACTTACCTGACGCACAGGACAGCCGAAGCGGGGTGTTGCTGGGGATTTACCGCCAAATGGGCAACCATATCAAGGTGGGGGCCGGCTATAACTTCAGTGATTTTTCGGATGATCTGACCCAATTGGATTATAGACACCAGGGGCTGTTTATCAATCTGATCGGAAAGTTCTAAAACGTGAATCATTAGTGAGGAGGCAAACATGTTCTGCCAACTGAGAGGGGCCATTTTAGGGATTTTAGTGTTTGTTTCGAGCTTTACCGCTTATGCACAGGATATCCCTAAAGAACAGATTAAAGGCCTGGATGAACAGGTTCAGGAGATCAAGAGCGATGTTCTGGGCATTGCGGCGGACCTGAATCAGCTTGAAGAAAAGCTGCTGTATCCGTCCAATACACAGGTGGCGGTATTCGTATCACTGGTCATGGGCGAAACCTTCCGTCTCGACTCGGTCGACATCCAGCTGGACGGAAAGCCGGTTATCCATCACATTTACACTTTCAAGGAACTCCAAGCCCTACAGAAAGGGGGGGTTCAGCGAATCTATACCGGCAATATCCGGACCGGTGACCATGATCTGCAGGTGTCTGTCCTCGGTAAATCCACGGGAGGGACAGATTTGCAGAATACGAAGCGCTTCAAGGTCAATAAGGGTGTAGGTCCCAAGATCGTGGAAATATCCCTGACCGCGCAAGGCATTACCCTTAAGGATAGGTAGTCTATGTACAGGCTGATTGTTTCATTAATATTTTTGATGTTCTCTGTGTCTTCGGCGCTGGCCGGTGTGTCTGCTCCGAAAGAACTGAAGGATCTCTATTTCGGAGAGGCCCTGTACGATGCTTTTCAAGGGGACTGGTTCGATGCGATCTCCAGGCTCGACACCGAGCTCGCGCAGCACTATGGGCTCGATGAACCCAAGCGCGACACCCTGTATTACCATGTCAACCAGGCTGAGTTTGCCGTGGGTGATTTCGAACTGGCCTATCGGATGCACCAGCGGGCCGGACGTGCTATCAAAGCGGTCATAGAGGGTAACGTCTCGGAACCGGTACGCAACGAGGCCGTCTTCCGTCTGGCACGGATCTACTTTTATAAAAACGAACCGGCCGACGCCCTGTATGCCGTGGAGCGTATCAGAGGGGTTGTTCCGCCGAAGATTCGCAACGATCTGGCATTCCTGCGCGCTCAGATCTTCATGGCCAACGGCCAATTTGATAAAGCTGCGAATATTTTGAAAGACCTCCAGGTTGCGAAGCGCCTTGAAGGCTTCAGCACCTATAATCTCGGAATCGCGCTGCTTAGGGAAGGAAAAAAGGTTGAGGGACGCCAATATCTTGATCGTACCGGTCAAATCAAGAGCAAGGATGATTTCACGCTGGCGATCAGGGATAAATCAAACCTGGTCCTCGGGACGAAGCTGTTGAAAGAAAAAAAAATCGAGGCTGCCAAGCAGGTGCTCGATCGGGTGCGTTTGAAGGGTCCATTTTCCAACCGGGCGTTGCTGGCATCAGGATGGGCGGATGCTTTTGCGGGGCGATTCAAACGAGCGCTGGTACCCTGGAGCCTTCTTGCGACGAGAGATGTTACGGACGCGTCGGTGCAGCAAGCCATGATTGCCGTTCCCTATGCTTACGGCAAGCTGAATGTATTTAGCAAGGCGGCTGTGATGTACGGCAGCGCGCTGAATAAGTTCGGTACAGAGATCGACAAGCTGGATGCATCCATCAAGAGTGTTCGCGAAGGTTATTTTCTCAAGGCGCTGGTGCGGGAAGAGCTGAAACAGGATGCCGACTGGGTCGTCAAACTGCGAAAGCTTCCACAAACACCTGAGACCTATTACCTGCTGGATTTGATGGCATCCCACAATTTTCAGGAATCTTTAAAAAACTATCTTGACCTTGAGGGATTGCGCAAGAAGCTGGAGACCTGGAACGGTGACCTGGATGCTTTTGAGGAGATCATTGAAAAACGCCGGGTCTATTATCAGCCGCTGCTTCCCGCCATCGACCGGGAATTCCGGCGGCTCGATTCGCAGATGCGCCTGCGGCTAGAGCAACGGGACCGTATCCAACAACGTCTGAAGAATATGCTGGTGGTTCCGAGGCCGGACTACCTGGCGACCGCCAATGAGAGGGTCATTAGCGAACAGATTGCGCAGCTGGAACAGCATCTGACTGCCGGCGGCTCGAGCGTACCCGATGGGATAAAAGCCCGGATTAAACGGTTGCGGGGAGTGCTGCATTGGAACATCTATACGGAATATGATCGGCGATTTACCGATGCGTACGAGCACCTTCGCGACCTGAATCACGAAGTGGACCGTTTGAAAAGGCAATACACCGCCTTCGTGCGTACCCGCCAGGCCGCCACTCAAAGCTACGAAGGCTATGATGACGTAATCCGCCGCCTGCGGTTTCAGGTTCAAACGGCTCGGAAAAAGGTCGGTGAACTCATGGCACGTCAGGGCCGGATGCTTGAATCCATGGCCGAAAACGAACTCAACAAACGACGCCAGCGGCTTGCCGAGTTCCAAATCAAAGTGCGCTTTGCCATGGCAGACAGCTATGACCGCGCCATAAGGGCCCAAGCCCAGGAGAAGATGGAGCGATGAACCGGATACGACTTTTCATATTGGCACTGTCGCTGACGCTGATCGCGTGTTCATCAACCGGGGGCAAGGATACCATTGCCAGGTTGCGTCATGTTCAGATCGAGATCAAGGAAGAAAAGATCGAAGGCGGGATCGATAAAGCGATGGCAGGGTATCAGCGTTTTTTGAAAGACACGTCGGACTCCGCGTTGACGCCGGAAGCCATTCGTCGTCTGGCAGACCTGAAGATCGAAAAAGAATACGGCACCTTTACGCCCGGATCCGATCCTGCCGAAAAGAGGCCGGCGCGGGCATTGCCTGCTCCTCAAAGCACTACCCACCCAAAGAACGCTTTGGTTGCCAATGCGCCGCCGGATCGGGTATTGGCGCATGTTTCGGTTCAAAACGAGTCCGAAGCGGACTTCGAAAGACGGGCCACCCGGAGTCAGTCGATTCCCGGTACGGCAGCGGCTGCGGATCGACCTGCCGAAAGCGCGGATGATCTGGAAAGGGCCGATACCCACGAAGCCATCGCACTCTATAAAAAGCTGCTCGACAAATACCCGCTCTACGACCGCAACGACCAGGTGCTGTACCAGATGTCTCGCGCGTATGCGGAATTGGGACAGATCGAAAAGTCCATGGTCGTCATGAACCGGTTGATTCGAGAATTTCCACGGTCCCGGTATATCGACGAAGTGCAATTCCGGCGTGCTGAATACTTCTTTACGCGCAGGCGCTATCTGGATGCCGAGGATGCTTACAAGAGCATCGTGAAAATCGGCGTTGCTTCCCCTTTCTACGAACTCGCATTGTATAAACTGGGTTGGACGTTCTACAAGCAGGAGCTCTATGAAGCGGCCCTGGATCCATTCATTGCGCTGCTGGATTACAAGGTGTCCAAGGGATACGATTTCGCACAGACCAAAGACGAGCAGGAGCGCAAGCGCACCGAAGACACTTTCCGCGTCATCAGTTTGAGCTTTTCAAACCTCGGCGGCGCCAATTCCGCGGAGAAATACTTCTCACGCCATGGGAAGCGCAGTTATGAATACGACATCTACAGCAACCTGGGTGAATTCTACTTCGACAAGCGCCGTTATGCCGACGCCAGTGCAACTTACAATGCTTTCGTTAGCCGCAACCCGTTCCACGAAAAGGCGCCGAACTTCCAAATGCGGGTGATTGAGATTCAATCCGCCGGCGGATTTCCCAGTTTGGTGCTTGATGCCAAAAAGAAATTCGCCGAGACTTACGCCCTCAACGCCGAGTATTGGAAGTATTTTGATCCAAAGGATCGTCCGGATGTTCTGGATTATCTGAAAACCAACCTGACCGACCTGGCGAATTATTATCATGCATGTTACCAGGATCCGAAACAAGCCAAAAAGAAGCAGGCAAGTTTCAAAGAGGCGCTGCACTGGTATCGGGAGTTATTGGCTTCTTTCCCCAAGGACACCCAATCACCGGCCATCAACTATCAACTGGCGGATCTGCTGGTGGAAAACCGGTCTTTCGGCGAGGCTGCCGTGGAATTCGAAAAGACCGCATACGATTACCCGACCCACGAAAAATCCTCCCAGGCCGGTTACGCGGCGGTTGCTGCATATCGGGAGCAACTGCGCGCCGCTGCACCCGAGGACAAGGATGCGGTCAGACGAGAGGCCATCCGCAGCTCGCTGAAGTTTGCCGACACCTTCCCGAAACACGAGAAAGCGGCCATCGTCCTCGGGGCGGCCGCGGACGATCTTTACGACATGAAGGCATATGACCGGGCACTGGCTGCCGCGAACAAGCTCCTGGAGGTATTTCCCGACACCGATGTTGATGTCATTCGATCCGCCTGGCTGGTTATCGGGCATTCTTCTTACGAGCTTAAGCATTACAGTGACGCCGAGACCGGTTATCTGAAGGCGTTGGCACTGCTCCCTGCAAAAGATAAGACGCGCAAGGAGCTGGTCGACAACCTCGCGGCATCGATTTACAAACAGGGTGAACTGGCCAATGCCGCCCATGATTATCGTGCTGCGGCGGACCACTTCCTGCGGGTGGGCCGCATGGCACCGACCTCAAAAATCAGACCCACAGCCGAATATGACGCGGCCGCAGCCCTGATCAAGCTCAAGGATTGGGATCAGGCCGCCAAGGTATTGGTGGGATTCCGAAAGAATTTCCCCGGGCATCCGTTGCAGCCCGAGGTGACCAAGAAGATCGCCTATGTCTATAAGGAAAACAAACAGTTCTCCCTGGCAGCTGAAGAGTATGAGCGCATCGAGAAAGAATCCAAAGACGATGAAATCAGACGGGAAGCACTTCTGATTGCAGCGGGATTGTACGAAAAGTCCGGTGACAGCGGCCGCACGCTGGCGGTTTATCGGCGTTATGTGGATTATTTTCCGCAACCGGTGGATCTCAACCTGGAGACCCGCAACAAAATCGCCGGGATCCTGAAGACGCAAAACGATCGGAAATCCTATTTGAAGGAACTTGAGCAGATCGTTGCCATCGACGCCTCCGCAGGCAGCGCCCGCACCCCAAGGACACGCTATCTGGCTGGAAATGCAGCCCTGGTGCTGGCTGAAAACACATATGAAACGTTTTTGGCGGTCAAGCTGGTTAAGCCGTTAAAGGTCAATCTGCAAAAAAAGAAGGGCCTGATGAAAAAAGCAATCAATGGCTTCAACAGCCTCTTGGACTACGAGTCTGGCGAGCTTACCGCGGCGGCCACATTCTATCTGGCTGAGATATACGCACACTTCAGCAAGGCCCTGATGTCGTCGGAACGTCCTGTGCTAACCTTTGATTACTACAAGGTAAAACCTGGCGATACCCTATCTGCAATTGCTAAACGATACGACTGCGATGTCAGAAGGATTGTCCGCGAAAACAATTTAAATAAATCAAATTTCATCGTTGCCGGGAAAAAACTTAAAATACCTCGAGGTTTGTATCCCTTGGAGCTTGAACAGTACGAACTGGCCCTCGAAGAGCAGGCCTATCCCTTCGAGGAGAAGGCCATCAAGGTCCATCAAAGCAATCTCGCTCTGGTCACCAAGGGCGTCTATAATGAGTGGGTCGACAAGAGTCTGCAGAAATTGGCCAAACTCGTACCGGCTCGCTATGACAAGCCGGAAGAGACCACCGGCATCGTCAGTTCTCTGGATACTTATATGTACGAGATTAACAGACCGGTGTTGGCCGTACCGCCGGAGTCCAAACTTCCGACGTCTGCGCAGGTTGAACACCCCGCGTCTGTGACAAAAGTCGAATCTGCACCGCCTGCACAAATCGAAAAACCCGTGCAGGATGAAGCAGCCGCACAAACCGATTATCAGAGCGGAGCAGGAAAGGAAACCAAACGGTAAGGGCGAGTTTCCGTGCCGGTACGCGGTAGTATGGCGTTGGTCCGAATAAGAGCGGATATAGAGATGAGGAGATCAGCAATGCAGGGCATACATATAAAAATGTTGCGAAGGTTAAAAATACAAATTTACATCGGATTCGTGGTTCCGGCAATGGTGTTCTCCATTCTTGTCGGGTGTGCATCCAATGGAAAGGTCAAGCCGAACAAGGTTGTTCAGGAACCCTCGATGCCCAAGGGGCCCTCCGTAACTCGACTCGAAAACGGGCGGGAAGGCTTCATCATCACGGAACTTCCCAAAATGGATGAGGCGTCGCGCAGGGACTTTGATCACGCCGTTGCCATGCTGAAAGACCAAAAATATGACAAGGCTATAGACCTTTTAGAAAAGATCATCGAGCAGTCACCGGGCGTCACCGCGCCCTATATCGATATTGCGATTGCCTATCAACATATCAATAAGCTTGAGCAGGCCGAGAAGTATCTTAAAACCGCGCTGGAGCTGTTTCCCGATCATCCGGTGGTATGTAATGAATACGGTGTATTGTATCGCAAAACCGGACGATTTGCCGAGGCCCGGGCGATTTATGAGAAGGCGATTGCACGCTTTCCGGATTATTATCCGCTGCATAGAAACCTCGGGATTCTCTGCGATTTATATCTGAATGATCCGGCTTGTGCGCTCAAGCATTACGAAATTTACAGCAAGGCCGAACCGGATAACAAGAAGGTCAAAGCGTGGATCGCGGATTTGCGTGTACGACTTGGACGCAATTAAGGAGAGATGACGATGTATCGCAAATTGGTTTTTTGTTTGTTTGTGATCCTGTTCTCGGCTGTGATGGCCTTGGCTCAGGATGCAAAGGATGTGAATAAGGAGAAGCAATCTAATGCTAAGGAACTGTCCGGTATGTCCATCGTCGGTAACGACGAAGCCCCGAAGTCTCTTTATATCGTTCCCTGGAAAAGCTCGGAAATCGGTATGGGGACCAGTTTGGACACGATGTTGAATGCGGGCGATGTGCCGGTCGATCGGGATGTTTTCAAGCGGCAGCTCGAATTCTATAAAATAAGAACAGCGAAATAACTTTATCGTGATTGTAATCTAAATTGAGCGATTGTCGAGGTTGCTGCAGATACAAGGAAGATGTCTACCCGCCATAGTCAACTATGCGGGACGACATCTGACGCAGTAGATGCGGCAAGATCGGCAATCCCGAAGGGTTTCAAATTTTAAAAATATAAATCACAACAATTCATAATAAATAAAAGATATTTTATCTCCTTTTAAAATTTGAAACGCTAAGTTTGGATGTAAGAAAGGAGGGAAACAAATGGGATTCTATTCAATAGTGGCATTTTTTCAAAAGGGTGGGCTGTTTATGTACCCCATTATGCTTGTTTTTGCAGTCGGTATGGCCATTGTGTTTGAGCGCTGGGTTCAGTTGAGCCGTGTTCAGAGCGCCAACGACAAAATGTGGAAACTGCTGCAGCCCGTGTTGGTCAAGGGAGACTTCGACAAGGCTCGACAAATGATCAACAAGAACAAATCCAATATGGCCCAAATGCTGGGAATGGGATTAGCGCGCCAGGGTGCGGTCCGGCGCCGGGAAGACATCGAAATCGCCATGGAAGAGAGTATGATGGAGATCATTCCGCAGTTGGAAAAGCGCACGCCTTACGTGGCGCTGCTTTCGAATATCGCCACCCTGCTGGGACTTCTCGGTACCATCATGGGGCTGATCGAGGCCTTTACCGCGGTGGCCAATGCAAACCCGGCCGAAAAAGCCGATTTGCTGTCCGCCAGTATTTCGGTGGCCATGAACACAACGGCCTTTGGGCTGATGTCGGCCATTCCGCTGTTGCTTTTCCATGCCAAGCTGACGTCGACCACGGGCCAAATCGTGGACAGCCTGGAGATGGCATCTGTCAAGGCGCTGAATACTATCTCCAATTTTACCAAGCGTCAATTCGATAGGAACGAATCATGACCAGACGAAAATATAGAAAAAGAAGAGGGGAAGAAGCACCGGAACTGGATGTCTCGACATTCTTGAACCTGATGGTGGTGCTCGTGCCTTTTCTACTCATCGGTGCCGTTTTTTCGCGCGTGGCGATTATGGAGTTGTCGATTCCGACCAGCGCGGGCGGATCGGCTGTAAAAAAGCCAAATTTCGCCATTGAGGTAATTGTTCGTAAGGCAGGGCTTGAGATTGCCAACGGGATGTCCGTGGAGGCCGCATTTCCAAAAAAAGATGGTCGATACGATATGGAGATGCTGTCTAAAATGCTCAAGCATCTGAAGGCCCGGTTCCCGGAGAAGGAAGACGCGACGATCTTGATGGAACCGGATATCGAATACGACTATCTGATCCAAATCATGGATGCGGTACGCGGCGCCGAAGTACCTGCAGAAGAGGGCACAAATGTTGAGAAAACAGTTCTTTTTCCGGATATATCCATAGGAGACGCACCATGAGAAACAGCAGACGTATGAGACGGATGGGACGCAATAAAAGGAAGGTTGCAGGTCTGATGCTGACGCCGTTGATGGATGTTTTTACTATTTTGGTGTTCTTTCTGCTTTTTCACTCAGGCAGCGGTACTGTTCTGGATACGCCCAAGCAGATCAAGCTGCCCGAGTCTATTGTCGAAACCAAGCCAAAAGAAACCGTGGTGATCATGGTCAGTCCCGAAGTGGTAATGGTTCAGGGCGAAGCCGTGATCAACACTCCTGAACTTCTTCAGGACGGGATTAGTAAGGTTGGTGTAATAGCAGCACGGCTCAAGCAGCTTGAACGCAATGTCATCGGGATCAGCACCAAAACGGTTGCCGAAAGCAAGGAGGTCACGATTCTTGCGGATAAAACGATTCCGTTCAAAGTGCTTAAAAAAATAATGTCAACCTGCACGGCTTCCGGATACGAAAGAATTTCCCTTGCCGTTATTCAGAAGGCCGTGAAAACATAGTGGGGACGCCGTGAATACATCCATGTTAGAAGAAGAATTGGCGCCGCTGAACGCGCAAATCAAGCAAGCGCAGCAAAAACGCGGGGAGATCGAAGAAGCGTTGCGCGCTGTAGAGGCAGAGCTCAAAACGTTTTCTGATGATAGACAGCGGTTCGATGCTTTGAGTGACGTTTGTAATGCGCTCGACAAGCTGGGAGAGCTGAAAGCGGACGGACTCTTTTGGGAAGGGATTCCAGGGGTCAGGGATGTCTCCGGACACATGAAACGGCTGCGGGGTCGTGTTACCAGCTTTGATGAGGAGATTCGCGGAATTCTTGAAAAACAGGCATCTCTTCAGGCGCAGATCGACCAATGTCTGGATGAACTCAACGTGCTCTATGAAGAAGTTCGCGATGCATACGACCGTGAGGAACGGCGCAAGGAAGAGTTCGTCATCGAGCGGGAGATTTCCTCCGTTCCTTATCGTGAAATGATCATGCCGTGGACTAAGGAGGCTGAGAGCGAAAGCCGCTTCCGCCGCGCTGTTCTCGTCGTCTTGCTCTTGTGCTTGGTTTTAGGCGGTCCTGTTCCTTTGATAAAAGTTCCGCTGCCGGATATCTCTGTTGCGGTGGTGGAGATTCCCAAACGATTGGTCAAGCTAGTCAAGAAGGAGCCGGTAATGTCCGCGCCGGTGGAAAAACCGGTGCCAAAACTGGCCAAAGCAGAGCCGAAACAGCCGAAGGAAGAGCCAAAACAAACCAAGGAAAAGCCCAAGCCAAATCCTGAGCGGCAAAAAACGAATAAACAGCCGAAAGGGGGCGGGGCTAAGCCGAAAGCGGTGAAAAAGGCGGCAAATGGCGGCGGCGGAGGAGTATCAGCGGCGCGGAAAAAAGCCAAACATGTCGGTGTGTTGGCCTTCAGGGATGCGTTTAAGGATCTGATGAAGGAAACCCCCGTTGCGAAGCTCGGCACAGAGGCCCGTTTGAGCCGTAAAAGCGAGCGAGTAGCGGGACGGGCCGTGCCCCAGCGCTCGCTCGTAACCAGGCAGGCGCAAGACAGCTCCAGCGGTGGTATCGGCAATGCCGGGGTCAGCCGTAACATTGGAAACGGCAATGTCGACCGAATCGGCGGCTTCGGTATCGGAATCGGCAGCGGTTATGGCAACGGCTACGGTAACGGCATCGGCAATGGTGTCGGCATTGCGCGGGTGAAAAGTACCATTTCGAATTTGGAGGAATCGTCCAGGCCGATGAGCGACGGACTTGCCGCGGGACGAACCGACGAAGAGATCCAGATTGTATTCGATCGATACAAGGCGGCGCTTTATCGGATTTATAACAGAGAATTGCGCAAGGACCCGACGCTGCGCGGAAAGATATTGCTGCGAATCAGCATCGAACCGGACGGCAGGGTATCAATGTGTCGAATGGAGTCTACGGATCTGAACTCTCCCGTGCTGGTCGCCAAGATTGTTGAACGTATCAAAAGATTCAACTTCGGTCCGAAAGAAGGTGTGCCGAAAATGACGATTTTGTATCCAATTGACTTCTTACCCGCGGGATAGCGGCGGAGCCCCGTGGCCACGGGGCTCAGTGTTCAGTGTTCGGAGTTCAGCAATAATGGGTAACCTGACATCGGCTTTAGAACCGCTGAACACTGAACGCTGGAACCGCTCATCGGTTGCTCAATGATTTAACGAAATTGTAGGAGGAACGTCATGGTAATCTATTCAATGATGTCATTTTTTCAGAAAGGCGGGTTGTTCATGTACCCCATCCTGCTCGTGTTTGTGACCGGCATGGCCATTGCGATTGAACGCTGGTTTCAATTGAGCCGAACCCGGAATACGAACCGTAAAATGTGGAATGTGCTGCATCCCATGCTGAGCAAGGGTGAGTTCGACAAAGCCCGGGCAATCATCGGCAAGGATAAATCCGCCATCTCTCAAATGCTGGGAATGGGGCTTGCGCGACTGGGTGCGGTCCGGCGCCGGGAAGACATCGAAATCGCCATGGAAGAGAGTATGATGGAGATCATTCCGCAGTTGGAAAAGCGCACGCCTTACGTGGCGCTGCTTTCGAATATCGCCACCCTGCTGGGACTTCTCGGTACCATCATGGGGCTGATCGAGGCCTTTACCGCGGTGGCCAATGCAAACCCGGCCGAAAAGGCGGATCTGCTGTCCGCCAGTATTTCGGTGGCCATGAACACCACGGCGTTCGGTCTGATGTCGGCGATTCCCCTGTTGCTTTTCCACGCCAAGCTGACGTCGACGACCGGCCAGATCGTGGACAGTTTGGAGATGGCATCGGTAAAAGCGTTGAACAGTATCTCTGATTTCAACAGGCGTCACTTCGTGAAGAAATCGGAACCGCCGGATGAAAACCAACAGATTTCCAACCGAAAACCCCAGGTCGGAACGGCGCCGCAAAGTTTGTCCACAAAGCAAGCGCCGGTGAAGAGCCAGCAGGCTCGTTAAGCCGGCAAAAGCGGGCGAATCGAAAATCGGCAAAAGACCTTACCGGGAATCCTGCCATGGCGGGTCTGTCACTTGTCGGAGCGAATCGGAAATCCTGTTTCGGCAGGGCTGCAAATCGGGATCTCCGCCACACAAAATTGGCGGACAAGTCCGATTCACTCTGACAAGCTACAGGGTATTCGGTCAAGGACGAGTTAATGATCTGTCAACGGCAAACAAAGGAGAGAAAACAATGAGAAAGAGCGTATGGTTGGCTATTGTTTTGGCAATGATTTTACCTGCCATGTTATTTACGACTTCATGCAGCAAAAAGATGGTGCAAACCGAGCCCATACCGGCGGCCCAATCGGAAGTCCCAAAGGCATCTGACAGATCCGCCGTGAATGCCGAGCAGGCCGGGCAGCAGCAAGAAGATCGGCTTCGAATGGAAGCCGCAGCCCGTGAAGCCGCTGGAACGGCATTTGTGGAAGAGAATATCTACTTTACATTCGACAGCGCTATTTTGTCGGACCAAGCCCGGCACATCTTAAACAGCAAGGCCGATTATCTGCGTGATTATCCGGGTGTAACGGTTACTGTCGAAGGATATTGCGACGAGCGCGGCACGGATGCGTACAACATCGCCTTGGGCGAACGGCGCGCCCAATCCGTCAAAGATTTTCTCGTGAATCTGGGCATCAGCACCAATAGACTGAACGCCGTCAGTTACGGTGAAGAGCGACCCGTGGCCATGGGGCATAATGAGGCTTCTTGGGCCAAGAATCGTAGGGCTCAATTCGTTATCAACTAATTTTAGGAAGATCGCAAATTCGGCAGACTTCCCCCTATGCTGAATGCGAATGCAAGTTACTGCTTGCATGGTACAATAAAAGGGCTTATAGGTAATAATAAATACTTATGAGCCTTTTTGTTATTTATTGCTTTAAGAAATCCACGCTGTCGCTGCCATTCACCAAAATCAAATGCCATTACCCTACTTGCAAAGATGCGGTCCGTATGATATCCAAATCACCGGTTATGATGCATTAATTTAAATTTGAAACGCTCAGGTTAGTTTAACCGCCTGCGGGGTATTATGATCATGGAGAACATATTGGGTGAACTTTGGATGTTTAAACTGATCGGCCTGATGGGGGCTGCATATCTTGTATATTTTTTCATCAAAGATCGTAAGAAAAAGAAGTAAGCAAAAATTAACCAAAAGCTATTTCGATGATGCGATCGTGTTATTAGGAATTTACACCATTGAACTTCATCGAAATATATTAAGTATAATGTTATAAAAACATATCGTTACTGTTTGTTGTTCAACTTTTGCTTTAAGTTGGGGACAGGCTTGAAAATAAAAGGATAAAACATGATCCGAATCAATGAAAATTTTCTCAAGCTCCAATCTTCGTACCTGTTCGTT
>CAZQAF010000015.1:2160-52888 GCA_964591175.1 uncultured Desulfobacteraceae bacterium | reverse complement strand
ACATGACTGACTTTAACCCATACGCCGGAAAAACTGATCATGACGGCGCCAATAACAAGACTGGCCAAAACATGATGCCATCTGGCGGCCTGGGAGGTATTTCTTATCATCATGAAAAAATTTTGACCTCAAATGAGCGCAAACAAAACCGATAGGGATTATAAAGGTTTGAATGTATTTTATAGAACGCCGTGCCTTAGTGCAAGCTTCGTAAACATTTGCGCAAGTCCGGCGCCTATGGTAAAGACAACGCTGGTGCCGAGATTTTCATCCGCAGTCCGGTCGAAAAAAACATGAAGGCTCGATTCGAGGCCGTCTTCCGGCAGCCAGTAGCACACCATGATCGGAACCTTCGGCAGCGGATGCAGCACAACGGATATATCGGATTCGAATTGCTTTTCCACCTGCTTGCCGCTGAAAATATGGACCATGTCGTCAAAGAGTTCGGTATAGGTGTCGGCGACACGTTTCATGGGCTCTTCACATCTTTTCTGAAAAAGGGGATACCCGTCCATGCCGTCTTTCAACTCTCTGAAGGGCACCCAGTTTCCCGATATCGGCAGTCCCTTGCCGTAAAGCACATAGGTGAGAAACGGGAGGGCGATCCATGGGTTGACATGGATGTCCGTGTAAAAATTTCCTTTTGAATCAACGCTGAAATTTTTGCCCAGCACCTTCAGCGTCAATTTATTATCCGAGACCCGGCCGCCTGTTCTTTGGGCAGCCTCGTCGAGATCGAGCTGGGACATCCTGGCTTTCAACTGATTGATATATTCTTCCCGGTTTTCTTCAACGGTATTCTGCTGTTCGGATTCCCCGGAATACTGTTCAACGGTTTTTCGATCCAGTTTCGGGCATTTTTCGATCTTGCTTTGACCTCTGAAGACTGCTCCGGCAAAAGCCAGGCATGTTTTTTGACCGCACTCCCGACAGTTCGATTTGTCGAGCAGTTTAAAAATTTCCATGGCGTTCTTCGGTTGCGGCATTTGTTTTTCCCTATCGGTTTTGTTTACACTCATTTGAGGTACGAGCAAATTGCCCCAGAATGCGTAACGAGCTTATAAATAAAATGTGAATAAGACAATGGCTATTTTATCTACTACAAATAAAAAAAAGCATCTCTCATTTGAGGGGATAGGATGTTTCATCGGGGACGGCATAATCGGCGAGCTTGTGGGCACGGAAAGTTTTAGAACTGGCGGTCTTTGACATTTTTGGAATCGGGCGGTGTTTAAATTTCTGTTTTGGCAATTGGAAAAGGCCTGACGCGAAGGCCCTTTCCAATTGATTTTTTGTTTAACGGCGCACGGACATAAGGTCTTGCCATCACATGTCCGTCCCCCATGTTTTATGAAGACTTAAGCTCCGGGAATTCATGATAAAAGTATTCTTGGGGCGTTTTTTCGTTCTTTTGCTTCTTTTCTTGTTCCGATTCTCTGAGTTCAATTCTCCGAATCTTTCCGCTCAGCGTCTTGGGCACTTCGGGTACGAATTCGATGATGCGTGGGATCTTGAACTTTGCAAGCACTTTAATGCAGTGTTGAAAAAGATCCAGGGCCAGTTGTCTTGAAGGCTCATAGCCGGGCTTTAGGATGACGAAGCCCTTGACAAGCTGCCATCTTTTGGGATCCGGGCTGCCGACAACCGCAGCCTCCGCAACCGCCTCGTGTTCGACCAAAGCGCTTTCCACCTCGAATGGACCCACCCGATAATCCGAGGATTTAATAACATCATCCGCCCGTCCTACGAACCACCAATACCCCTTCTCGTCAAAGGAAGCCCGGTCACCGGTGTAATAATACCCTTTGCGAAATACTTCTTTCATCTTTTCAGGGTCGCCGATATATTGGTCGAAAAGCCCTACGGCGCGCCAGTGATTCAGTCGGACCGCGATATGCCCCACTTCATTGGGCTTCGTGACTTCCTGGTCTTTTTCGTCCATTATTTTGATATCGTACCCGAATGCGGGAAAACCAAAAGATCCCGCAGCAATTTTTCCCTTGAACCATGGTGGATTGCCGATCATTGCCGTTGATTCGGTTTGTCCGTAAAAGTCTCTGATTTCCGTGTCGGTGTACCGTTTCCATGTCTGGATGATTTCGGGATTGAGGGGTTCACCCGCGCTGATAGACTCTCTTAAGGCTTCGAATTTATATTTGGACAAATCCTGGAGCATAAAAGCCCGCCAAGCCGTCGGCGGCGCGCAAAACACGTTGACCTCATTTTCATCAACGGCTGAAAGATATTTATCCGCATCGAATTTCGAGGGATAAAAGAAGCCGGATGTGGTGGCGCCGACATTGAACGGCGCAAAAAAGGAACTCCAAGCCCACTTTGCCCATCCCGGCTGGCTCAAGTTGTGGTGGATGTCGCCGGGCCGGATGCCGGCGATATTCGAGGTGGAAAGATGTCCGACAGGATAAGAGACTGCCGTGTGGGCCACTCTTTTCGCAAGACCGGTCGTACCGGAAGTAAAGAAGCAAAGAATAATGTCGCTGGTTTTCGTTTTGGCGGCTTCCGCTTCAGGAGATTCTTTGTCAATGACACTGTAACTGTTCCAACCGCTTACATCGCCAAGTACAATTTTCACCTTGGGTTTGGCTGACACATTTTGCAGGGCTTCGTCGATCATCCCGGCGGAATCTTCATCCGAAAGAATCGCATGGGGCGGATATGTTTTGAACCGATACTCCAGTTCTCTTACCGTCATGGTTGTGGCGGTCGGCACGGAAACCAGGCCTCCCTTGATGGTCGCAATATTCGCCAGCCATGTCTCCGGGACCGAGGGGACCATCATGTAGACGCCGTCGCCTTTCTCCACGTTATGCTTCCGGAGGAAATTCAAAAACTTATTGGCATTTTCCGCCAGTTCTTTGTAGGTAAATTGTCGTTTCTCATCCGTCTCCAGATGGATCCAGAAGAGTCCTGTCTGATCGCCCCTTTGTTTGACGTGAATGCCTTCGAAAACTTCTTGTACCCAGTTGAAATGATCGGGAAAATCGAGATGATTCAGTTTGTCGAAAAGTTCTCTGGATGCCGATTCCTTGGCCTCCGTGTCCTCCATGGCGTTCACTTTCATCATTTCTGAAAAAAAGTCTACAAGTTCCATAATTCTTTTCCTTTCATTGGTTAAAATCGAACTGAAGTCGCATGCCCGGACCGCGCACATCCGTGCCCGGCAGGGCATTTGCCGGCCTGTGAAGCGCAGGCGTGTCTGACAAATCGCGCCCGAATCACATCACGCCATGTTTTTTCAGTTCCTCGAGCCGGCTGCGGCCCATTCCCAGATATTTTTGATAGATGAACTCGTTGTCTGCACCGATGGGTCGGCAGATCCACTTCACGCGGCCCGGTGTTTTGGTCATGGCTTTGAACGAGGAATTTTGGATTAACAGTTCACCGTAATACGGGTCTTTCCATTTGATGAAGGTCTTCCTCTCCTGCCAGTGTTCCCTTTGTAAAACATCCCGGGGGTTTTCCAGACGTCCGGTAACCACCGTACCTTTCTTATCTTCACGTTTGCTGTACTGGTAAACCATATTCTGAATTTCATCTGCCGTGTATTTCTCGGTAAACGTTTCAATTTCATGTTGAATCTTAGGTTGATTTTCAGGCGTGAGACGTTCTGCGATGGTTGGAAATTGTTGCTGCAGATCCGGACGGTTTATGATTTCACAAAGTGCCGCCCAGTTGGGATCGGTGAATCCGGAGATGAAGGTGTAGCCATCTTTGCACTTGACGTATGTGTAGGGAAAAACGGCATAGTCGTAGTTCCCGGCTCTCGGCATTTGCTCACCGGACATATGGAAGTACTGGATGGCATAGTTGGCAATGGACATGAGCCCTTCCGGGGGGGCGCAATCGATAAATTGACCTTTACCGGTCTTTCTCCGGTGAAACATCGCCGTGAGCAGACTAAAGGCGGCCCAGGCACCACCGGCATACCATCCCATCCAGTTGCCATGTTTCAACGGACGTTTATACTCGGGCGCGATTTTCGGATCGAGATCCGGTTCTCCGGTAATGGACATGATGACGCCCCTGGCTTGATCGACGATGTCATAGTCCGGTTGATTGGCGCTGCTGATGGCGTCTTTCCCGAATTGGCCGTAGCTATGGATTGCACAATAGATCAAGCCCGGATTTTTTGCGCTGAGTTGCCGGTAACCGATTCCCAGCCCATCCAGGTAGCCCGGTTTGAACGTCTCGATAATTATCGCGGCCTTGGCCGAGAATCTGGAAAAAATCTCGCGGCCTTCTTCTCTGGTGAGGTCCAGGGTGACGTGAAATTTATTTCTGGCCTCGACCAGGTAGGCCAGACCGGAATCCTTAATCATCATACCGTAAGGGGACATCTTCCTGGCCAAATCTCCGCAGGGGGGCTCAATGCGAATTACTTCGGCGCCCATCTCGGAGAGAATCGAGGAAGCAAAAAGACCGGCAAAACTGCCGTGGCTGACGTCGAGCACCAAGGTGTCGTCTAGGGCTTCCTTTTTTTTGTAAGTGTCCGGGGGGTAAGTTTCCCGGTGCGCCCATCGGGCGAATTCCTGATTTATTGCCAAACCAACAATTTTTTCGTCTTCCATATTATTCCTCCCGGAAAATCTATTAGAAGTGGTTTCAAAACCTCCCCTCGGACTCAATCTCTGTGTTGGACTGAGACGTTAAATCCTCGAATTATTTTCGATATTCCTGCGGATGGCCGCCTCAGTCCGCCTTGACCTTGAACCCGATTGAAGGTTTTGAAACCCCTTCTGCAAATTACCGCTAGGGCAGCTTCAGACCGCTTTTGCCGTCCCAATCCGGCGGCGGACACTGGGAAGGGACATCCGGATTCCACTGGAAGATAACTTTTTCGAACTCCAGCTGTTTGATCTTTTCCAGGGACAGACCCAAAATTTTTTGAAAAACATAACGGTTGTCGAATCCTACCGGACGACTGCTCCATTTCACCCGGCTGGGTGTTTCGCTCATGCGTGGCGGATAGCATTCCTGCCTCATCGTGCCATAGACGGGGTCTTCGTATTCCTGGATGGCGCCTCTTTGCCGGCAGTGCTCGCTGTTATAAGCATCGGCGGCGGTCAAAACCCGGGAAGCGGCGAAACCGTTTCGGTTGCCATACGCTTCGATCTCTGCCACCTTTTTCGAGGCGGTCCACTGCGAGATTGCCTCGAGAATTTTGCGGGCATTTTCATCCTTCAGTCGTTCCAATGGATCGGCATATTTCTCATAAAGGTCCAATCGATCCATGACGCCGCACAAACCGCGGAATTCCTCCTCGCTGAAAGCCGCCACAGCCACCCAACCGTCGCTGCATTCGAACAGGTCGGAGGGACAGACGGCAAGGTCGCGGTTGCCGGATCGTTTCCGGTCTTCACCGGTTTTGAAGGTGTAAAGCCATGTCCAATCAAGCCACCGGATGACGTTTTCTACCTGCATATAGTCGATGAACTGGCCTTCACCCGTTCTCTCCCGGTAGTTCAAGGCCGCCATAACGGCCACGGCGCACATCAGACCGGTGATCCAGTCGGCAATCCATACGCCTGATTTGATCGGCCCCCGGTCCTCGAACCCGGTAATGGGCGACAGGGCGCCCATGCTCTGCGCCACGGCATCGTAAGAAGTTCTTCCGGTCCAGGGTCCCCAGCTGCCATATCCGGAAACATGCAACTGGATGATACCCGGGTTGATCCGGCTCAGTTCCCGGTAGCTCAAGCCCCACTCCGCCATTCGGCCCGGGGTGAGGTTGTCCACCACCACATCGGATTTTTTCACCAGTTCAAGGAATAGCTCCTTTCCCTGGGGGTGGCCCAGGTGCATGCCCACCCAGTATTTATTATGATTTTCGATTTCGAGGCCGGGAGACATGTTTTGCCAAAAATAGGCATAGGGCGTTACAAATCGCATCTGGTCTCCTTTTTGCCCCTCGAACTTGATCACCTCGGCGCCGAATTCCGCCAGATAATCGCATGCTGCAGGACCGAGGACCACATAGCAGACCTCCAAGACCCTTACGCCCGCTAAAGGCTCCGGCTTATCGAACAGTTGCCCGACATCAAATTTTTCATTTAGAAAATCCCGATAGGCTGTGTCATCGCTCATACCAAAAGCTCCTTAAATGATGTTGATTACAGATAAAAATTTACTATTTTCAGAAAACTCACAATTTTTGCACCCTCACTTTCCATCCTTGTCCGTCGGTTGTATGGCGGAAACAGCCAATAAATTTAGCAGATCTCTCGCGCCGGATCGCGGGATCAACGTAAAATCCGCAAAAACGATGGTGAATTTTGAAAGAAGCTTCTTGAGCCCGAGAAAAGGCGCCAAGAAAAAGTAACCATCACAGATTTAAATTAATTTTAAAAAAGGCGTCAGGGTGAATTTTGGCGCCGTACGATAATGCACCAGAGAAACATCTTATCTTAGTCCCGCCATTGGGCGGGCCTTTTGCCTGCGGGATCATCCACCCCGCGGTATCTAAAACCAACCGTGGGCGGACGAGGAGGCTTTTTAGCTATCTAAGGGTGCGAAACTTAAACAAGTAAGTTTATATAAGCATGCTCTTCGTATGATAGCTTGTCAAGTAATTTTCTCCAAAAATTTAGTAAAGCGTTTATATGGGGCTTGACCCGCCATCAACGAGTGGCCTTTAAAAAAACGTCAACAATTAAAGAAGAAAAACATTTGACGGAATTAACCGCAACCTTGATAATACAAAGCAAATAACCGGCGTTGTTTTCCGGACCGACTGATGCGAAAGCATCAATTCTATCTAACCCCTAACCTGATGATGAAAAACGGAGGGAAAATGTTTATCGACACGGATGAAATCAGAAAATTGAGGCAAAAGTATTATTTGCAAATGCAGCAAAGCGGCATCAAAACATTTCAGGATATGGATAGAATTGAAATGCAAGCCCTCGAAAGCGGCGAGCTTGCACGAAAATACAAAGAGCTCATTGCTCTTGGAATCAGTATATCCAACGCCTGCTACGGCTGAATTGAATATCATGTCAGCAGTGCTGTTGGCTTAGGTGCAAGTCGTCAGGAAATATTGGAAGCGGTTGCCGTTTCAGTCGCCTTGTGCGGGTCCGTTGCGGATTGGCCGGCCAGATATGTTTTCAAAATTTTAGAAGACATTGAAATGGATGAAGAAAGGATGGAAAAATAATTTTGAAAAAAGAAAACGTTTTCATTGCGTATTTTTCGCCGGCCGGGTCTACCCGGCATGTCGCAAAGGTTATCGAAAAACAGTTCCAGACGCTGGATGCCGAGGTATCTGTGTTTGACCTTGCCGAATCTCACGGTGATATTGCCGTGACAATTTCGCGGCGGATGGAAAACGCGGAAGGTAAAAGTTGTCTGTTTATCGGTTCTCCGGTATATGCTTCCCATGCAGTTCCGCAGGTGATGGAATGCATTGCCGGGATCAAAGAGAATCCCGGCATGTTCGCCGTTCCTTTTGTGACCTGGGGCGGGGCTTGCAGCGGTATTTCCCTATATGAAATGGGTAAAGAATTAATCCACAAAAAGGCCGCGCTTCTCGGCGCCGCCAAGATCCTGGCCGTCCATTCCTTGATGTGGACGCTTGAAAATCCATTGGGGAAGGGGCATCCGGATACCGGCGACGACCATATGATTGAGGCGCTTGCAAATCATGTTCACCGAAAACTTCACGAAGTAAATCCCAAGGGTATAAACCTTTCCGAATTGGCGTATCAGACAAAGGCGGATCATGAAGAAATGGAAAAAACCGGCCTTCAAACCGCCAAAGCGCATTTGCCGGAACGAAAAATTGATACCGGGCTTTGCAATCAATGCCGGGTATGTTCGGAAGTCTGCCCAACGGATGCCGTTAGGTTTACGCCGTACCCGGAATTCGACGATGGGTGTGTTTTTTGTTTTAATTGTATGAGGAAATGTCCGGAAGAGGCAATCATCGCCGACCTGTCGGGCATTTGGCAGCGAATCAGAGACAGAGCGGCTTATTTTTCCGAGCGGCCTTATTCACAGATATTTTACCCTATCTGAGCGTAAACAAAACCGATAGGGATTATAATATGCTAATATAATTCAAAAATTTGATAATTTGAACAGTTTTTAATATCTCAACTAACATTAAGATATGAATTTTGCAGTTTTAAATCGGTTTTGTTTACCCGACGGGAAAGCCGATGATACCCCATCTCCTTCGTTGCCGAGGGCTCGCGGTAGATGACTACAGCTTCACCCTCGGACGCCTTGGATCTGGGGCATCACAGCCAGAGGCGGGCAAGCCTTGACTTTCGCTCAGTTAGGGTTTTATTAAGTGTCCATTCATAAATGGACACAGTGTTCCTGTCTTTTATGCCGAGATGTCTTATCTGCGCTTTACCGTGCAAAAAGAAAAAGAGGAATTTTATTATGCCCGACAAAACAACGGATCGTGATGATCGCATGCAAATGCTGCGCAAGTTGTATGAAGACAAAATTCCCTTTAACAAGGTTTTGGGTCTTAAGATTGAATCGTTAGAGTTAGACGATGTGCGTATTAAGTTCGAGATGAAAGACGCGTTTATCGGAAATTTCGTTCAGGGGATTCTTCACGGCGGTGTGATTTCTTCGGTTTTGGATACCACTGGCGGACTAACCGCTTCTTTGGGTGTCCTTCAGAAAATGGCCGGACGTACGGCCGAAGAGATCGGTAAAAGTTTGACGAAAATCGGCACCATCGATCTTCGCGTCGACTTTCTGAGACCGGGTAAAGGAAATTATTTTGTTTCGACGGGCGCCATCATGCGGGCCGGCAGGCGGGTTAGTGTCACCCGAATGGCGCTGTACAACGATCAGGAAATTTTAATCGCCGTCGGCACCGGAACATATATCGTGGGATAGATTATCGGATCGCTCTCCAATCATTTCAGAAAAATGTTTGTTAAAACCTTCTATCGAAGACCGGAAAATAATTATTTTAAAATGTGTAACTGTTTGATACGAGTATGTGAAAAATTCAGATATTAATATATTGTTTTGCAGGAATCGAAGTGGTGAACATCCATGAAGATATTTTCGGCGGTAAGCCTTAGAACAAGACTATATTTGCTGGTTTTGGCCGCATTCATACCGGTGTGCGTCCTGTTGTTTTATAGCGCTGAGGAGCAAAAAAGCATCGAAACGAATGTGATTTTAAATAATGCAATACTGATTGCGCATTCCGCGGCCAATGAGGAACACCGACAACTGGAGGCAACCCGCCATCTGTTGATTGTCGCATCAGAATTTCTTTTGCAAAACGAAGCCCGATCCGACAGAACAAGGCGCTTCTTTGCTGATCTTCTTAAACAATCCCAGGGGTATGTGGATTTAGGGGTTTTAACGCCCCAGGGGCAGCTTTTAAGCAGTGCCCGCGGTGTCCCTCCCTTCAAAGGAGCTGAAAAACCGGTATGGTTTGTCCGGTGTGTGAAGGAGAAGAATTTTACCATGGGTGACTACAAGGTCGACCGGATCACCCAGGAACCCATACTGTATTTTGCGTTGCCGGTTCTGGATAAACACCGGCAGGTGAAGGCTGCTGTTTTTGCGGCGATAGCCCTGAACTGGATCAATCGATCGATCTATAAGTTCTTTGAACAATTGCCGCAAGGTTCCACACTGATCCGAATCGATGACGACGGGGATATTTTTACGTACAAACCGCATTTGCAAAAATGGATTGAACAGGAACACTTCGATCGATCACTGCTGGCGTGGATCTTAAAACACAAAACAGGTGTGAAAAAAACCACCGGGGAAGACGGTGTTTCCCGTATTTATGCCTTTGCGCCGTCGCCCAGCTCTCTGAAAATCCGCCGCCACTACATATCACTGGAAATTCCTCAGAAAATCGCGTTTGCGACCTCCCAACGGTTTTTTTTCCGCAATATCATTTTGCTCGGATGTATCGCAATATTGGCGGTGCTTATTATATGGTGGGCCGGTGACGCGCTGGTTCTCAGACGCGTCAATATGATCATAAAAGCCAGTCGAATGCTTGCTGAGGGTGATCTTGCCGCCCGCATCGGACCCATTCGCGGCGGTGACGAGATCAGCCATTTGGCCCGTGTCTTTAATGACATGGCGGCTGCTCTGGAACTGCGCGAAGTCCGGGAATATGAGGCCAAAGAAGCGCTCGAACGATCCAGAGAACAGCTCCGGGATCTTGCATCCTATCTGCAAGATGTCCGCGAGCAGGAAAGGACACGAATCGCTCGAGAGATTCATGACGATTTCGGTCAATCGCTGACGATCTTAAAAATGGATTTGTCATGGCTGAAAAAGCACATGATTCAGGATCAACCGGAGGTTCAGAATAAAATTGATGCCATGTTCAAGGTCATCGACACGTCGCTGCAAACGCTCCACATCGTATCATCGGAACTTCGACCGGTCATATTGGATGATTTCGGTCTTGAATCCGCCATCGAATGGCAGGCCGAAGAATTTCAAAAGCGAACCGGTGTGCGATGCTATGTTTATTCCAGCGTCTCCGACCTCGACTTGACCAAAGAGCAGTCGACTGCGATTTTTCGTATATTTCAAGAAGCTCTGACCAACATTATGCGCCATTCCGGCGCAACCAAAGTTGACGTCCGGTTGGAAATGAGCAAGGATACGCTGACATTGGAAGTCGCGGACAACGGCCGTGGAATTACCGAGACTGAAATCGGTGATTCCCAATCCTTCGGACTGCTGGGCATACGGGAGCGCCTTTATCCCTTAAACGGGAAAGTTGATTTTATCGGTCATCCCAACAAGGGAACGCGCGTTATTGTCCGCGTTCCCATTTCCGGAAAAGGAGGGACAGAATGATCAAGCTGATTATTGCCGACGACCATCCCATCGTCCGCGAGGGGTTGAAGCAAATTATTGCCGACTCTCCCTATTTTGTGGTTTCTGATGAAGCCGGCACCGGAACCGAACTTTTGGCCAAAGTCCGTGAAAATGATTTCGATGTCATTTTACTGGATCTGAAAATGCCGGGGATGGACGGCCTGGACGTATTAAAACAACTGAAGATCGAAAAGCCCAAAATCCCGGTAATTATTTTGACGGTCCATCCTGAAGCCCAGTATGCTTTGCGAATTCTTCGGGCCGGTGCGTCCGGGTATTTGACCAAAGAAAGCGCTTCCTCCGAATTGATTGCAGCCATCCGAAAAGTTCATCGCGGCGGCAAATATATCAGTACCCATCTCGCTGAAAAGATCGCTTTTGCCCTGGATGCGGATTCCGAGAAGATGCTTCATGAGACGTTGTCGGATCGAGAGTATCAGGTGCTGTACATGATCTCTTCGGGAAAAACGGTTACGGAAATCGCCGAAGAACTTAACTTGAGCGTCAAAACAATCAGTACGTATCGCGCACGCATTTTGGAAAAAATGAATATGAAGACCAACGCAGAGCTTACCCGTTATGCATTCCAAAATCATCTCATCGATTAATCTGCGAAATACGCAGTTATATTCTTGTCCACCTCAACCTCTTCGCATTGTGTGGAATTTCAATCATTCGATATCCTCTCAGCCAAGTAAATCATTTCTGGAGATCACCTAAACCTGGTCCATCACCTGTAATTCTTGTCACAGCATCAATTTATGTCAGACGATAACCGACATGGTGTTTTCCGGATTTCCTACAATATTTTCAGACGATCACTGATTTTCGAAATTTTTCCTGCTGCTTATATTGATTTAACGAGAAAATGCATAGGTCATGATAGACTCAAAGGAGGATCATTTTATGGAACCTGTAGTTATAAGCGGCGCGGAATCGGAAAAAAGCCCGATTCAGGAATTGTTTAAAAAACTCGAATCCGATAAGGGCGGCCTTTCCTCGTCAGAAGCGGAAAATCGACTTAATCAATACGGCTTCAACGAGATCGAGGAAAAAAAGGTCAGCCTGTTACGCAAATTTTTGGGGTATTTTTGGGGCCCGATTCCCTGGATGATTGAGGTCGCGGCTATTCTTTCTTTGGTGGTCCGGCATTGGGCGGATTTTTACATCATCATCGCGCTTTTGATTTTTAATGCCATTGTGGGGTTCTGGCAGGAATATCAGGCAGGTAATGCCGTGGATGCACTTAAAAAGAAGCTGGCGTTGAAGAGCCACGCACTGCGAGATGGAAAATGGCAGGAAGTGCCGGCCAAGGAACTGGTTCCCGGCGACATCATCCGTTTGCGTCTGGGAGAAATCATTCCCGCTGATACCAAACTCTTCGAAGGCGACTATTTCAGCGTGGATCAGTCCGCGCTCACCGGCGAATCATTGCCGGTGAACAAAAAACAAGGCGACCTTGCGTATTCCGGTTCGATCGGAAAACAAGGCGAAATGGTCGGTCTTGTCACCGCCACAGGCAGCAATACTTTTTTCGGGAAGACCGCCAAACTCGTTGTCGGTGCAAAAGCCGTCTCTCATTTTCAAAAAGCCGTACTCCAAATTGGGGATTATCTGATTTATATCAGCCTCGGTCTGGCAGTCATTCTGGTCCTGGTACAGCTGTTTCGCGGAACACCATTTCTTGAACTGGTTCAGTTTGCCCTCATTCTTACCGTGGCTTCCATCCCGGTGGCCATGCCGGCGGTGCTCTCAGTGACCATGACTGTCGGTGCACTGGCACTGTCTAAGTTTAAAACCATAGTATCCAGGCTGGAATCCATTGAAGAAATGGCGGGTATGGATATTTTATGTTCTGATAAAACCGGGACCCTAACACAGAATCGGCTCACATTGGGAGAGCCTTTGATATTCGGCGCGCGAAACAATCAGGAGCTGATTTTGGCCGCCGCCCTTGCTTCAAAGCCGGAAAATCAGGACGCTATCGATCTGGCGGTCATCGATGGGGTTCAAGATCCGGAAGCCCTGCGAACGTATGATCAACTTAAATTTTTGCCTTTCGATCCCATCCACAAACGGACGGAGGGAACGGTTAAGGATGCTCAAGGCAGGCGCTTCAAAGTCACCAAAGGGGCGCCTCAAGTGATTCTCGAAATGAGTGACGCCGGTGATGACACGAAAAGAAAAGCGGAAACTGCGGTAGATGAATTTGCCGCCAAAGGATATCGGACCTTGGGTGTGGCACGATCCGAAGAAAATGGATCCTGGCAATTTTTAGGTATTCTACCACTGTTTGATCCCCCCCGGGAGGATTCGGCCGAGACCATTAAGCAGGCCAAAGCGCATGGTGTTCAGGTCAAAATGGTTACCGGAGACAATCTTGCCATCGGCCGGGAAATCTCCGGGCAGCTTGGCCTCGGGAAGAATATCGAACCGGCGGACAGGCTGCTTGCCGCCAATCAAAAAGAAGGACAAATGGCCCCTGATGTCGCGGATCAGGTCGAGCAGGCGGACGGGTTTGCCCAGGTGTTTCCCGAGCATAAATTCGGTATTGTCAAAGCCCTGCAGGCACGCGGCCACATCGTGGGGATGACCGGTGACGGTGTAAATGATGCACCGGCTCTGAAACAAGCGGATGTGGGTATAGCGGTCAGCGGCGCCACCGATGCCGCCCGGGCGGCAGCGAGTTTGGTCCTTACGGCACCGGGCCTGTCGGTGATTATTAATGCGGTCGAAGAAGCCCGCCGGATTTTCGAGCGAATGAACTCATATGCAATATATCGTATTACGGAAACCATTCGGATCATGGTTTTTGTGGTATTGGCGATGTTGGTTTTCAATTTTTATCCCATCACCGCAATTATGATTATTTTACTGGCCTTTCTCAATGATGTTCCGATTATGACCATTGCGTACGACAAGACATATCTCAACCCAAAACCGGTGCGCTGGAATATGCATCAGGTTATCGTGGTTTCCACCGTCATGGGATTGACAGGGGTCACAGGCAGTTTTCTGATGTTGTACCTGGCCATCGACTGGCTGCACTTGAGTGTGCCCCAGATACAAACCTATATATTTCTCACCTTGACGGTGGCCGGGCATATGACATTATTTGTTGCGCGAAACAAGGGTTTTTTTCTGAAAAAACCCTTTCCGGCGCCAGTTATGATCTGGTCGGCAGTTGCGACCAAACTGCTCGGGACGCTGATGGCGGCGTATGGTTTTGGCCTCATTACGCCTATAAGTTGGAAGGACATCGGCATCGTCTGGGGATATGCCATTATCGGGGCTTTTTTTACGGACTGGGCTAAAATCACTGTTTATCGCCATTTTGCCATGGAAAGCAAGCGTCATGAGGGATTTCTTAAAAGGGTTCAAGAAACCATCACGCCCCATGCGCGCCACCATCATGGCACGTTTTAGAGGGAATTAAAGGAGAAAGATATTCGACAGTACTATAAAATTAATCGGAATTAAGGACAACCTTCCGGATCAGCTTCGTTTGACAGGATTTGTCGGAAAATCGCCGACATCCGATTGCGCTAAACGCCTACAACAAGATCAGACGATGTCCGATTTCTATATTGCTCGGTATGGATTATTATAAGATAAAAATAGAAAGGAAGGTCTGCATGAAAAGAATCTACATCGTCGATGATTCCGTCAAACTGCGGAAAACATTGTGCGAGCTGCTGTCTGACGTTGACAGTGTCCAAGTTATCGGACAAGCTGGCGATGCCGGGGAAGCACTCGACGATATTCGCGTTCTCAAACCCGATGCCGTTCTTTTGGACATCCGGCTCCCCGGTAAAAACGGTATCCAGTTGCTTGGCGAAATCAAGGAATTGCAGCCTGATATAACGGTCGTTATTATGACCAATTATGATTATCCACAATATCGTCAGCAGAGTATTCGAGCTGGCGCCGATCACTTTTTCAACAAGACCCGTGAATTTGAAAACATCATCGAAGTCTTGAAGGGGTGATTGACGGATTGTTGAATTTGGATGAGAGTGGAACAGTTATCTTTCATAAGGAGATTCAGGTGATTTATACCGTCAAAGGAGGCAAACAATGAAAACATTAAAAAATATTCTCGTTGTCAGCAGATCGACGCTACACTGCCGCGCGGCAGTAAAGGTCGGCATCTCGCTGGCACATCAATATGGCGCAAAACTTCATCTTTTGCACGTGATTCATGACCCGTTCAACCTGGATGGCTGGAACTTGCCGGTCTACAGCTTTCACGAAGAATATGAAGCAATGATCACAGCTACCCGCGAGGTTTTGAATAATATGGTAAAGGCCGAAAAAGACAAAGGACTTCCGGTTGCGGTATCGGTTAAAGACGGTCCGCCGGTAGAAGAGATTCAAAAGGTGGTCAAAGAGGAAGAGATCGATCTGATTATCATGCTGGCCCATCATCAAGGGCGCCTGGAGCACTTCCTTTTCGGCCGAACGAATGATGCCATTTTACGCGATTTACCCGCTCCCATTCTGCTGGCAAAGGAGGATGTAAGTGTTGCCAAAAAAAGCAAAGGAGAGGCGAAATGAAACGTTACATGGTCATCACACCGGTTGTACTTTTGTCCGTATTTTTGATGCTGGGCTTTGCCTATGCGCAGCCGCCGGGAAGCGGTTACGGGCCACCGCCGCAAGGCGGATGGTATTGTCCCTATGGCGGCCCCTACCGGGGCGGGTATGGTATGGGCTCGGGTATGATGGGATACTACGGTATGGGGCCCGGTATGATGGGATACGGCATGGGCTACGGTATGATGGGGCCTGGCTACGGCTACTATCCGCAATACAGGTACCCGCATCGACGGTTAACCGAAAAAGACGCAAAGGTGATTGTGAAAAACTATTTGAACGCCACTCGGAATCCGAACCTGAAGCTGGGAAAAATAAAAGATGAAGGATACGCCTTCGAAGCTGAAATCGTCACCAAAAAGAATGGTTCTTTGGTAGACAAGATCCTTGTGAATAAAAACACAGGGTGGATGCGTTCGGTCTATTAAAATATGGCAACGTACGGCATTAACGTGATCTTCGATGATCCGAAATGCCGTACGATATAGTGGATTGGTAGAGGATCGTTTATGAAACAGACGCAACAAAAAGTACGTTTCAGCGATCAACCTTGAGTATGCCTGCGGATTAAAACTCGACTCCGCCTTGATTTTGAACCAAAATCTTTATTTTGAGACGGCATCTACTACTACTAAGTTGCCGCCGCCTCTTCTTCCGGGACCTTTAACAGCAGAACATTTACCTTGTGATTCGCGCGTTTGTACCCCACAAGTCCTGTTCCGGTCATCGCCAAACTCAACACCGCCAGAATACCATCAAAAATTGACCACCATGAGAGTCCGAATATACGGAAGAATGCAATGCTTAGGGTCAAAAATGCCAGTCCGGTACGAATAAGAGCCAGGTAGGTCCTCCCTTGAGCCAGCGCAGTGCGCATGTTTGAAAAGACCGTTCGGGTGCCGGCAAATGCCGTGCGTTTTTCTGAAAACTGTGTGCGGGTTGCGGCCATTCTATTGCGCTGTTCGGCAAGGCCGGTCCTGGATCGTGAAAAGTCCGTACGCAATACGGAAAGATTCGTCTGCTGACCGGCAAGAGCGGTGCGTTCGTGAGCCATCTGGGTACGAATATCGGAGAGTTCTGTGGATTTGGTGGAGAGACGCGTTTGCTCACGCACGAGGGCGGTCCGCTCTTTCGCCATGTCGGTCCGATGGGTGGCGAGGGTATTCGTGACAGCGGCATGTTCCAGCAAATTCGAGGCGGACTCCATTTGCTGTTTTTCCAGATCATGGATGGAACGGTTGATTTCCGTGCCTGCTTGTTCAATATCCACCGTCTGAACCAGCAGCGCGTGAATAGATGTTAAAGTCGATGCGATCTCTTCGTAATATTTGTCGTCAACCATTGCGTTTTACCTCCTGATGCGTTGAGGAAGCGGATTTAGAATTCTTGTCCGTATCCAATCCGTATTCATGTTTCCAGGCTCGGAACTGGCGGTTATCTTCGAATTTGGATGCATATCCCGGGCTGTATCGAATATCCTGGGTGGCGGACACCGTTTGAACAATCTCCATAATCGTCGTCAGCTCGGAGTCCTCTATGTAGGGTCCGACGAGACAGATACCGTCGCTTTGAACATCGGCTCGTATTTCCAAGGTTGCCGTACGGGGATCGGTGACCAGTGATTCTTCGATTTCCGTTGCAAGGTAGAGCCGCTCCACCTCGGCTCGGGATTCTTTAGAGGCCTGAAAGTCCTCCTCTGCCATGATGCATTCGAAAATACCGCAGGCCGCTTTCAGGGATACATGACCCAGATTCACGATAAGATCGTAAAGCATGGTATCGCGAATGTCTTGCGCATACATGAATCTTGCCCACTTGACACGCTGGCTGTCCACGTCGGCGATGTACTCACGGGCCTTTTCCTCCTCCAATGCCAACCGCTGCATGGTCATGGTTAAGCGCATTTCCAGTGGCGCCTCGATACGAATCCTTACTAAATGGCGCAGGGACGGTAAAAGCAGGTGACTTGAATAACCGTGATATACGACATTGTCATTGCGGATCTCCTCCAGCATAGCCTTTCGCATAAGGACCATATAAGGCCATCTAAGCTCGCTGAATTGATCGTAAGCCGAAGCCGCTACGGCAAGTTTTTCGAGAACCCGTGCAGCGATCTCTCCATGCTTATTGACGTCTTTCACCAAATCTTCGTGAGAAATGCAGCGAATTCCAGTTTCGCTGTGGAGACATTCCACCAGCAAGCGAACGCCGGACATGGTTCCTCTTGAAATAAAAATAACCGGCATCGGTCAGCCCTCCTTTTTTATTCGGTAATGTTATATCCTATTGAGATGGCTTCTCAATAGAGACGGTCACATTAAAAAATGTTGAGGCATATACCAATAGATCCGGTTTTTATTTTTAACACTACAAAACCAAATTGTCTATGATCGAAAATCTATTCTGAAATTCAAGCTTGCATCAGACGGTCGGCAAGCCGACACATCGGGGATCTATCCCTTTGCCTCTTTCTCCGGTGCCCGGGGACCCAGGATCTCGAGAATATCCTTTTCATCGATTTTTTCCTTTTCCAATAGGATATGTGCCATGTGTACGAGTTTATCATTTTCTTTTAATAGAATTTCTTTGGCATCTTTGTAACATGATTTGATGATCTCCTGTGTTTCCTCATCAATAATCTCTTCAAGTTTTTCCGAACGATGTTGCAGCATCGGACCTTGTCCGAGAAAAGGATTCGGATTTTTTTCCACGAGGGACAGATTGGGTGCATGACGGCTCATACCGTACACAGTGAGCATATTTTTTACGATATCAGACACTTTCTCAAGATCATTGGAAGCACCTGTAGAGACTTCACCGAACACCAGTTCTTCTGCTGCCCGGCCGGCCAGCAGTCCCTTGATTTTACCGAGCAATTCGGACCGCGACATCAGAAAACGGTCTTCCAAAGGGGTTTGCAGCGTGTATCCCAAAGCACCGATGCCGCGGGGGATAATGGAAACTTTCTGTACGGGATCGGCGCCGGGCGTCAAGTGCCCGACGATGGCATGTCCGGATTCATGATAGGCAACCACCTCCCGCTCATGGGAATTGATCAGTCTGTTTTTCTTTTCCAGGCCGGCAATAACCCGTTCGATGGCATCCTGAAAGTTGTGATGGGAAACCGAAACCGTGTTGCTCCCTTCACGGGAAGCCAGCAGAGCAGCCTCGTTGCAGACATTGGCAATCTCAGCGCCGGCAAATCCCGGTGTTTCGGCGGCCAGTGTGTGAAAATTTACATCTTCATTTAAACTGAGATCGCGGGTGTGCACCTTGAATATTTCTTTGCGTCCGGTGAGATCCGGCCGGTCTACGAGGATCTGGCGATCGAACCGGCCGGGCCGCAACAGTGCCGGGTCGAGAACTTCGGGTCGGTTTGTGGCCCCCATAATGATGATGCCCACTTGGGGATCGAAACCGTCCATTTCCGTGAGCAATTGATTCAACGTGTTTTCTCGTTCATCGTTGCTGCCCGTGTAAACACCCTGGGATCGGTTTTTTCCCACGGCATCCAGTTCATCGATGAAGATGATGCAGGGTGCTTTGGTTTTCGCATCTTTGAACAGATCCCGGACACGGGCCGCCCCTAAACCGACGAACATTTCGACAAAATCCGATCCGCTCAGACTGAAAAAGGGTACACCCGCTTCACCGGCGACTGCCCGGGCCAAGAGCGTCTTGCCCGTGCCCGGGGGGCCCACCAGCAGGATCCCCTTGGGAAGCTTGGCACCCAGCCGGGTATAACGGTTCGGTTCCTTCAGAAAGGAAACGACCTCTTTGACCTCTTCCACCGCTTCGTCAACACCGGCCACGTCCTCGAAGGAAACTTTCTGAGATGACTCAACCTCATAGATTTTGGCCTTGCTTTTACCCAGGCTCAAAAAATTGCTGCCTTTGCCCATTTTCCGAACAATAAAGCTCCAGAGAAGAAAAAAGAGCCCCAAGGGAATAATCCAGTTTGAAATAAAATGGGAGAGCCAATGGGATTCGATCTTGCCGCGGTAATTGATGCCGTGATGCTGAAGATCCGGTAGAAGCTGCGGATCTTTCAGGGGTACCACCGTGAATTGGCGGTCAAGTTTCTGTTGATGTTTACCGGTCAATTTGCCGAAGTCCAGATACCAGGGCGTATGTTTTTGATGCGGTGTGAAACTGGATTGTTCCCGGGAGTCGGCAGGGTCTGATTTGGATTTGCCGGCTGAATGAGTGCTTTTCTCCAAGCCGTAGATTCGATCCGGTTCGATGATCACGCTTTGGATCTTGTTCGTCCGGATCAAATCCCGAAACTTGCTGTAAGAAATTTCCTTGACGGCCGTTCCGGAAAAAAAGATCGTTTCCAGAAACAGAATCAATGAAAAAATGAAGATGTAGTAGCCCAGTGAAAATTTTTTTCGATCTTCCATATCGGCCTCTCTGTAATCTTTAAGTGCCATGGCGCAGTGCCGTGAAAGCCCGTGGTGCATGACGGAAGTTTTGTGCCGTCATGCACGCACGGATTATCAATCTGCATCTTATTCGACCATTACCCGGATGTAACCGGTTTGACCGGTTCGGTGATCCAGGACCAAAAATTGAGCCCACTGGTGGGGTTTCAGCGATTGAACGACATTGACAAAACCTTGCACGCCGCTCACGGGTTGGCCGTCAATGGAGAGGATAATATCATTGACTTCAAAACCGGCTTTCGCCAGTATCCCGTCCGGCTGGAGCAATTTTATGGCCACCCCCTTAGGTTCATGCATGCCGTATTTCTGAGCCTCTTTTTCAGTTACGGGTCTTACCACCACACCCATCCGCTTGTTCACGGAGGCCGCCATTATTTTAACGGCGTTTTGAAGATTACCGATTTTAACCTTAAGGGTCTGTGATTTCCCATTTCGCATAACGGTCATGGCGACTTCCTTCCCGATGGAAGTATTTGCCACCAGATTTTGCAGGTCCGATGCATTCCGGATCTTGTTTCCCTGATACCCCGTTATGATATCGTTTTTTTGAAAACCCGCTTTATCGGCCGGGCTTCCTTTAACCACTTCAACGACAAGGGCGCCCTGGGAAACATTAAGCTTCATGGACTGCTGCATCGCCGGTGTGACGTCCCGGATACTGACGCCCAGCCAACCGCGTACCACCTTGCCGTTCTTGATGAGCTCATCGGCGATGTGAACGGCGATTTTGCTCGGGATCGCGAAGCCGATGCCTTCGAATCCACCGGATTCGGATATAATAGCGGAATTGACGCCAATGACCTGTCCTTGCAGATTCAGCAAGGGGCCTCCGCTGTTCCCCGGATTGATGGCGGCATCGGTCTGCAAATAGTCCTGGTAACTGCTTGGGTTCAAAATACCCCGACGATGCTTGGCGCTGATGATGCCCTGTGTGACGGTCTGATCCAGACCCCGGGGGGCGCCGATGGCCACCACCCAGTTGCCGACTTTCAATTTATCCGAATCCCCGAAAGTGACATGGGGAAGCTTTTCGTCGGTCTTTATACGGACGACGGCAAGATCTGTCTTTGGATCGGTGCCGACGACTTTGCCCGGATATTCACGTCCGTCCGCCAGAAACACCTGAATTTTGTTGGCACCGGCGACGACATGGTTATTGGTCAAAATATATCCCTTGGCATCCATGATCATACCGCTTCCCAGGCCTTTGAGTTCTCGTTTGAATTTGCGAGGCATCCGTTGATTGGGAGCGTTGAAGAAATAATGAAAGAACGGGTCGTTCTCAAAGGGCAGAAACGGATTGTTGACTTCCTGACTTTGGGTGACCTCAATATGGACCACCGCCGGAAGTGCTTCCTTGGCAACCCTGGCGATAGCGGTACTCAGGTCTTCGGCTGACGGATTGACTTTCATCGGCGCCGGGGCCTGCATAGTGGGTCCGGCATTTGTCGCCGCGCTGGCGACGGCGATGGAATTCTGTGCTGCCATTGAACCGGAAGACCGTGACTCGCATTGGGTCACGCCCAGGGTCAGCAGCAAAACGACGAAGATAAACAGGTAACGCATGGTTCGAGAGTGTTTGTAAATCATTTTATCCTCCTAACATTTCTGTTTTGATAAAAATACCCGGATCGATCTAAATTCCGGAAAAATTGAGCTCCTTTGAAGTTGATATCCTTTTATTGCGCCAGGCTGCGACTGACACTGTAGGATGCAATTTCAAAAGAAGCGGTTAAACGGATTCTTTTGCATTTTCAGTTATTATTATTTTAAGCATATTTAAAAAATCCGGTATAAGCCTCCTTCTGATTTTCCTGTAGGAGATTGCCAGAACTTGCTGTCGGTGAGTGTCCTACAGCCAAAGGTTTCCATGGACAAAGCAACGCCCCTGAATGGTTTCAGGCGGGTTTATTTTTGCGTGTCATCAGTCCGGCCAGCAGAACCGCCAGGATGCCGGTCATGAAAATGCCGTCAAAAGTTCCGGCGCCGCCGATGGACGCGATAGGCGCTCCAAGGCCCTGTATTTTACCGAGGTTCAAAAGATCGGCGCCGATCAGTGTTCCGAGTGTACCGGCAATGTAAGCCAGCGCCGGGGCATACTTCGTGGAAAGCAGCATCGCCACCGCCGCGGATGCTACAAGCGGAACCAGAAGCGGCACAGCGATGCCCAGCCCCGGAACCGGATGGGCCAACCAATGAACGACAACCGACACCACAGCGGCCCCGAGCAGCGCCGTGCTGAAAAGTCGATTCTTGAAAATCAGATAGATGGATAGAATTGTTGGAATAACAGCCCCGCCGATGTTGATGGCGATAACCGTTCCCGGATATTGCGTGACGGTGGGAATGATATACGGAATACCGAAAAATGTCACCTCGCCGGCGGTTCGAACGGTCTCCGGTGGCAATTGATAAACCGGGATATTGATGTAGCTGCCCAAAAAACACATCAACAGCAGCAAAAAGACGTAACGCCGGTTGATACCGATGGTCTGGTAAGCGTATCCGAGAACGCCCACTTCAATCATGACGATCAGAAAAATAAACAGAAAAAAGAGTATCAACAAAAACGGCAACGCCAACGGGAAATAGTGCAGCATCATTTACCTCCTGTGAAGATTTGATTTTCGGCTAATGGGGTGCCGGACCCTCCGTGACCTGAACCAAGTTTTTAACCCGAAGCCGCCTGGCAAATGCCGATTTGACCTGTTGGGCCGTCAGTGCCATATAGCGTTTCGCGGCTCGGCTCGGTTCGTCCAAAGGAAGGTCCAAAACCGACCGGTGGATGTATCCCCGGGCAATGCTTCCCAAGCTGGATTCGGCCAGCGGAATTTCGCGCAACAGCATCGCTTTTGCCCGCTGCAGCTCGATGGGGCTAACCAGTTGTGTTTGCATCATTTTCAAGTTGTGTTCTACGATGGCGCGTGCTCGAGAGACGTTGGAGGGGTCGCTGGCGTAAGTCACCGCAAAGGTGCTGCGGGTTTTACCCGCTTCCAGATCTACTCCGACAGTATACACCAGTCCGGTTTGCTCGCGCAGATCCCGGTACAGACGCGTGGCATAAAACCCGCCGCCCAGCACGTGATTGCCCAGATTCAGGGCATAGTAATCCGGATCCGATCGGGTTATGCCCAGTGTTTCGGCCAGTATGATCTCATCCTGAATCCGGCTGGTGTCCGGAACGTTGACGGTGGAAGGAGCGTTTGACGGTACACGGGGAAGCAAAAGGTTGGGTTTTTTACCGACGGCTTTCCAGGCGCCGAAATATTTGTTTATGACCGACGCTGCTTTTTCGGGCGTCACATTTCCGATGACCACGATAACGGTCTCGTCGGGCCGGATAACAGCGCTATAGTATTTTCGAACATCCTTTAATGTCAGCGCGCCTACCGTTTTCGGCGTGGCCCAGTGCAAGGCAGGATCGTGCCGGGGCAATAAAGCGGTTTTCAGTGCCCGGTGGGTCAATACATCGGGACTTTGCTCTTTTCCCGCAGCAATGGCTTTGACCTGGCCTCGGACGATTTTGAATGCCGTATCCGGCAGGGCCGGATGCAGCAAGTCGTCCGCCAGCAACTGTACCCCTCGATCGAAATGATCCGTCAGAACCTGCAAAGAAAAATCCGTTCCCACGGAAACGTTTGCGGCGATTTCATCCAGGGCTTTTTGATAGGCCTTCCGACGCATTGTTTGGGTGCCGTAATCATAAAGTCCGTCCAGAACCTCGTCGACGCCTTCCTTGCCGGGAGGTGTTTGCAGGTATGGATTGTTTTTAACATGCCCGTATACGCTCACCGTGTGGCTGATGGACTCCGGTTGAACAATCAGCTTGATCCCGTTGGGCAACTCCTTGACCACCGGACTGAGTTTTGAGGCGGGAACCGACAGGCGCTTTAACGCCCTTTTGGCCCATTCCGGTAAAACGACGTTTCGATTCTGAGGCAATGCAACTTTCTCTATACCCATGTTGTTTTGAGCGGATGCAGGTTTTCCGGAAGCTTCGGGCGTGAGAACGGCAACCACCGCATGGTCCAAATCAAGGTAGCGGCGGGCCACCCGGTTCACATCAGCTGCGGATACGCGGGAGATGGCTTCCAGGTCATCTTCGGGAGACCGGCGTCCTTCTACTGCCAATGCCTGTGACCAGGCCATAGAAAGTCCGAATACCGAGTTTTTCTGAAATTCGGCGCTGGCCAGTTCCTGTCGTTTAGCCGCTTCCACCAGATCTACCGGCACCCCGTTTTTGATATAGCTGCCCAAAACGCTGCGGAGATTTTTCAGCACTTTATTTACACGGCCGTCTTTGGGATATGCCGCGACGGCGTATCCCAAACCCGCCCTGGGAAATGTATCCAGGCTAAAATCGGCACTCAGTACTTTACCGTCCACTCCCAATTGATACAGGTCCCCGCGATGACTGTTCATCACATCCCCGAGCACCTGGGAAGCGGCATAATCCGGACTGTCATAGCCGGGAAGCCGAAAAGCGATGATGGCCAATCCATAGGGGAGGTCGCTTTTAAGCCGAATGGTTTCAGGCTTTATGGGTTCTAAGCGGACGCTTGGCCGCGGGGGCAGCTTCTTGGCCGGAATATTGCCGAAACGTTTTTTGATCATCTTGAGCACATCTTGGGGGTGAACATCTCCCACGATGATCAGGGTCGCATTGTTGGGAGCGTACCAGGTGTCATAAAATTTTTTAAGCATGGGACCGGTGGTTTTCTCGAATGAGGCATGGGTGCCCAAGGCATCATGTGAATAAGGCGTACCTTTGAACATCGCCGCCAGGAGTCGGGTGTAGAAGATATATTCGGGGCTGGAATAATCCCGGGCCACCTCCTGTTCGATGGCGCCGCGTTCTTTTCGCCAAAGTTTTTCGCTGTCAAGCACGCCGCTCATGCGAATGGCTTCGATGCGCAGGGCAACATCCAGGTACTGTGAAGGGATGTTGAAAAAGTACTGGGTGACCGACTGCTGGGTGTCGGCGTCAAACATACCGCCCATGGCTGCGGTGATGTTGGCGAGCTGACCGGCCGATAAACCCGGATTCCCGCGAAACATCATGTGCTCCTGGGCATGCGCCATACCGGGAAACCCGTGCGGCGCTTCGTTGGAGCCCACTTTGTAATTGACGACGGTGGCCACCACCGGCGCAATGGGGTTGCGCACGATAATCACATGCAGTCCATTGGACAAAACGGCGCGAGTCACGGTTTTATCGATTTTTTTATGGGTGCCGGCCTCGGAAAGTTTGGGCGTCAATACTAAAAAGGCGACAATCATCCCAAGGCCTACAAATTTTGAAATCGCCATCTTCCAGCCGCCGGCAAATTTTGGCATGGTACATTTCATCGTCATGTCCTCCGTTATTAAAAGGCCGCTGAAACGGCCCAATTGCGTATAATCTGTATTCGAGTTTTTAGCCGATCGTATATGTAACGATTAGGTGGATCTTTTTTCCTTTTATAAAGTTGCTCCTTAGAATTCGATCGTTTCATTCGATCTTTTTAGATTAAACATAGACATAACGACGATTGTTTGTAAGGAGAGTTCATCCGATTTTGTTGTAGGAATATCCAGCTATTTTCTGTCGGTATTTGTCCTGCAAATCGAATCTTGAAGGTTTTTTTAAAGGGAGAGTAAAATTAAAATAGATTTGAATTTATTAAATGGTAAGCGAAGAGATAATAAAAAGTCACGTTCCAGATAAGTGTCTTTGCGGCCATAAATCTTTGTTTCAGGATTTTTCGGTTTGAATTCCCTTAACGAAATCCAGCACAAAATTGATGTGACGCCTCATGGCGTCATAAGCCTTTTGCGGATCGTGATTTCGGATGTGGTTGAAAATTTCCGTATGCTGTTTAATGATCATATCGATGTTGGCACGATCTTCATACAGGTGGGCCAAATTCTCTCTGATACTGACAAAGAGAAAATCGTAAAAATTTTTCATAATATACACTTGCACCGGATTCTTGGCTGCAAAGGAAATCGCCATATGAAAGGATACGTCGGCTTCGGTTCCCAGGCGACCCGAATCAACTTCAATTCGCATTTCCTGAATGCTTTTTTCCAGAAAGTGAAGGTCCTCATCAACGGCGCGCTGGGCAGCCAAAGCCGCCGCATTGCATTCCAGGCCCCTTCTGACTTCCAGCAGATCTTCCAAAGACGCATCTTGGGATTCCAGGGCCGCAGCCAACGGGTTTTTTTCCATAGAGTCCAGGCTGCGCACGAACGTTCCCTGCCCCTGTTTTTGTTCCAAAAGACCCATAACCACCAATTTATTGATGGCATCTCTGACCGAAGTGCGGCTGACTTGTAGGATTTCGGATAGTTCGCGCTCAGGCAGGATTTTCTCGCCTCGTTTCATTTCTCCCCGGAAGATCAATTCCCGGAGTTGATCGAAAACCTGATCGGAAATACGCTTGGGTTTAATCGGTTTAAGCGTGAGTGCCATTGATTTTTATTAGCTCCCTGTAGATTTCAATAGGATGTTTAACAGCGATTTTATCATCGGATTGGGATAGCATGTCAGAAATTTGGAGCATACATGCCGGACAACCGGTGGCGACAACAGAAGACTCGGACGCTTTGATATTGTTCCGCTTTGCCCTTCCGATATTAGATGACAGCTCATAATAATGCAAGTTAAAACTCCCCCCCAAACCACAACACCGGTCTGCTTCAGGCATTTCTTTGAGGCGGTATCCGGGGTTGGCGTTGATCAGCGCTCTGGGTTCGGCCGCCACGCCCAAAGATTTCTTGAGATGGCAGGGATCATGGAAAGTTACGTTTACGGCAGTGTCAATATGCGCCGTGGCATTTTTTTTCAGCCCGACCTTGGTTACTAGGAACTGGCTGATATCCAACGTCTTTTGGGCGATTTCGGCGACTTCGTTTTCGATCGATTCGGACGCTTTATCCGCCATCATCGGCCAAATTTTCTTGATCGTCGACGTACAGGTGGCACACGCCGTCACCAGGTAGTCAAACTTTTCGTCATGGAATATTTCCAAGTGATGACGAACAAGCCGGTTAAAGGTTTTCAGGTCTCCGGAGGAAATGGCCGGTATCCCGCAGCAGCCTTGCTTTTGGGGTATGAAAACGCCGACTTCATGATAATTTAAGACATCGATAACATCTTGGGCAAGTTGCGGAAAAACTTTATCAATAAGGCATCCGACATAAAAAAGTACTTTCAGGCCCGAGCGTCCTTTGTCTGTATTTAGCGACGGTATTTTGCGGTGAAACGGCACCGGGGCCAGTGGCATGAAATGCCGGTCTTTCAGCAGCGGTGAAACAAACCTGGCGCAGGAAGTGCCGATAATCTCATTGGCAGGCTTCGTAAGAATTTTCTGAAATTTTAAGCCCCATTCCGCAACTCTGTCAAAGATTTCAGGCCGGGAAAGCATCCCCCTTAAAATCAATTTCTTGGCCGGCGAGAGCCCCATGAAACCGGTGAGAATCGCACGGGCCTTGATGAATATTTCCAGAACGCTCACACCACTGGGGCAGTTGGCCGCACATGATCCGCACAAAAGGCATTTATTAAGACGTTCGTAAACACCTTGGGGGTCTTTGAACATTTCGTTCAAGAGTCCGTCCAATAGCGCCAGCTTCCCCCGGGCCACATCAGCCTCGAAGCCGGTTTCGGCGAAAACCGGGCAGACCGCCTGGCACATACCGCACCGCATGCATACCACAAGCTGATCTTCCAGTTCCCGCATTAGTTTTGTTAGAACTTTGATATTCGGCATTTAGTCCTCTGGGTTAAGAAAAACGAATTCATCCCGCTTTAACATGACCGATAATTTTCTCAGGATTAAGAATGTTGTTCGGGTCCATAGCGGCTTTGATACGTTTGGAATAGCGTATGGTCGCCATGCTGGTCTCTTTCTCAAGGAAACAGGATTTGGCGATGCCTGTTCCGTGTTCACCGGAAAGCGTTCCTCCCAACGAAAGCGCCTTGTCGAAAACAGTTTCAATGGCGGCCTCCACCCGCTCCCATTCTTCTTTGTCTCGGCGATCCGTAAGAATCGTGGGGTGAAGATTGCCGTCACCGGCATGGCCAAACGTGCCGATGGCAATATCATATTGTTTACTGATATCTTGCAAGGCCCGCACCATTTCAGGAATCTTGCTCCTGGGAACAGTGGCATCTTCCAGCACCACGGTCGGCTTTAATTTTGCCAGGGCCGACAGCGCGCTTCTCCGCGCCTCCCAGACTTTGTCTCTCTCAGCCGCATCTTTGGCCACCCGGATGGAGGCGGCGCCGATTTTTCGGCACAATGATTCCACTTTTCCGGCATCTTCTTCGACCTGAGCCGGATGCCCATCGACTTCTATTAACAGTAAGGCCGCGGCATCCACCGGCAGACCGGCCCGGCTGAAATCCTCGACGGCCCGGATGGTGAAATTGTCCATAAATTCCAGGGTGGCCGGCACAATCCGATGGGCGATGATAGCGGCCACGGTTTCAGAAGCTCTGTCTATATCATCGAAAACGGCAAACATGGCTTTTTGATGGGCCGGAGGCGGAATCAGCTTCAAGGTAATTTCGTTAAAGACCCCCAGGGTGCCTTCCGATCCCACCAGCAAGCCGGCCAGATTATAGCCGGTAGCGCATTTTACGGTTTTGGATCCGGTTTTTACCGGTTCACCATCAACATCGAAAAATTGCAGTCCCATGACGTAGTCCTTGGTAACACCATATTTAAGACCGCGCAACCCCCCGGCATTTTCGGCCACATTCCCGCCGAGGGTGGAAACCGCCTGGCTTCCCGGATCAGGCGGATAAAATAGACCTTTGGCTTCAACAGCCGCCGCAAATCTCGCCGTCACAACACCGGGTTGAACAATGGCATACATATCCTCTGAATTTATTTCCAATATTTTATTGAGCGCATTCGTCAAAACCACCACCCCCCCGCGCAAAGGAATCGTCCCTCCGCTTAAATTAGTGCCGGCGCCGCGAACCGTCAGGGGCAGTTTATTTTCGTTGCACAGGCGCACGACCCGGCTCAAAGCCTCACTGTCAACGGGACGCAGGGCGAGGGCAGGCGTGACCGCTTTCAACACGGCGGCATCATATGAATATGTCAATAAGTCGGCCTGATCCGCAAGGACATTTTCCGGTCCCAGCACGGTTTTAAATTCTTTCAGCAATACCGGGTTAATCATGTTTCCTCCTCGAGGCTTGAATGCCGCAAAGGCAAGAAATATTTTTCAAAACAGACAACATGGAGATGGTACGACCAAAATTATAATATTGGAAGATTCAATATCTTAAATACAATTATACTTATTTTTCAGTAAATTAACAGATATTAAATCATATTGCAAGTTCTTTTTGTTTTTAATGTTGACAATTTAATATTCAAATAATAGTAATGGTACAACCATTATCCCAATACGGAGGCGCCATGCAGAATCCAGATCTGGTTAAGCAAATGCAGGAGAAAGCCGAAGCCGTCCAGGCTATTGTCTCAAAAATTGTTTGTTTAGAAGACGCTTTTCAATACGCCGCGGATTTAACCAAAGCGCAAGGGGGGCAGGCAATCGTGGCCACGGGATTGACGGCAAAAGAGCGGAATTCGTTGAAAAAACAGTGCAAAACGGCAAATCTGGCGCTGCTGGATTTTCCGTTAAGGCCGCATGCCGATAAGATCCACACGGCGCTTACGCCTGTAGACTGGGGTATCGCTGAAACCGGCACCCTTGTTCTCGATTCTACATCCGAGGATATTCGTATCGCCACAATGCTCGCCGAGACACACGTCGCCGTATTGCCTGCCTCAAAAATCAAACCAGACAGTGAGTCCCTTGAAAAGGAGCTGAATGCCGTCTTGAAAACGGGTGATCCCGTATACTATGCCTTCATTACCGGTGCAAGCCGAACGGCAGATATCGAGCGCGTGCTGGCTGTCGGTGTTCATGGACCCAAGGAATTGCACATTCTTATTATGGAGGAAAACAAAGCATGATCAAAACCGCTCAGGATATAAAATCATACAAAAAGAAGCTCAAGGAGGCGCTCGAAGATGAGTTTCTGCGCAAGGCATTGGACACTTTCAATACCGTCTACCGGGAAAACCGGCCCACAGTCTATCAGGGCATCGATTTTGGAGGTATCAAAGAGGAGATTGCCGCCGGAAAGGATGCTGCCCTGTCTCGTCTTACGGAACTGTTTGAAGAATTCAAAACCAATGCTGAAGCCGCCGGCGCCAAGGTACATGTTGCCAAGGATGCACGCGAAGCCAATGAGATCATTGCCGCTATTGCCAAAGAAAATAATGTCAAAAAGATCATCAAGTCCAAATCGATGACTGCCGAAGAAACGTTCTTAAACGATCACTTGGAAAAGAACGGTTTTGTCGTAACGGAAACCGACCTGGGAGAATGGATTATCCAGCTGCGGCACGAGGGGCCGTCCCATATGGTGATGCCTGCCATCCACCTTTCCCGGTACCAGGTAGGGGATTTATTCGAAGGGGTAACCCAAAAAAAACTGGATTCTGAAAATATTGACAAACTTGTCAAGGTCGCTCGCCAAGTCCTCAGGTCGGCGTATCTTGAGGCGGATATGGGCATCAGCGGCGCCAATTTTGCCATTGCCGAATCCGGAGCGATCGGTCTGGTGACCAATGAGGGCAATATGCGGCTGGTTACCACATTGCCGAGGGTTCATGTGGCACTTGTGGGTTATGACAAGTTGATGCCCGATTTGAAATCGATGCTTAAAATCCTCAAAATTCTCCCCAGAAACGCCACCGGTCAGGCGATCACTTCTTATGTAACCTGGATCAAAGGCGCAACGGAATGCGGATCTTCTCCAACGGATCGGAAAGATATGCATATTGTTTTTCTGGATAACGGCCGTCTTGCTCTTGCCAAAGACCCTGTATTTTCCGAAGCCTTAAGATGCATTCGATGCGGCGCTTGCGCAAATGTTTGCCCCATTTATAGTAAGGTGGGCGGACATAAATACGGCCATGTCTATATCGGTGCCATCGGTCTGATTCTGACTCTTTTTTACCACGGAAAGGAAAACGACAGGGCAATTGTAAGAAACTGCATTAACTGCCAAGCCTGCAGTTCAGTCTGTCCGGTGGATATTGATCTGCCATATCTTATCAAAAAGACTTACCGTGCGGTATTGGACCAAGAAGGAAAAACGCCAGCAAAAAATTTCCTTCTTTCCAAAGTCATGAAAAACCGCAGGCTTTTTCATTTTATCCTTCGCCGGGCTTATCTTGCACAAAAGCCCTTTGTTGGAAAAGAACCGATGATTCGCCATCTTCCTCTTTTTTTTGGAAAAGAACATGAATATCGTAGTCTTCCGTCGATTGCCAAAATACCGTTCAGGGATCAATGGATGAAATTGCGGCCGGAAGTTATCCATCCAAAATATAGCGTCGCTCTTTTTTGCGGGTGCGCCATTGATTTTATCTACCCGGAACAGGGGAAAGCATTGCTGGATATCCTTAAAGGTCATGATGTTCAGGTGGAATTCCCCATGGATCAAACCTGCTGCGGGTTGCCCGCTTTGATGGCGTCTGAAGAAGAAACGGCAAAAGAAGTGGCCATACAGAATTTAAAAGCAATGGATTCCGTCAAATGCGATTATATTCTAACCCTTTGCGCTTCCTGCGGCTCCCATCTCAAGCATAACTATCTAAAAATATTTAAGGACGATCCGAATGCGCCTGCCAATCTGAAGCAATTTACGGACAAAATTATCGATTTCAGTTCGTTTGTGACAAACGTACTGAACGTTACTGCTAAAGAATATAAAAAAACCGGCGAAAAAGTGGCCTATCATTCCCCTTGCCATCTTTGCCGGGGATTGGGCGTTACGGACGAACCCCGAAAGCTGATTGAAATTGCGGGCTATGAGTATGTGCCATCCAAAGACGAAGATGTTTGCTGCGGATTCGGTGGATCGTATTCAATCGATTTTCCTGAAATATCCTCAGAAATCCTCAAAAAGAAACTGGATAATGTCGAAAAGACCGATGCCCGGATTCTGGTAACCGACTGCCCCGGCTGCGTCCTCCAGCTTCGAGGCGGGATGGACAATCGGCGCTCAAAGATTCAAGTCAAACATATCGCAGAAATTATTTCCGAGGTGAAAAAATGATTCCTGAAATTAAAAAAATACTGTATGCAACCGATCTTTCAGAAAATGCGCGTTACGCTTTCGGTTATGCGGCAAGCATCGCCAATCGGTTCGGCGCTCGCATCACCATTATTCATGTGTTGGAGGAGATTTCTCACAGTGCAACGATTCGTCTGGCCACTATGCTGGGAGAAAACAAATGGCAGGAACTTCAAGATAGAAACATCCAGGAAGTTTTGGATACCATCAAGACTCGTGTCGAAACGTTTTGTCATGATGTGGGCAAGGAGCTGGAAGAGTGCCCCTATTTGGTTGATGACGTTATCATCAAGCAGGGAGAGCCGGTGGAGTTGATTTTGTCCCAGGCAAAAGAAATCGGTTGCGACTTGGTGGTCATGGGTACCCATGGCCATGGATTACTGGCGGATGCTATGATGGGCAGCACCGCCACACGCGTGGTGCGACGAAGTCAGCTGCCGGTTATGATCGTGCGCCTGCCGAAAGCTTCGTGCTCCAATCCATAAGCCATGTGACGAATTTTTCATTAAATTTGTAATTGTGCTTAAGAATTGTGCTCTCAGCCAGTCGAGTGAACACTATGGATCAATGGTCAAACCATAATTTCCTTGCCCCGTGATACCCCTTTCCGCCGAAGCGGTCCGTTCATAACATTCTATAATAGTAATAAATTGTATTATAATTGTAAATTCAGATATTTTTTTGAACCGTTCAATTTTTTTCTTGACAAGCAAATTGGAACAATTTACAAATGGTACTACCAATATGAAATTATACCAAATGCGTAATTAAAAAGATGGCCGCGCACAGTAATTGAAACAAATACCCAAAACAACCGCAGCAATTCCACCTGCCGAACGGCAGGCTCAAAAGCGCGAGCCGCATGCTTAAAATGAAAGGGGGTGAAACAACGCGTCATCTTCACCGGCCTTTTCGGCGGTGATTCATGGTAAAGGCAACCGCAGGAAACAATCAGCATTTTCGTAAGGAGATCAACATCATGAAAAAAACACTCAAACTTTGCTTCATCGCGTTTATATCCATCACGATGCTGTCCGGATATTCCCTGGCCGCGGGAAAACGGAAAAAATTCGGCACCGACAAACGCCACGAAGAAGTGGCCCACCTCAGAGTTAAGCCCTCCACGCAAACCTTCCGATGGAAAATGGTCATGCCCTGGTCCAAGGGCCTTTTGTTCTATGATGTCGCCGTCCATTTTTGTGACACGGTGCGCTTGGCATCGGGCGGTCGTTTGGTCATCAAACCTTTCTCGGCCGGAGAACTGGTGCCCGCCATGCAGACCTTCGACGCGGTGAGCAAGGGTTCCGCCCAAGTGGGACATGACTGGCCGGGATACTGGAAGGGGAAAAACGAAGCTTTCGTTCCCTTGGCAGACATACCTTTCGGTCTGGACGATGAGGGATACAATATCTGGCTCTATGAAAAAGGCGGTATGGCCATGATGCAGGAACTCTACGGCCGATATAACCTGGTCGCTTTCCCTTGCGGTCAGACAGGCCAGGATATGGGCCTTTTCTCTAACAAAAAAGCCACAAAGATGTCGGATTTTAAAGGGCTGCGCGTTCGAACCGTCGGTTGGTATATGGATATTATGAATAAACTGGGCGCCTCGGTAAGCCCGTTGGCCGGTGGAGAAGTTTATCTTGCACTGGAGCGCGGTGTGATCGACGCTGCGGAATTTTCGGCTCCGGCCATGAACTATCCCATGGGATTCGATGAAATCACCAAGTACGTCATTGAACCGGGTGTGCATCAACCTGCGAGCCAGTGTACTGTTTTCTTTAACAAAGACGCCTACAACAAGCTTCCGGAAGATCTCAAATGGATCGTCAAAACCGCTGCCAAAGAGACACAGCTATGGTCCAATTCCTGGATCAACGGTCTTGACGCCGAAGCCATTGACCTCTTTAAAAAGAAAGTCCAGATCGTCCAAATGGACAAGGACACCCTCATTCAGTTCCGTAAAATCACCCACGATTATGTTGAAAGTCTCAAGCAAAAATATCCAGATGTGAAAAAGATCGTGGACTCTCAGCAAGCGTTTTTGAAAAGTTTTGCGGATTGGAGAAGCGCGAGAAGCGGTGTCGCTCCCTGGCCGTATGAGACTTATATTTCAGGCAAGATAACGCAGTAGATTTCTGCCGGCCTCCGCTGTGTATTCCGCCCCCGTGAAAGCCTTTTTGGGGGCGGAATACAATCACCCGGGAATTATTGAAATCGAATGACAGTTTAATCATCGGAGGATGCTATGTCGGATGCACCCACAAAGATTCCGAAATCATCGAAAAGCCTTCTGTTCGACATTATTCCGAAGGGAATCGATGCTTTTAACCGAAAAGAAGGAGAGATCGGCGCGCTTTTGATCGTTCCACTCACCGTCGTCGTCATCTATGAAGTCATCATGAGGTATGTCTTCGATGCGCCAACCATTTGGGGCTTCGAGCTCACAACCTTTCTTTACGGCATACACTATATGCTCGGCCTTTCATACACACAGGTCCACGGCGGCCATGTCAAAGTGGACATATTAACCACGCGGTTTTCAACCAGAAAACAGGCCATTATCAATATCATAACGAATGTGGGCATTTTCATACCCGTGTTTTCCCTGCTGACCATCTGGTCATTCAAATACGCTTACACATCCACTGTGGAGTTGGAACGCAATTCGACCAGTTGGGGTCCCCCCATCTACCCGATCAAGATCATCATGGCACTGAGCTTTCTCTTTCTGTTCATACAGGGGGTTTCTGATTTATTAAAGAATATCCGCTCTTTAAGAGCATAATTTAGGGAATAAGAGGACGCAGATATGCATTTCAGTCCGGAGTTTCTCACAGTGGCCATGTTCTGCACGCTGATGCTGACGATCATTCTAGGGCATCCGCTCGCTTACACACTGGCGGGAGTCGCCACGCTTTTCGGCCTGATCGACAACGGTTTTAACGTGCCGGGGTTGTTCGACCTGTTCGTCAACAACACCTGGGGGCTTATGAATAATTATGTGCTGGTCGCCGTCCCCCTCTTCATCTTCATGGCTCAGCTCCTGGACAGCTCCAAAGTGGCCGAAGATCTTTTTGAGGCCCTGTACATCGTCCTTGGAGGCATCAAAGGGGGATTGGGGCTGGCGGTGGTGGTGGTATGCACTGTTTTTGCGGCGACAACAGGCATTATCGGCGCGTCGGTGGTGGCCATGGGGCTTCTCGCATCACCGGCCCTCATGCAAAAAGGATATCAGAAAGAGCTCAGCAGCGGTATCATCTGTGCCGCCGGAACTTTGGGCATCTTGATTCCTCCGAGCATCATGATGGTTGTTTACGGTGGTTTGACAGGCCTCAAAGAGACATCCGTAGGGAACCTTTTTGCGGGCGCCGTCTTTCCGGGTCTTGTTCTTTCCGGTTTGTACTTTGCCTATGTCATCCTGCGCTGCAATCTCAATCCCAAGCTCGGTCCTGCCATTTCCAAAGAGGAAGCCAGCAAGTGGAGCGCAAAGCAAAAGTGGACCATGACCCTCAAATCGCTCCTTCCGCCGCTGGCACTTATTTTCCTCGTTATGGGCACCATTCTTTTCGGCATTGCAACACCCACCGAGGCAGCCGGATTAGGTGCGGCAGGAGCCTTCCTGCTGGCCGTTTTCAACCGGGCATTCTCGTGGGAAGTGCTCAAGAAATCGAGCTTCTCCACACTCAGAACGACGTCCATGGTCATGATGCTTTTCATCGGCGGCAAGATGTTCAGTACGGTCTTTTTGAGCATGGGCGGCGGCGATGTGGTTTCGAATCTTCTCATTGGCGGCGGCCTCAGCAAGTGGACAGCGCTGTTCATTATGATGCTGATTGTTTTCATCATGGGCATGTTCATCGATTGGGCGGCGATTCTTTTGGTGACAGTTCCTATCTTCATGCCCATTGCCCTGGAACTCGGCTTTGATCCCCTGTGGTTTTCCATTCTCATGTGCGTTAATCTGCAAACATCTTTCCTGACGCCACCGTTCGGATACGCTTTGTTCTATTTTGCGGGTGTCGCTCCGAAGGGGTACACGATGGGCCATATTTACCGGGGCATCATTCCCTTCGTAATGCTCCAGGTGATTGGCCTGCTAGTTATCGTTTTCTTTCCGCAGGTGGCTACGTGGCTTCCCCAGCTCTTCTTCAGTCATTGATTCGGGGGACAATCCAAACTTAACAGGAGGAAGGCGTTCCGGAACCATGTCAGACAAGGCTATGCGGATAGAAAAACCATGTGGATGAAAATGAACTCGCCAAATGGACGGTCGGGAACTCACCCGTGCCCCCGTTTGCGTTTTGGGATTTCGTGGTGGGACCGGAAGGAGCCGTTGGCGGCTATGTTTGTTTCGGCAAAGGGCAGGGCGAAGATGCGGGCGTAATCGCGCGAAGAATTCTTCTGGGTAAAAGTCCATCGGAGATTCCCCCGATCATCGGGAAAAGCGGGCAATTTGCCTGGAGCCGACCTCAGATCGTTAAATGGAAAATTCATATTCCCGCCGATTGGCTGGTGTATTCCGAATTTAAAGATTAAAGTACATCGTATCGTTAACCTTTTCTTTCCTGTGACAACCGAGACGCAACCGGATGATCTTCGATGCAAATGGTGACCTCTTCATCGATGTATTTTATCTTTCCCGGACGCAAGATTTCGTCCGTCTTTCTCAGGTCAATGCTTGTTATACTGTAGTTCTCTTCAAGGTGCTTGGAAAGGGAGTTTAAAATATTCTGCTGGACATTGGGCAACGGTGGAAATGAAATAATTCTACGGACGGCGACGCTTTCTTCGATTCGGCACTCGATTTTGGCGTTGTCCGGTGACGGTTCCTTTACGGTATCGGGATTTTCATTTTTGGGGGAAATCGGCTCAAAAAATTCGCAATAATCCGCACTCGACGGCGATATTCTTTCCATATATCGCACACCGTATTTTTTGTTTTCGAGGGTGAATATTTTGCATTTAGGCGCTTCTTGGAAACCATGAATGACGCTGACACAGGATTCACACGTCGCGTCCCTTAACTTTTTTGAAGAGAATCCTCCCGGCGTTTTATTATCCTTTCGGGCTGATATAAAGATATTCGAAATGTCTTCGATTCCCCTGCCAAGCCTTTTTCTTTCCATTGAAAATAGCTCCTTTAAGGTATTTGAATCACGGAGTTTTTGCCTCCGTATGAATTATCGACGAATTCGGAATTGTTATCGTCTTCCACCCATGTGCCGTCAACGACAAACCTGTACTGATAGCTTCCTGGTGCAAGGAAGAAATTCTTTGTCCATGTTCCGTCTTTGTTACGCATCATGTTCGACGCATCGGCGGGAATCCAATTGTTAAAATTTCCGACAATCTTTACATTGGTTGCTTCAGGGCCATGAAAAATGAATTGCTTTTTAACTTTCTTGGCGAAGTGTTGGGATTTTGTGTCCTTTAAAAGTTTCATGCCAAGCATCTCTTCTTGAGCCGTCACTTCTCTTGCAAGCGCCATGTAGTTGATGAATCCCCGGGCTCTTTTCTCATACTCTACGATGGGTTTTCCGAAGCTTGCCGCTTCTTTCAATTTTACATTCGAATGGATAACGGTTCGAAACATTGATTCGTTAAAATTTTTTTGAATATTTTGATAAACTTCATTTGATATTCGTGTTCGCTTGTCATACATGGTCGCAATGATATTCATCAAGGGTTTATGCCCGGTTTTTTTCCGGACCAAGTCTATGATTTTAGACAGCCGGCTGATTCCATGAAGTGAAAACAGGCTCATTTCAACAGGAACAATCACTTCAGTGGAAGCAATGAGCGAATTAAAGGTCAGCAGTCCCAGACTGGGAGGACAATCTATGATGATATAGTCATAGGTTCGATGCAAACCATCGATGGCTTCTTTGAGCCTGCTCTCTCTTCCGTGAACTCCCGATAGATGCTGCTCAAATAAACTTAAGGATATGTTTGAAGGGGCTATGTGAAGGTTTTTCGAAATTTCAAGAACGATGTCACCAAGGGTTTCCTTCGTGCGATCAGGTTGACCGATAACGTCGAAAACTGTCTTTTCAAGACCGCCGGTATCGACATCTAAACCCATGGACGAATGACCCTGAGGGTCCATGTCGATGAGAAGCACCTTTCGTTGCTGATGGGCGAGGCATGCGGATAAATTGATTGCCGTAGTTGTCTTGCCGCAGCCTCCTTTTTGGTTGGCAATCGATATAACTCTCATTCTTCATCCCTCCTTTTTTAAAAAACGTCAAGGATGGAACTACCTCTTCAGAAGGGCTTGCGAAAATGATTTATATCGCAATAAGATACTTCTCCGAGCTAATTCCAGACCATATCCCAATTTGACGACTCGGCATTTTTATGTAAGGAGAAGAGAGAATTATCGATTAAAATCAACCGTGTTTCAGACGATTAGATGAATTGCTTTGGCCGTCAAAGAATTTCCATATATCGTCTATTTGTCTTTAATGCATTTCTGTTTACGATGGCCGATATATTATAAAAAATATTACCGAGCGTTCAGCCGCTTTGACGTAATTTTAAATAATGGGGGCAAACTCAGAATTTAAAAAAAGAATATTGAAAATTCTATTGTGTGTCAAGAAAAAAAATATACAATATATTGTGTGGGAGGCGCAAAAATGGTTAAAAGAGTAACATTTATGTCCGAAGGTTATGAACTGGAAGGGCTGTTTAACATCAAAGATGAAAAGAAGGGTGTGGCCGTGACGCATCCGCATCCGCTGTATGGCGGAGACATGTATAATCTGGTGGTGGAATCCATCGTACACGTTTACGATTTAAAAGACTATTCGACGCTGAAATTCAATTTCAGGGGAGTCGGCGGCAGCGGTGGTACCTATGATAACGGTGTGGGAGAACAAGCGGATGTTTTATCCGCCGTTTCTTTTCTTGCAGATATGGGGATGGATCAAATCGATCTGGCGGGATATTCGTTCGGAGCCTGGGTAAATGCACATGTCCTGCAGAAAGACACTCCGGTAAACCGGATGATCATGGTCTCGCCGCCGGTCGGATTTATGGATTTTGCATCCGTTTCCACGATGAATTCCCTTAAATACGTGGTCACCGGCAACCGGGACGACATTGCCCCTGCAAATGCCGTCAAAAAATTGATAGCTTCCTGGAATCCCGATGCCCGTTTCGACATCATCGATGGTGCGGACCATTTTTACGGCGGATATTTGGATCAGTTGGAGGACTGTTTGAATTCTAATATATAGTGGCCATCCGTAAATGGTCTTTTTGCCCAATCTTTGCGTTATGCTCAGAAAATAATCCTCGGAATATGAGTTGTATGCCTGTGGTTATTTTTTTCGCAAGCCTTAACCTTGAACAAAAATCTTCATTTACGGATGGACACTTTCTATCCGATAAAAGGTGAGAAGAAACGCTCTATCAGCCGAAATTTGCCGCAGTCTTCTTTCTCGTCGACAAAGTCCCGGCGCTGCCAGAGAATCAGGTTGTTTTCCCACGGGAAAATCGACCAGGGGCGGAAGGGTTTTAAATCGTATGGATGAGAAATATCCTCCTTTGATGATTTTGAAGTTTTGCAAGGCTCCCAATTGCACGACCAGCGTTTACAAAGCAAATGGATGCTTTGATCAGCACCAAAGGGTGACGGATTCTCATGGAATGTTCGGATTGAGCTGATTTGATCGTTATGGAAATTGCGGATTATAAAATAAAAACGAATATTAATATCACTGCTGAATTTGAAATCAATGCATTTCTCGCCATGAAAAACAAATTATGGTATAGATTTTCGAAACGGATTTAATTGCCATTCAAAAATGGCCAAAAAGTATCATGGGGTTTGAAAAAAATAAAATTCTATTATCTATTGCGTTATTTGCAGCATTTTTGTTTTTTGGGTCCTGCGGAATTTTTAAGACAACTTACAAGGTCACAAAGGGAACCGTAAAAACCACCTATAAAATCGCAAAAGGAACGATCAAAACAACTTATAAGGTGACTAAATTTGCCGGAAAAACCGTATATACAATCGGCAAATACACTTTTATTGTCGTCATGGCGCCCTTGAACTGGCCGTTAATGCATGAAGATATCGATTCCATCGATGATTTGCCCCCGAAAGAGGCGATCCGGCAAGGTCGCGTCAAAGCATCTCCTTATGTGGTCAGGGGGAAACGGTATGTCCCCATGTCTGTAAAACAGGCCCGCAACTATCGGCAAAAAGGGATCGCTTCCTGGTACGGATACGAGACACGTCGCCAAAAAGGCGGACATATGACGGCAAACGGCGAGGCGTTTGATCCCAATGGATTGAATGCGGCGCATAAATATCTGCCGCTGCCTACATATGTTCGTGTGACCAATCTTGAAAACAACAGGCATATCATCGTTCGAGTGAACGACCGGGGTCCTTTTGTACAAGGCCGAATTATCGATCTTTCCGCCGGAGCAGCCAAAAGGCTGGGTTTTTACAAAAAGGGAACGGCAAGGGTTTTGGTGGAGACCATTGAGCTTAAAGGTTAACCCGATTTTTTCACCTGTTGTTTATATTATAATTTTTTGTTAAAAAGAATTTTTAAGCCAATTATGGGTTTTCAAGACGAGATTTCGGTTTCATTGAATAAATTTTTGGTGGTGCGTTTCATGTTCTTCTTTTGCCGCAACTTCTTCCGTAACGGATCTGATAAACGTCTTTTTGTTGCGCTATTTTTCCCCTTTATATGCGTTTTTTTGATGACCGGATGTTCTTTGTTTATTTCTTCCGCATCGGTCGATATGACCCAAAATCTATCCCGCGCCATTTCGAATTACGATGACCTCGCTACTGTAAAAGCCGGAGCGCCAGCATACCTGTTGATGGTCGACAGTCTGCTGTATCAGGATCCGGACAATGAATCCCTGCTTCGCGGGGCGGCAAACATCTATACCGCATATACCAATGTTTTTGTTAAAGACAAGGAGAGGGCAGGGAAACTTACCGATAAAGCATTGGATTATGCTTTTCGAGCCCTCTGTGTCCGCAAGCCCGATACCTGCCGTTTTCGAACGAAAAGTTTCAAAGACTTTAAAGGTGCTCTTTCACAGTTGAAGAAAAATGACGTTCCGGATTTGTTTACTCTGGGGTCGGCGTGGGCCGCATGGATTCAGACGCATCGGGAAGATTGGAATGCCGTGGCGGAGATCTCAAGGGTGGAAGCCATTATGCAGCGGGTTGTCGAACTGGATGAATTCTACCAGGATGGCGCGGCGCATCTGTATCTTGGCGTGCTGGCGACATTTATTCCACCGGCATTGGGCGGCAAACCCGAGGTGGGACGACAGCATTTCCAACGCGCCCTGGAGATTTCCAAGAACAAGAATTTAATGGTTAAGGTCATGTACGCCCAGTACTACGCTCGTCTCATGTTCGATCGAAAACTTTATGACCGTTTGCTTCACGAGGTGATAGCCGCCCAAACGCATGTCCCGGGATATACCCTTTTGAACACTCTTGCCCAGAAGCGGGCGAGGGAACTGCTAAAAAGCGGGGAGGACTATTTTTAAAATGATTCGAATCTTAGCGTTTATGCTCGTTTTTATGTTGGCCGGTCAGGCCCAGGCCATTCGTATTAAAATCGCAACCCTCTCGCCGGAAGGATCCGTATGGATGGAAAAAATGCGCCAAGGCGCTGCGGAACTGGCCCAAAAAACAAATAACCGGGTTCTGATAAAGTACTATCCGGGCGGCGTGATGGGGGATGACAAAGCAGTGCTTCGCAAGATCCGTATCGGACAGCTCCAAGGCGGCGCCTTTGTCAGCGGCAGCTTATCCGGGATATACCCCGACAATCAAATTTACAGTCTGCCGCTGTTTTTCAGATCTTTCAAGGAGATCGATTATGTTCGCAAACACTTGGACCGTCGCATCATGGAAGGATTTGAAAAACATGGAATGGTCATTTTCGGAATCGCCGAAGGCGGCTTCGCCTATGTCATGTCGACGGTTCCCATCCATACCGTTGAAGACATGCGACAGCAGAAAGTCTGGATTCCGGATAATGACTCGATGATTCTGGACACGGTTAAAGCATTCGATATTTCGCCGATCCCATTGTCCATCGCCGATGTTCGGGCAGGTCTCCAAACCGGCCTTATCAATACCGTGACCACCCCCCCCATAGGCGCGCTGGCACTGCAGTGGCACACACAGATCAAATATTTAATGGATGAGCCGTTTCTATACATTTATGGGGTTCTGGCCATCGATCGCAAAGCATTTGGACAAATCGCGCCACGTGATCAAGAAGTCTTTCGAGACATTATGGGAAACGTATTTAAAGCGCTCGATCGGCGCAACCGGGAAGACAACATAAAAGCCATGCAAACATTGCGTAAACAGGGGATAACGTTTATCAAACCATCCCCCGAAGCCCTCAAGGAATGGTTCAAAGATGCTTCCGAAGTGCCGAAACAGCTGATCAAAAGCCACAGATTATCCCAGGAAATGGTCGATACAATGAGTCGTTTAATCAAGGAGTATCGTGCAAAGGAGTCCGGCGCCAATGAATGAGCAGCCCCGTAAATCCTTTTTAGAGCGTTTTCAGATGATCATAGAACATGTGGAAGATTCGATTCTGGTGGGGCTGCTTTTGTTGATGATCGTCATGGCGGTTCTCCAAATCTTACTTCGCGACTTGTTCTCAACGGGTATTGTCTGGAGCGATGTACTCGTGCGCATCCTGGTACTTTGGGTCGGGCTCGTGGGAGCGATGGTTGCCAGCCGGCAGGGGAGACATATCAACATCGACATTATGGATCGCTACCTGTCGGAACGTGCAAAAATTGTTGCCAGATCCGTTGTGGATTTCTTTACCGCTTTGATTTGCTTAATCGGGGCTTATTACGGTCTGCGATTCGTGCAAATGGAGTTTTCCGTGGGCGGGAGAGCTTTTGCAAAGGTTCCGTCATGGCTGTGTGAATCCATCATTCCCATTGGTTTTATGGTCATGGCCGTTCGCTACTCCCTGCTATTCGTGAATAATTTTAAAAAAATCGTTGAATCCAAGTCGTGATCCCGTATATTTTTGCTCTGATATTGGTTCTTCTGACCATCTTCGGCACGCCGCTGTTTGCCGTCATTCTGGCATTTGCAATGCTTGGATTTCATTACCAGGGTGTTGACCTTTCGGTTATTGCCATTGAAATGTATCGCATTGCAGATACACCGGTGTTGCTGGCACTGCCTCTGTTTACGTTTGCCGGCTACGTACTCGCCGAAAGCCGGACATCTCACCGCCTGGTTAAACTCACCAAGGCATTTATCGGATGGATGCCGGGCGGCCTGGCCATTGTTGCTTTTATTGCCTGCGCTTTTTTTACCGCTTTTACCGGTGCATCCGGGGTGACCATCGTGGCGTTGGGCGCCCTTCTGTACCCGGCATTAACCGAAGCCGGATATCGGGATAAATTCAGCATCGGTTTGGTGACATCATCAGGCAGTCTGGGGCTGTTGTTGCCGCCTTCGCTACCGCTGATTCTTTACGGTATCATCGCACAACAGATGGACATCGGTAAAAGCGTGACCATTAATGATTTATTCCTGGCCGGTATTTTCCCGGCGCTTCTGATGGTGTTGATGTTGTCCTTTTGGAGTCTATGGGAAAACCGTCGAAATCCCATTCCTTGTGAACCGTTTTCGGTAAAGGAAGCCATCTCTGCGCTGCGTGAATCGATATGGGAAATACCGCTGCCGATTTTTGTGCTCGGCGGTATTTACGGGGGATATTTTGCCATTTCAGAAGCGGCTGCCGTGACGGCCATGTATGTCGTAATTGTCGAGGTTTTTATTTATAAAGAGATCAAGATTTCCCAGCTTCCATCCATTATGCGGGAATCGATGATCATGGTGGGTGCAATCCTTTTGATTTTGGGCGTCGCACTGGCATCAACCAACTTCCTGATCGATGCCGACATCCCGGTTCGCTTGTTTAACCTGATTCAGGCCCATGTTACAAACAAAATCGTTTTTCTGATTTTGTTGAATATCTTGCTGTTGATTCTCGGCGCTATTCTGGATATTTTTTCGGCACTGGTCATTATGATTCCCATTATCCTTCCGGTGGCGGTAAATTACGGAATCAATCCGGTTCACCTAGGCATCATTTTCCTGGCCAACATGCAAATCGGCTATTTCACACCGCCGGTGGGCATGAATCTGTTTATCGCCAGCTTCCGCTTTGATAAATCCATCAGCGAGCTCTACCAGGCTGCTTTTCCCTTTATGATTGTGTTGCTGGTCGCACTGCTGATCATTACCTACTGGCCCGCCCTGAGCCTTTTTCTGATACAACGATAATCTAAAGTGAGCGTTTCAACTTTTTAAAATCGGAGTCGTGTTTGACACTAATGATTGCAAATAAAAGATTTCGCGAGACTTCTAAAGAAGACAAAGTTGATTCAAAATTGTTCATAACTTGTATTTTATCAAAATGTATCTGAAATTGTTAAGAATAAAACGAGTTTGAAAAAGAGCGTATTTTCGGGAGCTTAACAGCTGTCCATCTATAATTGCCTGTGAGATCGGGAGCATATATCTTTGTTAATAACCTGTTGAAAAATGGAATGCCAAAGCGCTCTTATCCGGATTGACAAAATATGGCTGTCACTTTATTTATTGCTCGATTGCCAACATATCTATCCTGATGAACAAACCCGGTAACTTCATATAACGAATTTTAGTCATTGATGATGAAAAAGGAATTCTGGATGTTGTCCGGTCGGTCTTGTCGAGGGCCGGATTTAAAGTTGAAATCGCTTTAAACGGTCGAAAGGGAATTCAAAACTTTTGACGGCGGGCGCTTTGACCCGGTTATTACAGACATCGACATCCTGATGCCGGAAATAGACTACAGAGAGGTGGTCAAGCACATCCGCAATTCCGACAGGCCGCATACCCCGATCATCGGCTGTTCCGGAACCCCATGGCTCCTTGAAGAAGGCGAGTTCGATACGGTTTTGCTAAAACCTTTCCCACTTGAGGATTTGGTTCACGCGGTCTCCGTCACCTTTCGCGCCCATCAGGGTCGCATTAGCATACGGACACGTCGACCACTTTCCGAAAATAAACGTTTTCCTTCCCATCCCCGGAACACGTACAAATTCACAACTTTTATGTAAGTTAGTTCATAATTCGAATGAATTTTGTGAAATAATTTAGATACAACTGTCGGAACAAATCTTACAACTGTCCAATATAAATCATATAACTATCAGGAATAAATATAATAACCACGTTTATAAAAACGGTAGCACGGTTTTTGCATGTTGTTAATAACGGATCGCCACACCATAAACGATATTGAGAACAGCCGATCATGCACGTTTTTTACTTTGACGATTTGTTTACTTTGGGGAAAGAAAATGAGTATTTGGCTAAGCCATTGAGGAGTGCCAGGTTATGAAATGGAGCAAAATGCATAAAACATGCCCTTGTTGTAAAGGAGAATATTGTACCAACGGGCTTTCGTGCGAGGAGGAAAACTGCTTCCTTCATAATGTCATATGGTTGACGAAACCTTGCTTGACCTGGATTGACTCCAAAAATGTAAAGGACTATTTGTCACTTGCCGTTTGCGGAATAGGGATCTTTTCATAAGGACGTCATTTTTTAACGTCTTTTAACCTGTGTGCCCATCAAAACGTTTCTGAATTCGGCAACGTAAAGCGCCATGCGCAAACCCATTCTTCGGGATGATCATCCGGCGGACAGCCGATGCACTCGGTGCGGATTCTCGAATCGATGGCTTCGGCAAAATACGTATACTCTGCGATTCCACCGGACTTGCAAGGGTAATCATCAAGACCTTTGCGTTTTCTTGCCGATTGAACCCGGCATTCATTCATCCGAAAGATAAAACTGTCCGGCCCTTCATCAACCATGGATTGGGTGTTGAGGCGGGCATAAACCCGAAAATTCAGGGCTTTTTTCAAACCGTTAATGCCCGGATTTTCAGGAAGATTTAAAAACTTTTTAACGGCCCGGGCTTCAAACGGAGAGAACCGTGCCCAACATGAATCATTGCATCGTTTGGCATCATTCATACCCCGTGTAAATTCCACCGCCTGAAACCACACGCCGTCATTGGCCAGCCAGTTTGCGGCCACACCATCCATCAGCGCCAACAAAGATGTTTTGGGCATGGTCAGCAGCGCCGCGGGAATTCCATCATTTATTTCAAATCCCAGCACTTTTGACAGCCTTTTCATTTGAATTTCGTAGCTTCTTTCAGATGCGGCATTCAGGATATCCAGGGCTCTTTCCATCCCCATCTGGTGGTGGACTTCGTTGAACCACAAGGCGTAATGGATGATGATACGATGGAACATGTCCAAAACGAGCTTTGCGGTGTGTTCGTGATCGAGATCATCGATGTTTGCAACGGTATTAAAATCCAAAATTTCTCCTTATTTACGAAAGCGCACTCGGTTGGAACTATCCTTCGTACAGCACCGCCAGTATGGTCGCTTGTCCTTTCTTGGAAGCAACCAGGTGCGGCGTCGTGGACAGATAGTACGCACTATCTCCGGGGTTGAGGTCAAAGGTTTCTTCTCCGATATTCAGCACAACGATACCATCCAACACGTAAATAAATTCTTCTCCGTCATGAATGGAAACTTCCTTGTCAGGGTTTTCTTCAAGCTGCACGATCAAGGCTTCCATGTGGCGGCCTTTGACTTCAGGTGCGAGACTCTTGTAGGTATAGACCTGTTTTTTGCCCTTCTGCGATGTGGAGCGCGAAACAATTTTTTGTTCCTGCTTGCGCGTGATGGAATAGATTCTGTCGCCGGTTCCCGAAATTAAACGGCTGAAAGCGCTGTCAAGGGCCTTGGAGAGCTTGATGACCGTTCCGAGTTGAGGTTGGACTTGATTGGTTTCGATATTCGACAAGAGTTCGACATCGAATCCTGTCATGTGTGAAAGCTCGTCCAGGGAAAGGCCTTTTTGTTCTCTCAGCGCCTTGATCCGTTTGCCGATTTCTTCGACGCCTTTGCCGGGTGTTTGACAAATATCACCGGTCAGATCTTCAAAAAAATCTACATTGATATGGGGGGTCTTTTTTTTGCTTACCATATTATATACTCCCATTGTGGCTTTATATTCTTCCTGTCATCCCTTTGGGTATTCTTCCGGTGTGCGCGCATTCCGACCGGAGACGTCTTCCGATAATTTTTTCCACCACGCGTCCGATGTGCAGGACGCTATCCACGTCAAGACCGGTATCGATGCCCATTTCATCCATCATTACGACCATATCTTCGGTGGAGACAAGCCCCACGATTCCGGGATCTTCGTAATAGTATTTTCCGGTGCCGGCAACGGGAACGCCGTCGATAAAGTTGGCGGGCTGGCCGCCGGTTCCGCCCATGGTCGATTCGAAGTGGGTGATTCCGGCTTGAAGGGCCGCCAATACATTGGCAAGACCCCAGCCCCGGGTAACATGAAAATGCGCCACATGTTTGGACGTGTCCGGTATGGCTTCGAGAATCATGGAATAGTATTCGTAGACTTTGTTTGGCGGCGCAGAACCGTCATGATCGGCATGTTCGATATCATCCGCCCCGATGTCCAGCCAGCGTCGGGTGAATTCAACGGCCTTTTTCAATTCCGTCGGACCTTCGATGGGGCACCCCCAGATGGTGCTCACCGTACCATTGACTTTCATTCCCGCGTCATGGGCTTTCGGGATATATGTTTCGCACATTTTCCAGTAGTCATCCAGCGAGAGCCCGGAGTTGACGCGATGATGGGATTCGCTGGTGGAAACCATAAGCAAAATTCGCTCCGGTCCATAACCTTCCTCACGGGCCTGGATGGCGCGTTCGATAGCTCTTTCACGGATGGTTATGGCGGTAATCTCAACATCATTCAACAGATGCCCGACTTTTTTGCTGGAACGGATGCGCTTTAAAAGCGTATCGGCGTCCTTGAACTGAGGCATCACTTTCGGCGGGCCGAAATTGGTGACTTCAATACGTTTGAATCCCGAAAGAATAAGTTCTTCCGCCAACCACACTTTCGCGTCGGTTGGAATAAATTTTTCTTCATGCTGAAAACCGTCCCTAACGGTAATATCTCCTAAAACGACTTTTTTCGGATAGCTAAGTAACGCCATTTTTTTCTTCCTTTCTCAACGTCAAAATCGAAAGTTCCCGAAAGAAGGATCTCCGATGGGTTTCAACAGACTGATTTCAAATGCCGCGGCCAGCCAGTTCCGGATCTCGGAAAATTTTAAGACTCTGTCGTTCAACAGACGGGCACCGCAGTAAAACGGATGTGCTTCTCCGTCATATTTCTGGATCATCTGTCGGCTGAAATCTTCTTTCTCCGATTCGCTCATGGGCTGATTCCGGCCGGCTCGTTTTCGTTCTTCAATGGAAAGAAGGACGCCTGCAGCACTGCGGCCGCTCATCACCGAAGTCCTTGCCCGCATGGTGGCAAAGAGAAAATGGGGCCGGTATGCCCTGCCGCACATTCCGTAGTTGGCCGCACCGTTGTCCGGTCCGATGACAAGCTGGATGCGGGGCACCTGGGCGCAGGACACCGCCCTGACCATGTCCGCGCCGTATTTCCCGATACCCATATGTTCCGATTCAGATCCCACCATGTAACCTGGCGAGCTTTGTATGAACAGAAGGGGAATTTTTTCCTGGCAGCAGCGAACGATCCATTCGGCGACTTTGCACGCGGCCTCAAAGAATATGATGCCCACGCCGTTGGCCGCGATTACACCTACCGTGATTCCTTTGAGGCGAATCTTTCCGGTAACGATATTGTCTCCACGTCCTGGGGCGTAATCTTTTTTATATTCTGCAAAGTGGCTGTCGTCGGAAACAGCTTCAAGAACCGCGCGCACATTGATTCCCTGATGAACATGTGCCGGCAAAATGTCGTAGACCGACCCTTCGGGTACCCGCGGGGGAGATTCGGCATACCGGTGAAAATAAAGCTTTTGGGGCGGTTCCAGCATGAGGATTTCTCGAACCTGCGCGATGGCCTCATCCTGATCGCTACAAAAATAATCCGCACCCCCGGATATTTGCGTGTGGACTTTTGCACCGCCCAGATCTTCGGCGGAAATGACTTCACCGGTGGCCATTTTTACCAGCGGCGGGCCGCCCAGAAAAGAATATGCCAGTTTATCGATCATTACCGACTGACAGGCCATAAAAACGATATAAGCGCCGCCGGCCGTATTGCCGCCGGTACTCATGGTGATTTGCTTGAGTCCCATGGCCGACATTCGCGCCATGTTATAAAACATGGATCCAAAATGCTGGTCGTCCGGAAACACGTCGGCCTGCATGGGGAGAAAAGCGCCGCCCGAGTCCGCAATATAGACGCAGTTCAATCCGCAGTTTTCTGCAATGGCTTGAGCTCTCATATGTTTTTTTAAGGTTATCGGAAAATAGGTCCCGGCTTTCACGCGGCTGTCATTGGCTAAAATCATGGTCCAATTGCCGTGGATTTTTCCGATTCCTGTAACGATGCCGGCGCAGGGAACGTCCTCAACGCCGGGATAATCCATCCCAAACCCTGCAATGCGGCTGAGTTCATAAAATTCGGTGTCCGGGTCGATGAGTTTGGCGATCAGATCTCTCACCGGCTGTTTTCCCTGTTTCGACAGTCTCGCAACAGCTTTTTCTCCACCGGGCCACATGGCCCGGTAAACCCGCTCATCCAGCTTTTTTTCTTCACTTTCCCAGAATGTTCGATTTTCGCCTGTCATGAGATTTCCTCTATTTACCTTTAAATACCGGCTTTCGTTTCTCCTTAAAAGCAGCTAAACCTTCAAGACGATCTTCCGTCGGAATGGTGATCCAGTATGCATTCGATTCAATACCGAGACCCGTATGAAGATCGGTTTCAAGGCCGTAATTGATGGCATATTTGGCCTGCTCGACGGCGATGGGACCGGTTTCACAGATCATGGCGGCCATTTCAAAGCAGTCTTCCAGAAGGGATTCCGGTTTACAGACCCGGTTGACAAGGCCGATCTGCGATGCTTCTTGGGCATCCACACGTCTTCCCGTAAATATAAGTTCCTTTGCTTTGCCGGGATTGATCAGCCTCGGGAGTCGCTGGGTGCCGCCGGCACCGGGTATGATGGCAAGACGGGTTTCCGTAAGACCCATAGAAGCATTCACGGATGCCATTCGAATATCACAGGCAAGGGCGAGCTCTGTTCCACCGCCCAGGGCGATGCCGTTTACAGCCGCAATCACCGGCTTGTTGAGGTATTCGATATCGGTAAAGAGATTTCTGATGGTAAAAATGAACTTTTTTACCTGAAGTTCGGTATAGGTGGTTCTTTCTTTTAAATCCGCGCCGGCGCAAAAGGCTTTTTGACCGGCACCGGTAATGATGGCGACTCGGATTTTTTCATTGAATTTAATCGCTTCAATTTCATCTTTCAACGCAAGAAGCAATGCAAAATTGAAAGAATTCATCACCTCGGGCCGGTTCAGCGTGAGAACGGCGATACCGTCTCGCTTTTGGGTCAGAAGGACTTTGTTTTCAGCCATTACACATATCCTTTAACGACTACATACATTCGGAATTTCGAATTTTGGTCATTGGGATTTGTCTGGTTTTTGGTATTTGATATTTGGGATTTCAATCAGTAAATGAACTTCAACTGAGTGAATCGCC